>JAEZMT010000256.1 GCA_023442085.1 Pseudomonadota bacterium | reverse complement strand
CCAAGGCGGCGCTGCATGCGGCCTTCTCCCGCGCCAATGCCGAGGCGGCGGAGATGTTCGAGGGCGAGCGGGCGCAGCTCTATCGCACGCTGAAGCTGGAAGGGCTGCGCGAGGCGCCCCTCCTCCTGTGCATCACCTGCGAGCGGGAGAGGGCGGGGCCGGTGGTGCTGGGGCGCACCCACCAGAGCGAGATGGACATCTATTCCACCGTCTGCGCGGTGCAGAACATCTGGCTGGCGGCGCGGGCGGAAAATCTCGGGGTGGGCTGGGTTTCGATCCTCGACCTCGCCGACCTCAGGCGCATCCTCGCCATTCCGGACCACATATTGCCGGTGGCACTGCTGTGCGTGGGATATGTGGATGGGTTCGCGGCGACGCCCGACCTCGAGCGCGCCGGCTGGCGCGAGCGGCTGCCGCTGGAGGAGCTGGTTTTCGCGGAGCGATTCGGCGCGCGGGAGAAAGCGGGGACGTAGGGTTTGCCGGTCTCAGCGGAAGCTTAGGCCTGCCCGCCTCAGCGGGCGAGGGCGACCTGCTGGCCGGTCTCGGCGATGGTGCCGACGTAATGGTTGGGGCCATCTGGCTGGAGCCGGGCGGTGACCTTGCCCTGATGGTTCTGCAGCACGATGTCCGAGCCCATCATGTCCCAGCCCTTGGTCATGAAGATCTCGCTGGGGCAGGAGACGTCAGCCTGGGCGGACAGGCCGCTGAGGCCGCGATCGGTGCCGAGGCGGACCGGGCAGGAGGCCTTGCCGCCATCCCAGGAGAAACTCCAGGAGCCGGACATCTGCTCTTTCGCTGCGCTCGGGGCGAAGGCGGTGGCACCGGGATTGGCCGGCGGCGGGGTGAGGGGCACGTTGGTCGCGGTGGTACGCGGCGAGATGGCACCGGTGGCGGTGTCGGCCGCAGCCGTGGACACATTGCCGGGCACGGGCGAGGCTTCGACCGCGCCTGTCGGCGCCGTGAGCACACGATTGGCCGACATGGCGGACGGCTTCGCCCCGAAGCCGTCAAGCTCCGTGCTGCACCCGCCGAGGGTCAGCGCCAGCGCCGCCGTAACCAGAACCACCTTCATCCACTGTTCTCCGGACGTATCCGCAACCTAGCGCCTTCGCGCAAAAACCGCCACCCGCCCCTGGGTGGCTCGCGCGGGACGCCATTGACGTTCGGACCGCAACTGACAGGCGCGAACCCTAGCCGGCTGCGGGTAAACGAACCTTTCCCCGAGATCGTGGCGGCAGCAAGGCTGATGACGTATTGAGATACCGTTTCAGGGCGACGGATAGACGCGATGGTTAAGGCGGTTTAATGACCGGCAGACTTTGGCGGCACGATTTTCTGCGCCTTCCTCCTATCCTTGCCTTGCTTGGAGCTTTCCATGGCCATGCTCGATCCGCGCACCCTGACCCTGATCGTGACCGGAGCCACATCCGGCATCGGCGCCGCCACCGTCCGCCGCTTTGCGAGCGGCGGTGCCAAGGTGGTGGCCGTGGGCCGCCGGGCCGATCGGCTGGAGAGCCTCAAGTCCGAGTTCGGCGACCTCATTCTCCCGCTTGAGCTTGACGTGCGCGATGAGAAGGCGACGTTCGAGGCCTTCGCCAGCCTGCCAGCGCCGTTCGCCGACTACAACATCGTCTTCGCCAACGCCGGCCTGGCGCTCGGTCTCGAGCCCGCGCAGAAGGCGGACATGGACGAGTGGAAGACCATGGTGGAGACGAACATTACCGGCATGCTTTCCACCGTGCGCGCCAGCCTGCCGGCGATGGTGGAGCGCAGGGAGGGGCATGTGGTGTTCACCGGCTCGGTCGCCGGCGACTATCCCTATCTGGGCGGCAACGTCTACGGCGCCACCAAGGCCTTCGTGAAGCAGTTTTCCCTGAATCTCTGGGCGGATGTGGCCGGCACCGGCGTGCGCGTCACCAACATCGAGCCGGGCCTCGTGGAGACCGAATTCTCGGTGGTCCGCTTCTCCGGCGACAAGGACAAGGCGGACAAGGTCTATGCCGGATACACGCCCATGACGGCCGAGGACATCGCCGAGCAGGTCTATTTCGCCTGCACCATGCCCCGCCACGTCAACATCAACCGCATCCAGTGCATGGCCGGGCAGCAGACCTTCAACGGGCTGACCGTGCGCCGCGATCCGGCCTGAGGCGCCGGGCCGGGGCGGGGAAATCGGGTGGCCGGCCCTTGCGGCGCCTGCTGAGATGGGCAACGCTCGATCAGAAGGAGACGTGCCGTGCTGGCGCTTGATGCCCCCGATCTCATCCTGCCCGCGGCGGCGCCGACGCTGACGGCAACTCCGGCCGCGCAGCTCGACATCGCCGCACGCGACTATGACGTGGTGCGCCGGGCGGTGGAATACATCTCCCGCAATGTGCGCCGGCAGCCGGAGGTGGAGGAGATCGCCGCCGCCACCGGCGTCTCGGCCCGCGCGCTCACCGATCTGTTCCGCCGCTGGTGCGGCCTCACGCCCAAGGCCTTCCTTCAGGCGGTGACACTGGACCGCGCCCGGCGCATCGTCGCCGAATGCCCTAACGTGCTCGACGCCGCGCTGGAGCTGGGCCTTTCCGGTCCCGGCCGGCTGCACGATCTCTTCGTGGTGCATGAGGCTATGTCGCCCGGAGAATGGAAGACCGGCGGCGCGGGCCTCGTCATCCGCTTCGGCTTCCATCCCTCGCCGTTCGGGCAGGCGCTCGCCATGTCCACGCCGCGCGGCCTCTGCGGCCTCGCCTTCGCCGATCTCGGGGAGGAGGCGGCCGCACTCGCCGACATGCGCTCGCGCTGGCCCAACGCCACCTATGTGGAAGACCCGACCGCAACCGCCCCGCTGGTGGCGCAGATCTTCGATCCCGCTTCCTGCCGGGGCGACCAGCCGCTGCGCATCGTATTCATCGGCACGGATTTCGAGATTCGTGTGTGGGAGACGCTACTGCGCATCCCCATGGGCCGCGCCACCACCTATTCCAGCATCGCCGAGCACGTCGGCAGCCCCAAGGCGGCGCGCGCCGTGGGCGCGGCGGTGGGCAAGAACCCCATCTCCTTCGTGGTCCCCTGCCACCGCGTCATCGGCAAGAGCGGCGACCTCACCGGCTATCACTGGGGCCTGACTCGCAAGCGCGCCATACTCGGCTGGGAAGCCGCGAAGGTGGAACCGAAGGCGGAGTGAGGGGCGGGGGAGGGGCCTACCCCACCCAGCCCTTCAATTCGCGCTCCACCACGGTCTTCAGCACACGCATGCCCTCATCGCCTGCGTTGAGGCAGGGGATGGCGGCGAACTTCTCGCCGCCGGCGTGCTCGAAGATCTCGCGGTTCTCGACGCCGATCTCCTCCAGCGTCTCTAGGCAGTCGGCGACAAAGCCGGGGTTGAACACGGCGAGGCGCTTCACGCCGCTTGTCGCGAGGGCCTTCACGGTCTCGTCCGTATAGGGCTTCAGCCATTCCTCGCGGCCGAAGCGGGACTGGAAGGTGAGGCGGAAGCGCTTCTCATCCATGCCGAGGCGCGCGCGCAGCAGGCGGGCCGTCTTGGCGCACTGGCAGTGATAGGGGTCGCCCTTCGTGAGGTAGGACTTAGGCACGCCGTGGAAGGAGGCGAGGATCACCTCCGGCTCAAAGTCCAGCGCCGCCAGATGCCGTTCCAGGTCGCGTGCCACCGCATCGATATAGACCGGATCGTCGTGCCAGGGCGGGGCGACGCGTAGCGTCGGCTGCCAGCGCATCTCCTTCAGCGCGTCGAACGCCTTGTCGCAGACGGTGGCAGAGGTGGCGGCGGCATATTGCGGATAGAGCGGCACCAGCAGGATTCGCTCGCAGCCCTGCGCCTGGAGCGCGGCGAGGCGCTCGGCGATGGGCGGCTTGCCGTAGCGCATGGCGAAATCCACAACGATTCGGTCGTCGATGCCGGCGAAATGGGCGGCAAGCTTCTCGGCCTGGTCGCGGGTGATGGTCTTGAGCGGGCCTTCGTTGCGCTCGGTGTTCCAGATGCTGGCATAGTCGCGGCCCTTGGGGCCGGGGCGCTTGGTGAGGATGATGGCGTTGAGCACGAACCACCACAGCGCGCGGTTCACCTCGATCACCCGCCGGTCCCAGAGAAATTCCTTGAGATAGGCGCGCATGGACCAATAGTCCGTCGCCTCCGGCGTCCCGAGATTGACGATGAGCACGCCGATGCGCCCGAACGCCACCCTGGGGTGATCCTTGGGGAGATGGGGGGCATCGGGAGAAAAGGCGGGAGCGTCGATCATCGGGTCCTCGGCTGCTGCCGGTGAGATGGCGCCTCGGCCGGCGCGCGTCAATGCGCCGGTCGGCGCCCAGCTGATACGTCGCCGTGCCTGTGCCGGATGGCCGCGCCGGGAAACGATGATGGCCCGGACGACAGATGTCGCCGGGCAGATCGCCACCGGAAGGTGAAGTGAGGGATGGTGGGCGCGACAGGGATCGAACCTGTGACCCCTACGATGTCAACGTAGTGCTCTCCCGCTGAGCTACGCGCCCCCTCGCAGGAGCCGCCTCTATATCGGCTCGGATCGCCGGAGGCAAGGCGGGTCTGTAAGACGATGGTCAGGCCTGTGGATGACGGCTCAGGCCGCCGCCAGCATCTTGCCCACCTCGCTCACGAGGTCGCGCAGATGGAACGGCTTGGACAGTACCTTGGCCTCGGTGGGGGCTTCGCCGTCCGCATTGAGGGCGACCGCCGCGAAACCGGTGATGAACATCACCTTCAGGTCCGGATCGAGCTCGGTGGCCCGGCGGGCCAGCTCGATGCCGTCCATCTCCGGCATCACGATGTCGGTGAGGAGCAGTTCGAACGGCTCTTCCCGCATGCGTTCGTAGGCGGAGCGGCCGTTGTCGCAGGAAGCCACGGAATAGCCCGCGTTCTGCAGCGCCTTCACGAGGAAGCGGCGCATGTCGTTATCGTCTTCAGCGAGCAGGATCTTGGCCACGCCGCTTCCCCTGATGTCGTGTTCTGGCGGCCCCGGCCGAAGCAGGGGGTTCATATGACCTGTCTGCCGCAATCGGGTAAATTCGAAGTGAAAGCGAAGCCGCCCCTTCACAAAAGGTGTCCCGCCGGGCCATCATTCCGCCGCTCGCCGGTGTGAATTCCGGAATTGATCCAAGGTGCTGGGTTCTTGATGACCGCCTGTCTCGCCGACACCATTGAACCCGCATTCGAGGTGCTCACTCCGGTCGAGGCGCGCGCGCCCTTCCTCTTCAACTCTCCCCATTCCGGCCGGATCTATCCGCGCAGCTTTGTCGAGCAGACCCGCCTCGACTTTGCAACCCTGCGCCGCTCCGAGGATACGTTCGTCGACGAATTGTTCGGCGATTGCGTCGCCCTGGGCGCGCCGATGATGCGGGCGCTGTTTCCGCGCTCCTTCCTCGATCTCAATCGCGAGCCTTACGAACTCGACCCGCGCATGTTCGACGGGCGGCTGCCGCCCTTTGCCAACACGCGGTCGATTCGCGTCTCCGGCGGGCTCGGTACCATCGCGCGGGTGGTGGGGGACGCGCAGGAAATCTATCCCCGTCGCCTCCCCGTGAACGAGGGGCTCGAGCGCATCGAGATCTATTACAAGCCCTACCACCAGACCCTGCGCCGCCTTGTCGGCCGCATCCAGCGCGAGTGGGGTATGGCGGTGCTGGTGGATTGCCATTCCATGCCGTCCTCTTCGGCGCGGGACGAGGTGGCGCGGGCCGATTTCGTCATCGGCGACCGGTACGGGACAAGCTGCAGTGAACTGGTGACGGACGCCATAGAGCGGTCGCTGGTCGGCCGCGGCTACCGGGTGGTGCGCAACAAGCCCTATGCGGGCGGCTATATTACTGAGCACTACGGAAACCCCTCCGCGGGGCTGCACGCGGTGCAGATCGAGCTTAACCGCAGCCTCTACATGGACGAGGCCACCTACGAGCGAAATGGCGGATTTGTGCGGGTTCAGGCCGACATTCTCGCCCTGATGGGGGATCTTTTCGTCGCGGTGTCGGAGGGCCTCGCCCCGCTCCGTGCGGCAGCTGAATGACAAAGCTCTGCATTTTTGCATAAGGTGCCTTGCGTTTTTCGTATGGCAAGGCTACCAATTGCGCACGGTTGCCGAGGAATTACTCAGGCACCATCGAATTTCCGGCCCGGACCGGCTTCGCCTTGCGAAGATGTCCGCGAGACACGGGATCGAATGGCGGCGCAAGACCGCATCCAGGGATGGAACGAGAGGGGCCTAGACAGGGCGGCGGGTGACGGCAAATGCCGGATCGGCCAGCCCAAAAAGAAAGGGGCCGTCCGCGTGAGCAGACGGCCCAAGTCTAGGGAGGAAACGCCCAAGGAGGGCAGCGACACAGCGACGCCAATCGCCGTGTCGCAATGCACAAATAGCCTAGTGCAGTGCCATAAATCAAGTGCGCGTTTGTCGCAGTCTGGTATACCAGAACAAGCAATTGAAATTTAAAAGGATTTTATCGTGCAGGCTGCGCTCCCCCGATCAGGCGCGAGGCCGAGCGCGGCGAGAATTTTTTGCCGAAGCGTCAGCTTGGCGCGAGTCGGCTCCCGCGCTGCGGTCGGCCGAACCTCACCGAAACTGAGAGCGCGCGCGGGTGGGAATTGTCCGGTCACCCCGACGATCCCGAGGGATGCCCGAGTGTTCGGCTGCTGGCAGAGACCGGGAGGAAAGTGCTCCGCGCTTCACGCGCGGTGACCTGGGCCACCCTCGGCGACAGGCGCCGAAAAAGAAAGGGGCCGCTGCGAACAGCGGCCCAAGTCTAGGGAGGAAACGCCCAAGGAGGGCAGCGGCACCGCAACAAGCAATGCCGCGCTGCATCAATATGACGATCGCCCTCCTTTGCATCAAGCCCGTGTCAGGCAGATAGTTTGTGCAAGCGTTCAAATTTTAAAACCATTTAATTTCAATCGCTTGAAATCGATATGCACATTCTGTGCGCGTTATGGCCGCGACATGTGCCTCCTATGCGGTCATTCGGTGCCGCAAGGGGCAATCCAGCGCGCGGGTCTTGTTTTGCGTTGCGGTATTATCATCCTTCACCTTGCCGCAGGACGTCCACCGCCCCGTCCGGCACGGCCCCCAGCAGATTTCCCTTGGCAGCGGTCCGCGCCCGCGCTTTCTTCCCGCCGCGGGCACGTCCAGTCCGCCCGACCTTTCCGGAGCCCTCATGACCGCCGTCGATTTCGACGCCTTCGTCCATCAGCTTGCGACTGTTTCTGGCGAGGCCATCTTGCCTTTCTTCCGCACGGCGCTGGGCATCGAGGACAAGAGCGCGGGTCGGTCGTTCGATCCGGTCACGGAGGCGGATCGGGCGGCCGAGCAGGCCATGCGCGCGCTCATCCGCTCCACCTTTCCCGCCCACGGCATCATCGGCGAGGAATTCGAGAATGTCGCCGCGCAGGCGCCCTACACCTGGGCGCTCGACCCCATCGACGGCACCAAATCCTTCATCGCCGGCTTGCCGGCCTGGGGCACGCTGATCGGCCTTTTGAAGGACGGCGATCCGGTCTACGGCATGATGCACCAGCCGTTCATCGGCGAACGCTTCTTCGGCGATGGCGGCGCGGCGCGCTATCGCGGTCCGGCGGGCGAGCGGCTTCTCGCCACCCGCGCCTGCGACCGGCTGGAGGATGCGGTGCTCTACACCACCAGCCCTCGCCTCATGAACGACGAGGACCGCGCCGCCTTCGGCACGGTGGAGGAGCGCGTGCGCCTCTCGCGCTATGGCGGCGATTGCTACGCCTATTGCATGGTGGCGGCGGGCCTGATTGATCTCGTCATCGAAACGGGCCTCCAGGATCATGACGTGATCGCCCTCGTGCCCATCATCGAGGGGGCCGGCGGCGTGGTCACCAGCTGGGAGGGCGGTTCGCCGGTGGCTGGCGGCCGGGTGGTCGCGGCCGGTAGCCGCAAGGTCCACGAGGCCGCTCTGCGCCAGCTCACTGGCGGCTAAGCCCGCGCGGCGCCTGAGCGTTGCAACGAAAAGCCAGCCCGCGCGGCGCCTGAGCGTGGCAACGAAAAATCCTCTCAGATCGGCGTGCCCGGAATGAAGGCATCGAACGCGGCCCAGAACTGGGCGCGGAAGATGTCGCGTTCCATCAGCAACTCGTGGCGGCTCGCCGGCACCACCACATGGGCGCCGGCGATGAGCCGTGCCGAGAAGTGCTCGATGGCCTTGTTGGAGACGAGCCGCTCACCCCCCGCCGCGATGATGAGCAGCGGCTGGCGGATGCGCGGAATCACGTCGGGATGGGTCAATTCGGCCATGGTGGAATAGGCGCCCGCGAGCCAGCCGATGGTCGGTGCGCCGAGGTCGAGCTGCGGATAGGCCGTGACCAGAGCCTGCGTGCGGTCGAACCGGCCTCGGTCCGAGGTGAGCGGGTTGCCTTCGAACTTCAGCCGCGCCAGCGTGCGCCCGCGCCCGCCAGGGACGAAGGCCCGGGCGAAGCCCAGGTGGGACAGAACGGTGGCTGTGGGCCGCACGATGCCCTCGAAGGGCACCGAATCGAGCCCCAGCATGGGCGCGCTCAGCACCATGCGGTCGAACCAGCGGTGCCCCTCCAGCACGGACGAGAGCAACACCGAGCCGCCCATGGAATGGGCGAGCGCGAAGTGGGGCGGCGGGCAATCCGGCAGCAGCACCTCGCGGGCGAACGCTTCAAGGTCGAGCAGATAGTCTGAAAAGCGGGTGACATGCCCCTTCAGGCGGTTGCGCAGCAGGCGTTGGGAGCCGCCCTGTCCCCGCCAGTCGAGCACGGCCACGGCGAAGCCGCGCGACCGCAGCTCGCGCACCACCTCGAAATATTTCTCGATGAACTCGCAGCGGCCGCTGAACAGAGCGACGGTGCCCTTTGCCTTGCCTTCCGGCAGGAAGCGGGCGAAGCGCAGGCGCACGCCGTCGCGGGCGGTGATCTCGCCTTCGATCGCGCCTTCGGGCACCGGATTGTTCGGCAGGGAATAGAGCGTCATGAGGCTCGCGGCGGTGAAGGCGGGCTTCGTTGCGAATTGGGGCTGAGGGTTACACGTCGGGCGCCCGGTCCACAATCGCCGTCTCGTCCGCATCGCCGGCGGGCGTTACGTCAGCGGTGCTCTGCGGTGCCGATGACCTGCATGCCGCTGATGTCGCCGCTCGCTGCGTCCAGCACCAGCCGCACCCGCTCGCCGCGCGGGCCTGTGGCTTCGGCGAGGAAGCTCTGGCCGCGCTGACGCACGCCGCTGACCTGGCGGAAGCCCCGAGCTTCCAGGTTCGATGCGACGGTCTCTGCGGTGAGAGGACGGGGGCTGGCGGGGGCAGCCTGATAGGGCCGGTAGGCGCGGGGGAAGAGGGCGCCGGGCAGAAGCGGGGCCTCATCCGGCATCTGTGTTGCCGTCGCCGCTGCGGCGCGGGCCGGCGTCGCGGAGGGAAAGCCGAGGGTTGCGGCCTCGCTGGGAGGGTGATGCGTGCGCAGGGGCGGCTTCGCCGGGAGGTCGCCCTGTGCCGCGGCGGGTGCGGCGGGATCGGCCCCGCACTGCGCTGCGGCCGGCGCGAGCGGCGGGACGAGCGCCATCAGGAAGAAGGCCGCACCGGCGGCCGCACAGGCCCGCATCGCCGACCTCCCCTTGCCCCCGCCGCCGAGCGGAGAACGCCGCGCACGGAGCAGATGTCGTTGGGAAAAGTCTAGCTGCAGCGCGTGAACGCGGCCCTGCGCCGCCGTTCATCCCGCGTTCAGATTGAACGACGCCCGCCCCCCTTGACGCCCCAAAACGGCCTCCCCACATCCGAAAAGGCGCCGGGCAGAGACCTGACGGTGCCTGACCGGACCCGGCTCTATGCGGGTCCCGCATGTCGCTTCAAAGGAGGATATGCCATGCGTACGTTTGACCTTGCTCCCCTGTACCGAAATACCGTCGGCTTCGACCGGCTGTTCTCGCTGCTCGATTCCGTCGGCGGCGTGGATGCGGCTCCCACCTACCCGCCCTACAACATCGAGCGCACGGGCGAGAACGCCTATCGCATCACGGTGGCCGTGGCGGGCTTCACCGAGGCCGAGCTTGGCCTTGAGGTGAAGGAGAACACCCTCACCCTCAAGGGCGAGAAGGCGTCGTCCGAGACGTCCGACAGCGCGCAGGTGCTGTATCGCGGCATCGCCGCGCGGGCCTTCGAGCGGCGTTTCCAGCTCGCCGACCATGTGGAGGTGAAGGGCGCGGTGCTCGAGAATGGCCTGCTGCACGTAGACCTCGTGCGCAACATTCCCGAAGCCAAGAAGCCCCGCATCATCCCAATCGCGGGTGCGACGGCTGCTCCCAAGACGATTGAAGGCTCCATCGAGGGCTCGACCTCCGGGAGCACCGCTCAGGCGGCCTGACGTGGACAGGAACAGGGCGGGCCTCGGCTCGCCCGCTTTCGGGGCGGTGCGCAAGCGCCGCCCTTTTGCGTTGTCGTGCGCAGATGACGCGCATGCTCCCGCGGGGGGTTGATCTCGCGACGCGGCCGGGAGAGGAGGGGAGCGTATCCCCCGCTGAGAAGGTCGCCCGCCCGTGCCCGCCCCCCGCAAGGTTCTCATCACCACCCGCCTGTTCGATGCCGCCGCCGCCGAATATCTCGCCGAGCATGGCTGCATCGCCGTGCCCTCCGGCCTTCCGGGCGACGCCCTCGATTCCGACATTCCCGATGCTGCGCTGAGCGCCCTGCTTGAGGGGGCCGAAGGCTGGATCGTCGGCCAGCGCGCGGTCACGCGGGAGATCCTCGCCGCCCATCCCGATCTCAAGGTCATCGCCCGCCGTGGCGTCGGCTATGACCGGTTGGACGTGCCGGCGGCCAAGGCGCTGGGCCGCGTTGTGACCATCGCGGCGGGCGCCAATGACGACGCGGTGGCCGACCACACGCTGGCGATGATCCTCGCGCTTCTGCGCCGGCTGAAGGAAAGCGACCTCGCCATCGCAGCCGGCGACTGGCGGGTGCTCTCCGGCTTCGACCTCACGGGGAAGACCGTGGGTCTCGTCGGGCTCGGCCGCATCGGTAAGGCGGTGGCGCGGCGCCTGCACGGTTTCGACACCAAGGTGCTGGTGGCGACCCGCACCCCCGACCCGGATTTCCCCTTCGTGGACTATGTGCCGCTGGACGACCTCATCGCGCAGAGCGACATCATCAGCCTCCACGCGCCGCTGACCTCCGAGACCCGGCACATGATCGGCACTGCCGCGCTCGCTGCCATGAAGCCCCATGCGGTGGTCATCAATACCTCGCGTGGCGGCCTCGTGGATGACCGTGCGCTGCTGGCGGCGCTGGAGGCGCGGCGCATCGGCGGCGCCGGGCTCGACGTGTTCGAGGCCGAAGCCGATGCGGCGATGCTCCCCGTTGCCGCCGCTCTGGCGGCCCGGCCCGATGTGGTGGCAACCGCCCACGCCTCCGGCTCCAGCGCCGAGGCGCTGGCCCGCGGCAACCTCATCTCGGCGCAATGCGTGGTGGCGGCGCTGGATGGGACAGAATTTCCGCCCGGCTGCCTCATCGCCGACGGCCGGTAACTCTAGCCACCGCTGATGGCGGTGAGAACGAACACGTCCGCGCCGGGCCGGAGCGGCGTGTCGAGCCGCGCGCGCCGGCCGTCGACGAACACATTGATGTGCCGGCGGATGGCGGGGCGCTCGTCGCACAGCCGGTCGCGCATTCCGGGCCACAGGGCCTCGAGCTGGCGCATCATCTCGTCGACCGTGCGCGCCTCCAGCTCCACATAGGTTTCCCCGTCCGGAAACAGCCGGACGAGATGGGCCGGCAGGCGCACCTTCACCGGTGCGGCTTCCTCCGCCACCGGTCAGGCCTCCACCACCAAAGTCTCCACGGAGGAGATGGTGGGCAGATGCTCCGCAAGGCGCGTCCAGCTCTCGCCCTCGTCGGCGCTGGCGTAGATCTCGCCGGAGCCGGTGCCGAAATAGACGCCGGCGGGCTCCAGCGTGTCGGTGGCCATGGCCTGCCGCAGCACGTTGAAATAGGCGTCCTTCTGCGGCAGTCCCGTCCGCAGCGCCTGCCACGAGGCGCCGCCGTCGCGGGTGCGCCACACGGCGGCCTTCGCGTCCGGCATGAAGCGTCCGGCGGTGTCGCCGTTGAGCGGCACGAGGAACAGCGTTTCGGAATCACGCGGGTGAGCTGCGGCGGGAAAGCCGAAGCTGGAGGGCAGGCCCTGCTCGATGCTCTGCCAGGAGATGCCGCCGTCGTCGGAGCGGTACATGCCGCAATGGTTCTGCTGGTAGAGCCGGTGGCGCAGGCCCGGCGCCTTGACCACGCAATGCACGCACTGGCCGTGTTCGGGATAGCGCTGATCCTCGGGCATGTAGTCCGCGCGGGTGCCCCGATTGCGCGCGCTCCAGGTGCGTCCGCCATCGGCGCTGTGGAAGACGCCGGCGGCGGAGATGCCCACCCACAGCGCCTCCGGATCATCCGGATCGAGCACCAGAGAATGCAGGATGAGACCTGCCCCGCCAGGGTTCCACTCGGCGCGGGAGGGATGCTTCTGCAAGCCGTCCAGGGCGGTGAAGCTCTCGCCGCCATCGTCGGAACGAAACAGCCCGGCCGGTTCGACACCGGCATAGAGCACGCCGTTCGCTCCGGGCGCGAGGCTCCACACGGATTTCACCGGCGCCTCGCCCTCGGCAGAGGCGAGCCCGCGGGACGAATGGGTCCAGGTGGCGCCGAGATCGTCCGATTGCCACACCGCCGGCCCGAACCATTCATTCCCGCCGCCGGCGTAGATGCGGCCTGAGGCGCGATCGCCCACCACATGGTTGGTCGGCCAGGTGTCGCAGAAGGGACCGCGCAGCGCCCAGCTCCTCCGGGCCGGGTCGCTCTCCAGGATGAACGCGCCTTTCTTCGTTCCGATCAGGATGAGCACCTTCCGCGCCATCTTTTTCCTCCCCGGTTCCGGCGTTGAGCCGATCGGAGGACGCAGAGGTCGACGACGCGCCGACAGGGCAGGGATAAGATTTTGCGACGGCCCGAATCGCGGGCTTGGATTTAGGCGTCTGACGATTTATGATAATCGTCAGTTTTTGGGAGTGTGGTGTGAACATCAGGGTGAAGGAGACGGCCGACGAGACCCGGGAGCGCATCGCGCGCACGGCGGAGGAATTGTTCCGCCGCATGGGTTTCGCCAAGACGGCGGTGGCGGATATCGCCGCCGAGCTTGGAATGTCGGCCGCCAACGTCTACCGCTTCTTTCCCTCCAAGACCGCGATCGTCGCCACCATCTGCGCGCGGTGCCTCACAGAGAGCGAGGCGGAGGTGGCCGCCGCCGTTGCGGAGGCGGGGTCGCCGCAGGAGCGCATCCTCGCCGCCTATCTCTCCATCATGCGCTATCACAAGGAGAATTTCCTTGAGGAGCGGCGCGTGCACGACATGGTGCTGGTCGCCATCGAGAACAATTGGGAAGCCATAGAAGCGCACAAGGCGCGCCTGTGCGACCTGACCGCCCGCGTTCTCGCCGAGGGCATCGCCCAAGGCGTGTTCGTGGCCCATGACCCGTCGAAGATCAGCCGGCATATCCAGAGCGCGCTGCTGCGCTTCTGCCATCCCGTCCTGGTGGCCCAGCATATCGGCGACGAGGATCAGGAAGGCGCGTTGCGCGAGAGCCTGCGTTTCATTCTGAGAAGTATCGAGGTGGAGCGTTCGCCGCTCCCCTGACAGGAGCGAGCAGAGCGCCGTTCTGCGCCGTAAAAGTGATGATCGACGAAAATCGTCAGTGTTGAATTCATAGTCGATAGGCCAAAGCCACAGGATCGTTCCATGACCCGCCTCGCCGTTCCGATCCGATCCGGCCGCCGCCTCAAGGGCATGGCCGCGCTGCTGCTCGTCGCGTCCGCGTCTTTGCTCGCGGGATGCGGGCAGGAAAATCCCGCCAACGCGGGTGAGGCTGCCGCGTCGAAGGACGCTCCGGCCACCATCGCCCGCCCGGTGCAGGTGACGACAGTGGCCTTCCGCCCGCGCGAGACGCAAAAGAGCTTCGTCGGCGTGGTCCGCGCGCGCCGGGAGATCGACCTCGCCTTCCGGGTCGGCGGCAAGGTGGTGCAGCGGCTGGTGGAGGTGGGTGACCGCATCCAGCCCGGCACGGTGGTGGCCCGCATCGACAGGGAAGACCTGAAGCTCGAGCTGGAGAGCGCCAAGGCCGAGATGCAGGCCGCCACCGCCAACCTCGCCCAGACCACCACCGAGGACACCCGCTATCGCGCGCTGACGGCCAAGGGCGCCGCCTCCAATGCCGATCTCGACCGCAAGTCGCTCGCCAAGGATGAGGCGATCGGCCGCCTCGAACGGGCGAAGCGGTCGCTGGAGCTGGCCGAGAACCGCCTCTCCTATGCCGATCTCGTGACCGATGCCGCAGGCGTGGTCGTCGCGACTTCTGCCGAGCCGGGGCAGGTGGTGGCCTCCGGCCAGACCGTCGTGCGCGTCGCCCGGCTGGACGAGAAGGAGGCGCTGGTCTCCCTGCCTGAAACCGCGCTGGCCGATGCCCGTTCGGCCGATGCCGTCGTGACCCTTTGGGCTGATCCCGGCCGGCGCATTCCAGCTCGGCTCAGGGAGCTTTCGCCGCAGGCGGACGCGACCTCCCGCACCTATCCCGCCCGCTTCACGCTGGAGGGGGCGGACGAGACGGTGGCGCTGGGCATGACCGCCACCGTGACGCTGCGCCCGAAGGACCAGCAGCAGGTCGCGCGCCTGCCGCTCTCCGCGCTCATCGATCGCGGCCACGGCCCGCAGGTATTCGTGGTGGATGGCGCGAGCCATGCCATCGTCGCCCGCCCGGTGGAGATCGCCGCCTATACGGGCGACGCGGTGCTGCTCTCCGGCGGCGTCGCGCCGGGCGATGCGGTGGTGGTGCTCGGCGTGCAGACACTGCTGCCCGGCCAGAAGGTGCGCACGGTGCAGGCGCCGTCCGTGACGGAGGTGGCCGAGCGGTTGCCGGCGGTCGACACCCGTCGGGCACAGGCGCCCGCGCTCGGCACCAGCGTGGCGGAGCAACGCCGGTGAGCGGCGCCGCCCCTTCCCCGGACGGCGCCTCGCGCTTCAACCTCTCGCGCTGGGCCATCACCCACCGTGCGCTGACCCTGTTCGCGATCCTGCTGCTCGGCGCGGCGGGGGCCTATTCCTATTTCAACCTCGGCCGCGCGGAGGACCCGTCCTTCACCATCAAGGTCATGGTGGTGCAGGCGGCCTGGCCCGGTGCCACCGCCTCCGAGATGCAGGCGCAGGTGGCCGATCCCATCGAGAAGAAGCTGCAATCCCTGCCGCACCTCGACCGGGTGGAGAGCTATTCGCGCCCCGGCGTCTCCTTCGTGCAGGTGTTCCTGCGCGACAACACGCCGGCGAAAGAGGTGAAGGACCTCTGGTACCAGGTGCGCAAGAAGGTGTCCGACGTGCGCGGCGATCTTCCCGCCGGCGTCATCGGTCCCGGTTTCGACGACGAGTATGGCGATGTCTATTCCGCCCTCTACATCCTGAGCGGGCAGGGGGCGGCGCCGGCCGAGCTGAAGCGGCAGGCCGAGATCATCCGCCAGCGCCTCCTGCGCGTGCCCAATGTGGAGAAGGTCGACCTCGTCGGCGAACGGCCGGAGAAGATCTACATCGAGTTCTCCCACGCCCGCCTTGCAAATCTCGGCATCACGCCCCAGCAGGTGTTCGACAGCGTCGCCCGGCAGAACGCCGTAGTGGCGGGCGGGGCGGTGGATACGCGCTCCGACCGCATCAATCTGCGCGTTACCGGGGCCTTCACCGGCGTGGAGGCCATCGCAGAGGTGCCGGTGGCAGTGAACGGCGCGCTGCTGCGCCTTGGCGACATCGCCTCCGTCCGGCGCGGCTACGAGGACCCGCCCTCCTTCCTCATGCGCCAGCACGGGCTGCCGGCCATCGGGATCGGCGTGTCCATGGCGCAGGGCGCCAACATCCTCACCCTTGGCGAGGCGCTGAAGGGCGCCATGGCCGAGGCAACCGCCGAGCTGCCCCACGGCATCGACGTGACACAGGTGGCCGATCAGCCCCATATCGTCGGCGAATCGGTGGGCGAGTTCCTGAAGACCTTCCTCGAAGCCCTCGTCATCGTGCTGGTGGTGAGCTTCCTGTCGCTGGGCTTCCGGACCGGCATCGTGGTGGCGCTGTCCGTGCCGCTCGTGCTCGCCATTGTCTTCCTCATCATGTTCTCGGCGGGCATGGACCTGCACCGCATCACGCTGGGCGCGCTCATCATTGCCCTCGGTCTTCTGGTGGACGACGCCATCATCGCCATCGAGATGATGGTGGTGAAGATGGAGGAGGGGTGGGACCGCATGTCCGCGGCCACCTTCGCCTGGACCTCCACTGCCTTTCCCATGCTCACCGGCACGCTGGTGACGGCGGCGGGCTTTCTCCCCGTCGGTTTCGCCAAGTCGTCCTCCGGCGAATATGCGGGCGGCATCTTCTGGGTGGTGGGCATCGCCCTCATCGCATCCTGGTTCGTAGCGGTGATCTTCACGCCCTATCTCGGCACGGTGCTGCTGCCGGACATGAAGAAAGCCGGCGGGCATCATGAGATGCATGACGGCCGGCTCTACCGCGTGCTGCGACGGACGCTGGAATTCTGCCTGCGCCACCGCTTCATGGTCATCGGCGCGACGGTTGCGATGTTCGCGGGCTCGGTGGTGGCGTTCGGACTTGTGCAGCAGCAGTTCTTCCCCACCTCCACGCGGCCCGAGCTGTTCCTGGAGATCCGGCTGCCGGAGGGCACCTCCATCTCCGTCACCGAGGCCACCGCCAAGAAGGCCGAGGCGCTCATCGGCGAGGATCCGGACGTGGCCACCAGCACCACTTATGTGGGCCGCGGCGCGCCGCGCTTCTGGCTCGGCCTCAATCCCGTGCTGCCCAACCCGAACTTCGCGCAGATCGTGATCGTGGCGAAGGATGTGGAGGCCCGCGAGCGGCTGAAGGCCCGGCTCGATGCCGAGCTGGCGGAAGGCGCGCTGTCGGAGGCGCGGGTGCGCGTGGACCGCTTCGTGTTCGGCCCGCCGGTCGGCTTCCCGGTGCAGTTCCGGGTGGTGGGCCCCGATCCCATCGCGGTGCGCGATATCGCCGAGAAGGTGCGGCTGGTGATGGCGTCCGACAAGGACATCATCGACCCGCACCTCAATTGGGGCGAGCAGGTCAAGTCTATCACCCTCACGGTGGATCAGGACCGCGCCCGAGCGCTCGGCACCTCGCCGCGCGACATTGCCGAGACGCTTCAGACCCTGCTGCAGGGCTACGCCATCACCCAGTTGCGCGAGGGCAATCTGCTCATCGACGTCATGGCGCGGGCCGTGCCGGAGGAGCGGGTGGACCTGGAGCACCTCGCGGCGCTGACCGTCACCACCCGCAACGGCCTCGCGGTGCCGCTGGGGCAGGTCGCGCGCATCGGCTATGCCCATGAGGAGCCGATCCTCTGGCGGCGCGACCGCGACCTCGTGCTGACCGTGCGCGGCGACGTGCGCGACGGCGTGCAGCCGCCGGACGTGACCACCCGCCTCCTGCCGAAGCTGGCGCCGCTGAAGGCCGAGCTGCCGCCCGCCTATCGCATCGAGACCGGCGGCTCCATCGAGGAGAGCGCCAAGGCCAATGCCTCGCTGGCGGCGGTGTTCCCGGTGATGATCATCGTCATGCTCACGCTGCTGATGATCCAGCTGCAGAGCTTCTCGCGCCTCGCCCTGGTGCTGGCGACCGCGCCGCTCGGCCTCATTGGCGCGGCGGCGGCGCTGCTCATCGCTCACAAGCCGTTCGGCTTCGTGGCGCTGCTCGGCCTCATCGCGCTCGCCGGCATGATCATGCGCAACACGGTGATTCTCGTGGACCAGATCGACCACGACATCCGCGATGGCGCAACGCCACACCGTGCCATCGTGGAGGCGACGCTGCGCCGGGCGCGGCCCGTGGTGCTCACCGCGCTTGCCGCCGTGCTCGGCATGATCCCGCTGGCGGAAAGCGTGTTCTGGGGACCCATGGCGGTGACCATCATGGGCGGCCTGCTGGTCGCGACCGTGCTGACCCTGCTCGTGGTGCCGGCGCTCTATGCCACCTGGTTCCGCGTGAAGGTCACGGACGAGGAGCCCGCGCCGGCCGCGTTGCCGCAGCCGGCGGAATGACGCCCGCCACCTGAATCAGAACGCGCCCCGACGCCCCCCGGGGCCGTGCGCCCCGCCCGTTCCCGGCATCGCCCCCGCCGCGGACGGGCGGGGCGGTTTTTCGCGCAGGCCGCGGCTCAGTTCTTCTTCTCGCGCAGGGCGAGACCGAACATCAGCGTGCCCACGCCGTTGACGATGAGGTCCACGCCGAGGAACAGGCCGAGGATGTAGACCGAGTTCACCGGCCAACGGGCGATGATGATGAGGCCCAGCAGCAGGGTGACGATGCCGGACACCACGATCCAGCCCCAGCCCTTGCCGTGCTTGGAGCCGAAGCCGGCGAAGAGGCGGAAGATGCCTTCCACCGCCAGCGCCACGCCGATCATCAGCGTCAGGACGCCGGCACCGAGCAGCGGGTTGTACATCATCAGGCCGCCGGCCACGACATAGAGCGCGCCCGCCACGAGCCAGTAGAAGAAGCGGCCCCAGCCCTGCACGCGAAAGGCATGGATGACCTGCACCACGCCGCCCACCAGAATGAGCGCGCCCACATAGAGCACCGTGACCACGGTGGAGGCGAGCACGTGCGCGAGGGCGATGAAGCCGAGCACGATAAAGGCGATGCCCAGGACGGCGAACCAGCCCCAGCTGGCGCGCAGAGCGTGCAACTGGTCGGCCATGGTGGAAGCGGGAGTGGAAACGGGCGTCGACATGTGCCTCTCCAGTCAGCGTCATCGCTGCCGTGGCATCATATCGAAGCGGAACGCCGCGCACAGGGGGCTTCGGCTCCGGCAGATTGCGGAGGATGGGCAGAAGCTCGTCCGGCGCAGAAACGCAAACGGCCCGGCGGGGGGCCGGGCCGTCTTAAACCTGTCTGTCCCGGAGGGCGGGGCTGCAATCAACGCTGGGCGGGCTTGCCCGTGGAAGCGGTGGAGACCGGCGCAGCATTGGCCTGCGGCGCGGAATTGGCCTTCGGCAGGATCACCACCTTGGTGCCGACCTTGGCGCGGTCATAAAGGTCTTCCACGTCCGCGTTCAGCATCCGGAAGCAGCCGGACGACACGAACTTGCCGATGGTCTGCGGCTCGTTGGTGCCGTGGATGCGGTAGATGGTGCCGCCGAGATACATGGTGCGGGCGCCGAGCGGGTTGCCGGGGCCGCCGGCCATGAAGCGCGGCAGATAGGGCTGGCGCTCGATCATCTCGGACGGCGGGCGCCAGTCGGCCCATTCCTTCTTCGCGGTGATCTTCTCGGTGCCGGCCCAGGTGAAGCCCTCACGGCCCACGCCGATGCCGTAGCGGATCGCCTTGCCGCCGCCGAGCACATAGTAAAGGTAGGTATTCGGCGTATCGATGACGATGGTGCCGGCCGGCTGGGTGGTCACATAGTCCACGGTCTGACGGCGGAAGCGCTCGGGCACCGGTTCGGTCGGGTCGACATTCTCGATCCGCGGACCGGACGGCGCCTCGGTGGTGCCGGGCACCACCGCGGAATTGGGCCCATAGGTGCCGGCGGGGGCAGGGGTGGTGTTCAGGCTGGCATAGAGTGCATCCTGATCCACGGCGCCGCGACCGGAGCCGCCATAACCGGGCTGCTGGCCATAGGCCGGCTGAGCGGGCTCATAGGCTGTGGGCGTCGCCTGCCGTCCATAAAGGTCGGGGGCGGCATTGTAGACCGGCTGGCCACCGTAGGCCTGCTGACCCTGCGCGGGCACCGCGCCCGGATAGGGCCCGGCATCCGGCGTCACCGCCACCGGGCCGCGGGCGTAGCCGCCGGGCGCGGGCTGCGGGTAGCCCTGCTGGGCCGGCTGCGGATAAGCCTGCTGGGGGTAGGACTGGCCCGGCGCGGGA
Organism: Pseudomonadota bacterium; assembly: GCA_023442085.1. Taxonomy (GTDB): domain Bacteria; phylum Pseudomonadota; class Alphaproteobacteria; order Rhizobiales; family Xanthobacteraceae; genus Xanthobacter. The sequence goes on along the minus strand of JAEZMT010000256.1, from coordinate 6,834 downwards.
AGGTCCGTGCGCTCGACCTGATCGCGGCGTACCGGCGCCTGCTGGCGCGCATACGGATCCGAATAGCCGGGAGGCGCCTCGCCATAGCCGCCGACAGGCGCGGGGGGGAGGGTGCCGGTGGCATCATCCTGCTGCGCGCCGGGCAAGCTATAATTCGGCCCGCCGTACTGCCCCTGGGCAAAGGCTGGAGCGGCCAGGACGGAAGCGCCGACGGCGGCGAGGAGGAGGGTATTGCGAAGGGTCATGTTAGAGGTGTTAACCGTGAAACGTGACGAAATTGGAAACGGGTCGCGGAAAAAATTCGCCCCGTTTGGCGGTAACTTGTTCCTGCTTTGCAGGCCTTGTCGTTAAACGCCTTTAGGCCCGCGCCGGGTCCCTCGCAATGCGAGATTCCGCGAGCCGCGCGATCGTGATCGCACTGTGGCGCGCGGGGCATAGCAAGGTGCGACGAAGCAGACTTGAACGGCACGCACTAAGGATATAAAGATATCTTTATGTCAGATCGGCTCAAGCCCGTGCCTTCCTCGTTCGCTGCCGTCCTCGAGGGCCTCAAGGCCGCGGGGGAGGATACGCGCCTGCGCCTCATCGCGGTGCTGGGAGAGGCGGAGCTGACCGTCTCCGACCTCACCGAAATCCTTGGGCAATCGCAGCCGCGCATCTCGCGCCATTTGAAGCTTCTGGCGGATGCCGGGCTGGTGGATCGCCACCGCGAGGCCAGCTGGGTGTTCTACCGCCGCGCCGCCGAAGGCGCGGGCGGGCGAATCGCCAAGAGCCTGCTTGACCTGCTGGATCGGGACGATCCCGTCCTCGCCGGGGACCGCGCCCGGCTGGAAGCGGTGCGCGCGGCCCGCGCCTCCGCCGCGCAGGGCTATTTCGCCGCCCATGCCCGCCAGTGGGACGAGATTCGCCGCCTGCATGTGCCCGAAGCAGCCGTGGAAGCCGCCGTCCGCCACGCCTTCGCCGGCGCCCCAATCCGCTCGCTGCTCGATCTCGGCACCGGCACCGGCCGCATGCTGGAGCTGTTCGCGCCGGATATCGATCGCGGCATGGGGGTCGATCTCTCCCCCGACATGCTGGGCGTCGCCCGCGCCAATCTGGAGCGCGCGGGCGTGCGCAACTGCCTGCTGCGCCAGAGCGACATCTACGCCGTCCCCGTCCCGCGCGACGCCTTCGACGCGGTGATCGTGCATCAGGTGCTGCACTATCTCGACGACGGTCGCCGCGCCTTGAAGGAGGCGGCGCGGGTTCTCGCGCCCGGCGGCCGGCTGCTGGTGGTGGACTTCGCCCCGCACGGCCTTGAGTTCCTGCGCGAGGCCCACGCCCACCGCCATCTCGGCTTCGATCGGGCGACGGTGGAGGGATGGCTCGTCGCCGCCGGCCTCGACCTCGTCTCCTTTGAGACCCTCACCCCCGAGGTTCGCTCCGGCGACGGCCTCACCGTCTCGCTCTGGCTCGCCCGCGATCCGCGTTCCGAAATGGCCGATGCCGACCTCGCCCACAGGGAGATTGCCTGATGACCACCCCCGCCCCCATTCCCGCCGCCGTGCCCGTGCGGGCGAGCCGGGAGATGGACCGGCCGCCGGTCAACGTCTCCTTCGAATTCTTCCCGCCCAAGACGGAGGAGATGGAGAAGACGCTGTGGTCCTCCATCCGCCGGCTGGCGCCACTCCATCCCAGTTTCGTGTCCGTCACCTACGGCGCGGGCGGCTCCACCCGTGAGCGCACCCATGCGACGGTGGCGCGTCTGGTGAAAGAGACCGACCTGCATCCGGCGGCGCATCTCACCTGCGTCGGGGCCAGCCGCGCCGAGATCGATGACGTGGTGCGAGCCTATAAGGATGCCGGCGTGAAGCACATCGTCGCCCTGCGCGGTGATCCGGCCACCGGCGTCGGCACCAAATACGAGCCGCACCCGGACGGCTATCCCTATGCCTGCGATCTTGTGGAGGGCATCCGCCGCATCGGCGATTTCGAGGTGTCGGTCTCGGCCTATCCCGAGAAGCACCCGGAAAGCGCCAGCCTCGATGCGGACATCGATTCCCTGAAGGCCAAGGTCGATGCCGGGGCCACCCGCGCCATCACTCAGTTCTTCTTCGAGAACGATGTCTATTTCCGCTACCTCGACAAGGTGCGCGCCAGGGGCATCGACATCCCCATCCTGCCCGGCCTGCTGCCGGTGACGAACTTCAAGCAGGCGTCTAACTTCGCTACCCGCACCGGCGCCAGCGTGCCAGGCTGGCTGCTGAAGCGCTTCGAGGGGTTGGACGACGATCCCGAGACCCGCAAGCTTATCGCCGCGGCGGTGGCGGCGGAGCAGGTGACCGACCTCGTTGATCGTGGCGTCACCGATATCCATTTCTATACGCTGAACCGCGCCGACCTCGTTTACGCCATCTGCCACCTGCTCGGGCTGCGCCCCGATGCAGCGCCGGTGCCGCAGGCGATGGCGGTCTGAGCGCGACCCCCTTTCCGCCGGCGCCCTTCGCGCCGGCCCGTCTTTCACGGAAGGCGCGCCCCCGCGTCGCCCCGAGCCTCGAGACCGCCCCGATGAACGCCGCCCAGACCTCTGCCGCGACCCACGCCGAAACCATCTTCGCCGACCTCGCCAAGGCCGCCGCCGAGCGCATCCTCGTGCTCGACGGCGCCATGGGCACCATGATCCAGCAGTTGAAGCTGGACGAGGCGGGCTATCGCGGCGACCGCTTCAAGGACTGGCCGCGGGACGTGAAGGGCAATAACGACCTTCTCAGCCTCACCCAGCCCGATGCGGTGCGGGCCATCCACCTCGAATATTTCCGCGCCGGCGCGGACATGGTGGAGACCAACACCTTCTCCGGCACCTCCATCGCCCAGGCCGACTACGGCATGGAGGAGATCGTCTATGAGCTGAACTTCGAGAGCGCGAAGCTGGCCCGCGAGGCGGCGGACATCGCGCAGAAGGAGGACGGCCGCCGCCGCTTCGTCGCCGGTGCCTTCGGCCCCACAAACCGCACCGCCTCCATCTCGCCGGATGTGAACGACCCCGGCTTCCGCGCCGTGACCTTCGACGATCTCGCCGACGCCTATTTCGAGCAGGCGCGCGGCCTCGTGGACGGCGGCGCCGACATTCTCCTCGTCGAGACCATCTTCGACACGCTCAACGCCAAGGCGGCCATCTTCGCCATCGAGAAGCTCTTCGCCGAGCGCGGCTTCCGCCTGCCGGTGATGATCTCCGGCACCATCACCGACCTTTCCGGCCGCACGCTTTCGGGCCAGACGCCGAGCGCCTTCTGGTATTCGCTGCGCCACGCCAAGCCTTTCTCCATCGGCCTCAACTGCGCCCTCGGCGCGCGCGAGATGCGCGCCCACATCGCCGAGATCGGGCGGGTGGCGGACACCCTCGTCTGCGCCTATCCCAATGCCGGCCTGCCCAACGAGTTCGGCATGTATGACGAGAGCCCCGAGGCCATGGCGGCCCTCGTGGGCGAGTTCGCCTCTTCCGGCCTCGTGAACGTGGTGGGCGGCTGCTGCGGCACCACGCCCGCGCACATCCGCGCCATCGCCGACGTGGTGAAGGGCAAGGCGCCGCGCGTCGTGCCGGAGCTGGAGCCGCGCCTGCGCCTCTCCGGCCTGGAGCCGTTCGAGCTGACGCCCGAGATCCCGTTCGTGAACGTGGGCGAGCGCACCAACGTCACCGGTTCCGCCCGCTTCCGCAAGCTCATCACCGCCGGCGACTTCCCCGCCGCCTTGGCGGTGGCCCGCGATCAGGTGGAGAGCGGAGCGCAGGTGATCGATATCAACATGGACGAAGGCCTTCTCGACAGCGAGGCCGCCATGATCACCTTCCTGAACCTCGTCGCCGCCGAGCCCGACATCGCCAAGGTGCCGGTGATGGTGGATTCATCCAAGTGGGAAATCATCGAGCAGGGGCTGAAGCGGCTTCAGGGCAAGGGCATCGTCAATTCCATCTCCCTCAAGGAGGGCGAGGAGGCCTTCGTCGAAAAGGCCAAGCTGGTGCGGGCCTATGGCGCCGCCGTGGTGGTTATGGCGTTCGACGAGCAGGGGCAGGCCGACAGCTATGCCCGTAAGACCTCCATCTGCGAGCGCGCCTATCGCATCCTGACCGATGAGGTGGGCTTTCCGCCGGAAGACATCATCTTCGATCCCAACATCTTCGCGGTGGCGACCGGCATCGAGGAGCACTCCGGCTACGGCGTCGCCTTCATCGACGCCACCCGCTTCATCCGCCAGAGCTTGCCCTACGCCCATGTTTCGGGCGGCGTCTCCAACCTCTCCTTCTCGTTCCGCGGCAACGAGCCGGTGCGCGAGGCGATGCACGCCGTGTTCCTCTATCACGCCATCCAGGCGGGCATGGACATGGGCATCGTCAATGCCGGCCAGCTCGCCGTCTATGACGAGATCGAGCCGGCCCTGCGCGAGGCCTGCGAGGACGTGGTGCTGAACCGCCGCGCCGACGCCACCGAGCGCCTGCTGGAGATCGCCGAGGGCTTCAAGGGCGCCGCCGGCAAGGAGAAGAAGGAGGCCGACCTCGCCTGGCGCACCTGGCCGGTGGAGAAGCGGCTGGAGCACGCCCTCGTCAACGGCATCACCGAGTTCGTGGAGACCGACACCGAGGAGGCCCGCCAGAACGTGGCGCGCCCGCTGCACGTCATCGAAGGCCCGCTGATGGCCGGCATGAACGTGGTGGGCGACCTGTTCGGCGCCGGCAAGATGTTCCTGCCCCAGGTGGTGAAGTCCGCCCGCGTGATGAAGCAGGCGGTGGCCTACCTCATGCCCTTCATGGAAAAGGAAAAGGAGGAGATGGGCGTCACCTCCGCCTCGGCCGCCGGCAAAGTGCTGATGGCGACCGTGAAGGGCGATGTGCACGACATCGGCAAGAACATCGTGGGCGTCGTGCTCCAGTGCAACAATTACGAGGTCATCGACCTCGGCGTGATGGTGCCGACGCAGAAGATCCTCCAGGTGGCGCGGGACGAGAAGGTGGACGTGATCGGCCTGTCCGGCCTCATCACGCCCTCGCTGGACGAGATGGTCCATGTTGCGGCCGAGATGGAGCGCGAGGGCTTCGCCGTGCCGCTGCTCATCGGCGGGGCTACCACCTCGCGCGTCCACACGGCGGTAAAGATCGCGCCGCGTTATGAGCGCGGGCAGGCGGTCTATGTCACCGACGCGAGCCGCGCGGTGGGCGTGGTCTCCAGCCTGCTCAATGCCGAGACGCGCGGCACCTATGTGGCCGACGTGCGCGCGGAATATGCCCGGCTCGCCGAGGCCCACGCCCGCGCCGACGCCAACAAGCAGCGGCTCACGCTCGCCAAGGCGCGCGAGAATGCGCTCAAGCTGGATTTCTCGGCCCGCGCGCCGGAGAAGCCCTCCTTTCTCGGCACCCGCGTGTTCGAGGACCATGACCTCGCGGATCTTGTGCCCTTCATCGACTGGACGCCCTTCTTCCAGTCCTGGGAGCTGACGGGGCGCTATCCGGCCATCCTGGAGGACGCCGTGGTGGGTGAGCCCGCACGCGCGCTGTTCGCCGATGCGCAGGAGATGCTGGCGAAGATCGTTTCGGAAAAGTGGGTCACGGCCCGCGCCGTTGTGGGCTTCTGGCCGGCGAACGCGGTGGGGGACGACATCCTGCTGTTCCGCGACGACACCCGCAAGACGCCGCTCGCCACCCTGCACACCCTGCGCCAGCAGCTGTCGCGCCGGGAAGGGCGGCATAATCTGGCGCTGGCCGATTTCGTCGCCCCGCTGGAGAGCGGCGTCGCCGATTATGTGGGCGGCTTCGCGGTGACGGCGGGCATCGGCGAGGAGGATCGGGTGGCGGTCTTCAAGGCGGCCAACGACGATTATTCCGCCATCCTGCTCAAGGCGCTGTGCGACCGCTTCGCCGAGGCTTTCGCCGAGCGCATGCACCATCTGGTGCGCACCGACCTTTGGGGCTATGCGGCGGATGAGGCCCTCGCCAACGACGATCTCATCGCCGAGCGCTATCGCGGCATCCGTCCGGCGCCGGGCTACCCGGCCCAGCCCGACCATACCGAGAAGGCGACCATCTTCGAATTGCTGGATGCCACGCAGAAGGCCGGCATCCATCTCACGGAGAGCTTTGCCATGTGGCCCGGCGCTGCGGTGTCCGGCCTCTACTTCGCCCACCCCGAGAGCGTCTATTTCGGCGTCGGCCGCATCGAGCGCGATCAGGTGGAGGATTACGCGAAGCGCAAGGGCTGGACCGTGGCGGAGGCCGAACGCTGGCTCGCCCCCATCCTCAATTACGACCCGGCGCGGGTGGAGGCGGCGGAATAGCGCCGCCTCTTCGCTTCACTTGAGCGCGGACACGGCGCCGAACTGGCGCCCCACGCCCTGCGAGAAGGCGTTGGCCAGCCGGACGAAGCCGGCCACGTCGATCTCCTCGGCGCGGGCGGTTTCCTCCACGCCGGCGGCGTCGAGCAGGGCCTGCGCATCGACGCCGAGGGTCTTCAGGCTCTGGCGCAGCATCTTGCGGCGCTGGCCGAAGGCGGCTTCCGTCACCTTTTCAAGGGCCGACAGCGCGCAGGGCAGGGGCTCCGGGCGCGGCACGAGATGGATCACCGAGGAGGTGACCTTCGGCGGCGGTACGAAAGCCGATGGCGCGACATCGAAGGCGATCTTTCCCTTGGTGCGCCAGCCCGCGAGCACCGCGAGACGCCCGTAGGCCTTGGAGCCCGGCTCCGCCACGATGCGCTCGGCCACTTCCTTCTGGAACATGAGGGTGAGGGAGGAGAACCACGGCGGCCATGGATCGGTGGAGAGCCAGCCCACCAGCAGCACCGTGGCAATGTTGTAGGGCAGGTTCGCCAC
>JAEZMT010000124.1 GCA_023442085.1 Pseudomonadota bacterium | reverse complement strand
CCGGCCAGCCCCGAGGCGCCGGACGCCTTCCACGCCTATGTCTACGAGCGCGACAACGTGGCCGGCGTGATGGACGAGCTGTGGTACCACGCCGCGGGCTGCCGCCGCTGGCTCACCGTGACCCGCGACACCCGCACCCACGCCATCACAGCCGTGCGCTTTACCCGGACGGAGGCGGCCGAATGACCCGGCTTTCCGCAGGCGGGCTGATCGACCGCAGCCGCACCCTCTCCTTCAGCTTCGACGGCAAGAGCTACACCGGCCACCCCGGCGATACGCTCGCCTCGGCCCTCCTCGCCAACGGGGTGCGGCTGGTGGGCCGCTCGTTCAAATATCACCGGCCGCGCGGCATCGTCACCGCCGGCTCGGAGGAGCCCAACGCGCTCGTGGAATTGCGCTCCGGCGCCCGGCGCGAGCCCAACACCCGCGCCACCACGGTGGAGCTGTTCGACGCGCTGGAGGCGACCAGCCAGAACCGCTGGCCCTCCCTCGACCACGACCTCCTCAGCATCAACCAGCTGGTCTCGCCCTTCCTCGGCGCGGGCTTCTACTACAAGACCTTCATGTGGCCCGCCGCCTTCTGGGAGAAGGTGTACGAGCCCATGATCCGCCGCGCCGCCGGCCTCGGCCGCGCCGCCGATGCGGCGGACCCGGACCATTACGAGAAGGCCACCCACTTCTGTGACGTGCTGGTCATCGGCTCCGGCGCGGCGGGCCTTGCGGCGGCGCTGGCGGCCGGCCGGACCGGCGCGCGGGTGGTGCTGGCGGACGAGGATTTCCGCCTCGGCGGTCGGCTGCTCAGCGAGCAGGCGGAGATCGACGGCGGCAGCGCTGCGGATTTCGTGACGCGCGCCCTTGCCGAACTTTCGAGCCTGCCCAACGTGCGGCTCATGCCGCGCACCACCGTGTTCGGCGCCTATGACGGTGGCGAATATGGCGCGGTGGAGCGCGTGAGCGACCATCTCCCCGTCCCCGCCCCGTTCCAGGCCCGCCAGCGGCTGTGGCGCTTCATCGCCAAGCGCTCCGTGCTGGCGGCGGGCGCGTTCGACCGGCCCATCGTCTTCCCCGGCAATGACCGACCCGGCGTCATGTCGGCACTGGCGCTCGCCACCTACGCCACGCGCTTCGGCGTCGGCGCGGGGCCGCGGGCGGCCGGCTTCACCAACAACGACCATGCCCTCGCGGCGCTGCTCGATGCGACCGCGGCCGGCGTGAAGCTGGAGGCCATCGCCGACGTGCGCGACGCCGTTGCGCCTGCCCTCGCCGCGCGGGCGAAGGCGCTGGGCATCGATCTCCTCACCGGGAGCGAAGTCATTGCCGCGTCGGGCAAGTGCCTGTCGGGCATCACGGTGCGCACGCCCAAGGGCATCCGCACCCTGTCGGTGGAGGCGCTCGGCGTCTCCGGCGGCGCGACACCCAATGTGAACCTCACCTGCCATCAGGGCGGCAAGCCCATCTGGCGCGAGGACATTGCCGCCTTCGTGCCCGGCGCCGTGCCGGTGGGCATGGCGGTGGCGGGCGCGGCGGCCGGCCACCTCACACTCGGCGAATGCCTCGCGGACGGAACGGCGCTCGGCGCCGCAGCGGCGGAGGATGCGGGCTTCACCCCCATCGCCGCGCCGGCCCCCGTCGCGGCCGACGCGCCCAACGGGCTCAAGGCGTTCTGGCAGGTTCAGGCCAAGGGCGCCGCGTTCGTGGACCAGCAGAACGACGTGACCGCCAAGGATGTCGCCCTCGCCCATCGGGAAGGCTTCCGCGCGGTGGAATTGCTGAAGCGCTACACCACCATGGGCATGGCCACAGACCAGGGCAAGACCTCCAACATGGCGGGCCTCGCGCTCATGGCGGCGCTCACCGGCAAGGGTATTCCCGAAACCGGCACCACCGTGTTCCGGCCACCCTACACGCCCGTGGCCCTCGGCGTGCTCGCCGGCCACCATCGCGGCGTGGACTTCAAGCCCACCCGCCCGACGCCGACCCACAAATGGGCGGAGGAGCAGGGCGCCGTGTTCGTCGAGACCGGCCAGTGGCTGCGCGCCGCCTGGTTCCCGAAGGCCGGCGAGGACTGGCAGGCGGCGGTGAACCGCGAGGTGAAGGCGACGCGCGAGAGCGTCGGCGTCATCGACGTGTCCACCTTCGGCAAGATCGACCTGCAGGGGCCGGATGCCGGCGTGCTGCTGGATCGCGTCTACATCAACATGTTCTCCACCCTCGGTGTCGGCAAGGCACGCTACGGCGTGATGCTGCGCGAGGACGGGATCGTCATGGATGACGGCACCACCGCCCGCCTCGCCGACGACCATTATGTGATGACCACGACCACCGCCAACGCGGCCAAGGTGTTTCAGCATCTGGAATTCTGCCTCCAGGTGCTGTGGCCGGAGCTGGACGTGTGCCTCGCCTCCATCACCGAGCAGTGGGCGCAGATCGCCGTCTCGGGCCCGCGCGCCCGCGACGTGCTGGCGAAGCTGGTGGATGGCGCGGATATCTCCAATGCCGGCCTGCCCTTCATGGGCGCGCTCCAGACGACCGTGATGGGCGGCATCGAGGCACGCGTCTTCCGCCTCTCCTTCTCCGGCGAGCTCGGCTACGAGATCGCGGTGCCCGCCCGCCACGGCGATGCGTTGATGCGGGCGATCATGGCGGCCGGCGCGCCCTATGGCATCACGCCCTACGGCGTCGAGACTTTGGCGGTCCTGCGCATCGAGAAGGGCCATGTCTCCGGCAGCGAGTTGAACGGGCAAACCTCCGCCCGCGATCTGGGGCTCGGGCGCATGGCCTCCACCAAGAAGGACTATATCGGCCGCGTGATGGCCGGCCGGCCCGCCTTCACCGAGCCGGATCGGCCGACCTTCGTCGGCTTCAAGCCGGTGGACCGGAACGCGCGGCTCAAGGCGGGTGCGCATTTCCTGGCGCTGGGGGCGGCCGCGACCACCGAGAATGACGAGGGCTACATGACCTCCGTCGCCTGGTCCCCCATCCTCGGCCACTCCATCGGCCTCGGTCTCCTCAAGCGCGGGCCGGAGCGCATCGGCGAAAAGCTCCGCGCCTATGACCCGGTGCGCGGCGGCGACATCGAGGTCGAGGTGTGCTCTCCCCACTTTGTCGATCCCGAAGGGGAGAAGCAGCGTGTCTGACCTTTTCAACGCCCTCTCCCCCGCCCACCTCGTCCCGGCCGGGCACTATGGCGTCGAAAGCGCCACCGGCGTCAGCGCGCGGGTGGTGGCGAACCTTGCCGCCGCGACGCTCATGGCCCGCAAGGGCAAGATGGCCGAGCTGATCGCCGCCGCCACCGCCGCCGGCCTGCCCCTCGCGGATGCGCCGAAGGCCGTCAGCGGGGCGGGCTTCGAGGCCGTCGGCACCGGCCCCGGCAAGTGGCTCGTCTTCGCAGAAGGCTCCGACGGCGCGTCGCTGCGCCGTCGCCTTGAAGCGCTGGCCACCGGCCTCGGTGCCGTGACCGACCAGAGCGACGCCAACCTCGTGCTCGACATCTCCGGGCCGAAGGTGCGCGAGGCGCTGGTGAAGGGCGTGGCGGTGGACATCGATCCTCGCGCCTTCCAGCCGGGAGATGCGGCGACCACGCCGGTCTCGCATGTCGGCGTCACCTTCTGGCAGCGGAGCGATGCGCCGAGCTATCGCTTCGCGGTGGGCAACACCTTCGCCCCCGCCTTCCTGCGCTGGCTGGCGACGAGCGCGGCGGAATACGGCTTTGCGCTCTCCGGCACCGACCGAGGTTGACGGCAGCGCGGCGCGCGCCTCCTCTCCGCATCGAATTCCTCCGAGACCGGCGCCCGGCTGCGTGAGACGCGCGGCGCCATAAAGGACGCATCATGACCAGCCCAAACGCGCCGTTCATTCTCGCCTTCTCCTGCCCCAATCGGCCCGGCATCGTCGCCGGCGTCTCGACCTTCCTGTTCGAGAAAGGCTGCAACATTCTTGAGGCGCAGCAGTTCGACGACACGGAGACCGGCCGCTTCTTCATGCGCGTGGTGTTCAACGTTGTGGAGGGCGAGGCGGGCCTCGCCGAGATCCGCTCGGGCTTCGCGGCGGTCGCTCAGAATTTCTCCCTCAGCTTCACGCTGCGACCCGTTTCCGAGAAGCGCCGGGTTCTGCTGCTCGCCTCCAAGTTCGATCACTGCCTCGCGGATCTGCTCTATCGCTGGCGCATCGGCGAGATCCCCATGGAAATTTCCGGCATCGTCTCCAATCACCCGCGCGAGACCTATGCCCATCTCGATTTCGACGGCATCCCCTTCCACTATCTGCCGGTGACCAAGGCCACCAAGCTGGAGCAGGAAACGCAGGTCTGGGAAATCTTCCAGTCTTCCGGCTCGGAACTCGCGGTACTCGCGCGCTACATGCAGGTGCTCTCCGATGGCCTCTCAGCCAAGCTTTCGGGCAAGTGCATCAACATCCACCACTCCTTCCTGCCCGGCTTCAAGGGCGCCAAGCCCTATCACCAGGCCCATGCGCGCGGCGTGAAGCTCATCGGCGCGACGGCCCACTACGTGACCTCCGACCTCGATGAAGGCCCGATCATCGAGCAGGACGTGGAGCGCATCTCCCACCAGGATTCGCCCGACGACCTCGTGCGCAAGGGCCGCGACATCGAGCGCCGGGTCCTGGCGCGGGCCATCTCCTGGCACCTGCAGGACCGGGTGCTGCTGAACGGCTCGCGCACCGTGGTGTTCCGGGACTGACCTCGAAAAAAGGGAACCGCCCACCGGGGGCGCGGCGTTGACGGGGCGATATCCACGACAAGGAGAGCCCCATGCAACGCCAGGGCATGCTCATCGCCGCGGCATTCGTGCTGGTCTTCGCGCTGGTCGCGGCGAACATGTTTTCCAATCGCGGCACGCCCGAACCGAGCGAGACCGCGCCGGAGAACATCACCGTGCCGAGCGGCAATCCCCCGCCGCTGACCACTTCGCCCGACGCCCCTCCCGGCCGCACGCCCTCGCCGACTGATCAGTCCGGGACGCGCCCGTAAACTCAGCCTAATTTTCAGGCATCTGACATCTTTCCTGCGCCCCGCAGCGGCACATCCGGCCGCTGCGGGGCGTAGTGCATTTGCATCAACATATTGATAAAAAACACATTATCAGAAATTGCATACAAGTGGCGCGCTTCCTGCTAGACCCCTGCCATCAGGCGCGTGGAGCGCCGTCATCAGGGTACAACATGCAGACCGTCGCCAGCATCCTCGAAGCCCACAGGTCCGGCCTCCGCTCCGTCTCGGATACGGTGCGCGGCGTCTATGCCCGGCTTGCGGTGCATGACGACCCGGCCATGTTCATCACCCTGCGCGAAGAAGCGGACGTGCTCGCCGAGGCCGCCGCGCTGGAGGCCGCCGGCGACACCGCTCTGCCGCTCTACGGCATCCCCGTGGCGGTAAAGGACAATATCGACGTGGCGGGCCTGCCCACCACCGCCGCATGCCCCGCCTTCGCATATACGCCGGAGCGCGACGCCACCGTCGTGGCGCGGCTGAAGGCGGCAGGCGCGCTCATCATCGGCAAGACCAATCTCGACCAGTTCGCCACCGGCCTCGTGGGCGTGCGCTCGCCTTATGGCATCCCGCGCAATTCAGTGAATCCGGAACTGGTGCCAGGCGGCTCCTCCTCCGGCTCGGCGGTGGCGGTGGGCGCGGGCATCGTGCCGGTTTCGCTGGGCACCGACACGGCCGGGTCCGGCCGCGTGCCGGCCATGCTGAACAACATCGTGGGGCTGAAGCCCTCCCTCGGCCTCGTTCCCAACACCGGCCTCGTGCCGGCCTGCAAGACGCTGGACTGCATCTCCATCTTCGCCCTCACGGTCGATGACGCCATGGCGGTGCTGAACGTCATCGCCGGGTTCGACGCGGAGGACGCCTATTCCCGCGACCTGCCGATCGCGCCCCTCGCCGCCGCTCCTCCCGCGCCGGTGCTCGGCATCCTGACGCCGGCGCAGCGGGAGTTCTTCGGCGATGCCGAATCCGCTGCCGCCTATGAGGAGGCGCTGGCGCGCTTCGCCTCGCTGGGCGCGGTGCTGAAGGAGATCGATTTCTCCGCTTTCGCCGAGACCGCACGGCTGCTCTATGAAGGACCATGGGTGGCCGAGCGCTGGATCGTCGCCGAGCCGCTGCTCACCACCGATCCCGAAGCGGTGCATCCGGTCACGCGCGCCATCACCGAGCCCGGCGGCAAGGCGAGCGCGGCGGATGCCTTCCGCGCCATGTACAAGCTCAAGGAATTGCGCGCCCGCGCCGCGCCCATCCTCGCCGGCATCGATGGCCTGCTGCTGCCCACCGCGCCATCCGCCTACACGGTGGAAGAGGTGATTGCGGACCCCATCCGCCTCAACTCTCGCAATGGCACCTACACCAATTTCGTGAACCTGATGGATCTGTGCGGCATCGCCGTGCCGACGAAGATCACCGCGGCCGGCGTGCCCTATGGCATCACCCTCCTCGCCCCCGCCGGGAAGGATGCGGAGATGGCGGCGCTGGGCCGGGCCTTCGTCGCGGCGGGCACCCTGCCCCTCGGCTGTGGCCATGCGCCGGCGCCCGCCCTTCCGCCGCTGGCGCCCGCCACGGAACCGGGACGGCTCGATGTCTGCGTCTTCGGCGCCCACCTCTCGGGCATGCCGCTGAACGGCGATCTCAAGGCCATGGGCGCGCGCTTCGTGCGGGCTGCGAAGACGGTGCCTGCCTATCGCATGAAGCTCATTCCCGGTGCCGTGCCGCGCCCCGGCGTGGTGCGGGTGACGACGGACGGCGCGGCGGTGGAGGGGGAGGTGTGGTCCCTGCCCTTCGAGGGCGTCGGGCGCCTCCTCGCCACAATCCCTGCGCCGCTTGGCCTTGGGCAGGTGGAACTGGAGGACGGCAGCCGCGTCACCGGCTTCCTCGCCGAGGCGGCGGCCCTCGACGGGGCGCGGGATATCACCAGCTTCGGCAGTTTCCGGGCGTTCGCCGCAGCGGCGGAGTAGGCGCCCCGCTGACCATGGGGCACCGCACAAATGCGTCCGGACGGGTGTCGGCGGACTGGACAAGGACGTCTGATACACTGTATCAAATGGCCATCGGAAACAGCGCACCGGCCGCCATGTCCTTGTCCCTTTCCCCCTCCGCAGCGACGCGGCCCGCCCCTGAGGCGACCGGCCGGCAGGAGCGCGCCGCGCCCCTTGGCGTGGCCGCCGGAGGGCACGATCACGTCGGCGCGGCGCAGGGTTCCCACACACACCACCACCACGCGCATTCGGCGGCTCCGGCCTCCCGCAGGCCGGCCGTGCGCCTCGGCGCATCGGTGCTGCGCATGTCGCTCGCGGGACGGCTCGCGCTCGCGGGCGTGCTCATCCTCGTCATGTGGGGCGCCGTGCTGCTGGTGACGGGAGGCGGAGCATGACCGTGCAGATCTCGTTCCGCAACCTCACCCTCGGCTATGAGCGCCACCCGGCCGTCCATCACCTCTCGGGCGACGTGGAGAAGGGCGCGCTGCTGGCCATCTGCGGCGCCAACGGCGCCGGCAAGTCCACCCTCCTCAAGGGCATCGGCGGCGCGCTGAAGCCGCTGGGCGGCACCATCGACCGCCACGGCCTCGACCCGCGCGAGATCGCCTACCTGCCGCAGGGCGCGGAGATCGACCGCAGCTTCCCCATCCATGTCTATGACATGGTGTCCATGGGCCTGTGGCGCCGCGCCGGCCTGTTCGGCGGCATCGGACGGGCCGACCGCGCGAAGATCGAGCACGCCATCGCCGCCGTCGGCCTCGAAGGCTTCGAGAACCGCCCCATCGGCACGCTCTCCGGCGGGCAGATGCAGCGCACCCTGTTCGCCCGCCTGCTGCTGCAGGATGCGCGCGTGATCCTGCTCGACGAACCCTTCACCGCCCTCGATGCCAAGACGGTGTCGGACCTCGTGGAACTGGTCCGCCGCTGGCACGGGGAGAAGCGCACCGTGATCGCGGTGCTGCATGACTTCGACCTGGTGCGCGCGACCTTCCCGCAGACCCTCCTCCTCGCCCGCACGCCGGTCGCCTGGGGTCCCACCGCGGAAGCGCTCGGCCCGGACAATCTGCTGAAGGCCCGCCGCATGGGCGAGGCGTGGAAGGACGACGCCGTCCCCTGTTCCGACGCCGCCTGAGACATTCGCCGACCGGCCGCGCGCCGGTCCGATCCAGACCACGCATTCGCGACCGGCTGACAGCGGTCTTCCGAACGCATCATCGCTGCTCTTGCGCTTGGCCGGGGACCACGGGCTCCGGCCGAGGCCGATCCGGCTCCTCCAACCCACCGGATCGGCTCCCCGGCCAAGCGCAAGAACAGGACGATGAACGATCCGGCCGGCCGCCCTCACACGGCAGCGACGCCTGGGACTATCGATGAACATTTACGACACCTTCATCGCTCCCTTCGCGGAGTTCGAGTTCATGCGGCGGGCACTCGCCGGCGTGTTCGCGCTCTCGCTGGGCGCGGGCCCGGTGGGCGCCTTCCTGATGCTGCGCCGCATGTCGCTGACGGGCGATGCCATGGCCCATGCCATCCTCCCCGGCGCGGCCATCGGCTTCCTGTTCGCCGGCCTCAATCTCTACGCCATGACCGTGGGCGGCCTCGCGGCGGGCCTTCTGGTGGCGGTGGGCGCGGGCGTGGTGGCGCGGGCGACGGGCATGAAGGAGGACGCCTCGCTCGCCGCCTTCTACCTCATCTCGCTGGCGCTGGGCGTGCTCATCGTTTCGCTGCGCGGCTCAAACGTGGACCTGCTGCACGTTCTGTTCGGCACCGTGCTCGGCATCGACGATGCGACCCTGATGCTGATCGCCGGCATCACCACCCTCACGCTCCTCACCCTCGCCGTGGTGTGGCGGCCGCTGGTGCTGGAATGCGTGGACCCCACCTTCCTCGCCTCGGTGAGCCGCAGCGGGGGCGTCAGCCACATCGCGTTCCTGTCGCTGGTGGTGCTGAACCTCGTGGGCGGCTTCCACGCCCTGGGCACGCTTCTGTCGGTGGGGCTGATGATGCTGCCGGCGGCCACGGCGCGCTTCTTCGTCCGCGACCTCACGGCCCTCGTCGCCACCGCGACCCTGATCGCCTTCGGCTCGGGCGTGGCGGGGCTGCTCGTGTCCTACCACCTCGGCACGCCGTCCGGCCCATCCATCATCCTGGTCGCCGGCCTCGCCTATGCGTTCGCCGTCATTTTCGGGCCGATCGGCGGGCTTGCCGGCCGCCTCGTCCCGCGCCGTCACCTCGAAGCCTGATGAGGATTTCCATGATCTCCAGACGTCTCCTCCTCGCCGCCGGCCTCTCGGCCGGACTGGCTCTGCCGCTGGCCGGCCCGGCGCTCGCGCAGGCCCCCGCCCAGAAGATGCCCGTGGTGGCCTCCTTCTCCATCCTCGGCGATTTCGTGAAGCAGGTGGGCGGCGACCGCGTGGCCGTGACCACCATCGTCGGCCCCAATGGCGACGCCCACGTCTACCAGCCCACCCCCGCCGACGCGAAGGCGGTGGCAGCGGCCAAGGTGGTGTTCGTGAACGGCCTCGGCTTCGAGGGCTGGATGGACCGCCTCATCAAGGCCTCCGGCACCAAGGCCACCATCGTCGTCGCCACCAAGGGCATCACGCCCCGGACCGGCTTCGACGACGATGACGACAAGCCCGCGGGCAAGGACAAGCACGCCCACGGCAAGGACAAGCACGACAAGAAGGACGCCCACGACCACGGCGGCATCGATCCGCACGCCTGGCAGTCCATCGCCAATGCCAAGGTCTATGTGGCCAACGTGCGCGACGGCCTGATCGCCGCCGATCCGGACGGCCGCGACGCCTACACCGCCAACGCCGCCGCCTACACCGCGAAGCTTGACGCGCTGGAGGCCGAGGTGAAGACGGCCATGGCCAAGATCCCGGCCGAGCAGCGCCGCATCATCACCTCCCACGACGCCTTCGGCTATTTCGGCGAAGCCTACGGCCTGGTGCTGATCGCGCCCGAGGGCGTCTCCACCGAGAGCGAGGCGTCGGCCAAGGACGTCGGCCGCATCATCCGCCAGATCAAGGCGCAGAAGATCCCCGCGGTGTTCGTGGAGAACGTCACCGACCCGCGCCTCATCCAGCGCATCGCCAAGGAAAGCGGGGCCAAGGTGGGCGGCGAGCTTTATTCCGACGCTCTGTCCGATGACAAAGGCCCCGCGAGCACCTACATCGACATGATGAAATCCAACGTGCGCCAACTCTCGTCTGCCTTGTCGAGCTGAGCGGCGCACGCCCCCTCCGGTGGCGGTCCTCTGGCCGCCGCTCCGCACCCCGGCGGCGGCCTTCCGGCCGCCGCTTGCATGAAGGTGAAGCCATGGCTGAAACGCAGGCCGAGAAGATCCCCGTCACCGTGCTGACCGGCTATCTGGGCGCCGGCAAGACCACGCTGCTCAACCGCATCCTGTCGCAGCCGCACGGCAAGAAATTCGCCGTCATCGTCAACGAGTTCGGCGAGATCGGCATCGACAACGACCTCGTGGTGGGCGCCGACGAGGAAGTGTTCGAGATGAACAACGGGTGCATCTGCTGCACCGTGCGCGGCGACCTCATCCGCATCATCGACGGCCTGCTGCGCCGCAAGGGCGGTTTCGACGGCATCATCGTCGAGACCACCGGCCTCGCGGACCCCGCCCCCGTGGCCCAGACCTTCTTCGTGGACGAGGAAGTGCAGGCCAAGACCAAGCTCGATGCCGTGGTCACCGTCGCCGACGCCAAGTGGCTGTCCGACCGCCTGAAGGACGCGCCCGAGGCGAAGAACCAGGTGGCCTTTGCCGACGTGATCCTCCTCAACAAGACCGATCTCGTGTCCGGCCCGGAGCTGGACGCGGTGGAAGCCCGCATTCGCGGCATCAACCCCTATGCCAAGCTCTACCGCACCCAGAAGTCCGAGATCGACATCGCCAAGGTGCTGAACCAGGGCGCATTCGATCTTGGGCGCGTGCTGGAGCTGGAGCCCGCCTTCCTGGAGGAAGACGAGCACCATCACCACCACCACGAGCATGGCGAGGCCTGCGGGCCGGATTGCGGCCATGATCACGACCACGGTCATGACCACGGCCACCACCATCACGGGCTGAAGGCGGTGCATGACGAGGAGATCCAGTCGGTTTCCTTCTCCACCGACAAGCCGCTGGACCCGGACAAGTTCTTCCCCTGGGTGCAGAACATCGTGCAGGTGGAGGGGCCGAACATCCTGCGCTCGAAGGGCATCCTGTCGTTCAAGGACGATCCGGATCGCTTCGTGTTCCAGGGCGTGCACATGATCCTGGACGGTGACCACCAGCGGCCGTGGAAGGACGACGAGAAGCGCCTCAGCCGCATCGTCTTCATCGGCCGCCAGTTGAAGCGCGACCTGCTTGAAGAGGGCTTTCTCGACTGCGTGGCGTGAGAAACTGAGCGAGGGCGCCGTCATCGCGGCGCCGCCCTCCCCCATCATCACCGTCGCCCTCCGGCTTGACCGGAGGGCCAATGCACCCGCCGGGGCAAATCCCGGGATGGGTGCTCCGGTCAAGCCGGAGCACGACGGCAATTAACGCCGGCAAGGCCCTTTATGGAGGCCCCCCTCAGGCCACCAGCCCGCGCACCAGAAGGTCGTGATACTCCAGCGCGACCTCTTCCGCCGACTTGCCGCCGCCCGGCTTGAACCAGCGCACCATCCAGCTCAAGAGCGAGAGAACCGCGCGCCCGGTCATGGCCGCACCCACCTCCCGGAACGAGCCGTCCGCGACCCCATCCGCGATGATCCGGCGCAACAGGCCCTCATGGGCGTCACGCAAGGCGAGCGCATCGCCCTTCAAGCCGGTATTGGCCATGCCGGAAAAGCCCACCAGCATGGTGACGAAGCAGTCGTAATTGTCGGCGAGGAAGCGCGCGTGGGCGACCATGAACTGCTTCAGTTGCTCGGCCGGCGGGTCCTCCCGCTTCACTGCCGCCGCTGAGGCGTCGTTGAGGCCGGTGAGCGTATAGATGATGATGGCGTCATAAATCTCCTGTTTCGAGGAGAAATAATTGTAGATGGCGCCCTTTGAGTAGTTGAGCGACCGCGCGACCTCGCTGAGCGAGGACTCCACATAGCCCTTCTGCGCGAACATCTGCGCCGCCTGCCGCAGGATTTCCGCGCGCGGGTCGTTCATCATCGGCGGACGGCCGAGGCGCACGCCGTCGCCCTCCGCAGCAACGCGCAGCGCCGCTGATTTGGGCGGACGTCCGCGCCGCCGGGCGGGGGCCGGGCGGGCCGGCGCATCCTGTTCGTGGTCGCCTCGATCCTGCAGCGTCGTGTTCCTTGACTGTCGCCGGATATTTATATACCGACTGGTTGGAATGTAAATGCCAACCGCCACCCGGCGGTGCTTTCGAGCGCGGGAGACGCACCATGGCCGCATCCGGTAAGCCGACCTTCGACTGGGCCGATCCCTTCGATCTCAACAGCCAGCTCACCGAGGACGAGCGCCTCGTCCGCGATACCGCCCGCGACTATGCGCAAGAGAAGCTCCTGCCGCGCGTGACCTCGGCCTATCTCGACGAGCGCTTCGACCGCGAGATCATGAACGAGATGGGCGAGCTGGGCCTCCTCGGCCCCACCATCCCGGCCGAATATGGCGGTGCCGGCCTCGGCTACGTGGCCTACGGCCTCGCCGCGCGCGAGGTGGAGCGCGTGGACAGTGGCTACCGCTCGGCCATGAGCGTGCAGTCCTCCCTCGTCATGCACCCCATTTACGCCTACGGCACGGAAGAGCAGCGCAAGAAATACCTGCCCAAGCTCGCCACGGGCGAATGGGTCGGCTGCTTCGGCCTCACCGAGCCGGACGCCGGCTCCGATCCCGCCGGCATGCGTACTCGCGCAGAGAAGATCGACGGCGGCTATCGCCTCAAGGGCGCGAAGATGTGGATCACCAACTCGCCCATCGCCGACCTTGCGGTGGTGTGGGCGAAGTCGTCCGCGCACGACAATGCCATCAAGGGCTTCGTCGTCGAGCGCGGCATGAAGGGCTTCTCCACCCCCAAGATCGAGGGCAAGCTCTCCCTGCGCGCCTCCATCACCGGCGAGATCGTGCTGGAGGACGTGGAGATCCCCGAAGAGAACCTCCTGCCCAACGCCGCGGGCCTGCCCGGCCCCTTCGGCTGCCTCAACCGCGCCCGCTACGGCATCGGCTGGGGCGCCATGGGCGCTGCGGAGGCCTGCTACGCCGCCGCCCGCCAGTACACGCTGGACCGCAAGCAGTTCGGCAAGCCGCTCGCCGCCACCCAGCTGGTGCAGAAGAAGCTCGCCGACATGGCCACCGAGATCGCGCTGGGCCTTCAGCTCGCGTTGCGCGCCGGGCGGATGTTCGATGAGGGCCAGCTGCCCATCGAGGCCATCTCCTTCCTCAAGCGCAACAATTGCGGCAAGGCGCTCGACATCGCCCGCACCGCGCGCGACATGCACGGCGGCAACG
>JAEZMT010000120.1 GCA_023442085.1 Pseudomonadota bacterium | reverse complement strand
GGCGGCCGGCGGAGCCGTCTGGGCCGCGGCATCCGGCGGCGCGGCGGGCGGTTGGGCCGCAGGCGACTGAGCGGCCGGCGCCTGCTTGGCGGGAGCCCCCGCGTCCGGCGCGCTCTGCTGGGCGAGGGCCGGATAGAGGCTGGTGGTCCAGCCGAACGCCAGCGCCACGGCGATGCGGGACCAGCCCGCCAGCTCCCGGCGCCGCAGGATCGTGCGTCTTGATGTCAAATCAGGGCCCTCCCCTCGCCGGCCAGCCCGACCGCAGATCGGGCGCGGTGTTCTGATCTGGAGACCGCCGGGCAAGCCGCGCCTTGACAATGCGCAAACGCGGCCCGCCCGTCTAGAGCGCGCAGCGACTGACGAAACGCCATCGCGAGGGTCGATATCCCTTCTCTCTCATTACCTTAGAGAAAGCTGTCGTCCCCGGCGGGCCGCTTCAGGCCCGCAGGGTCTCGCTCACGGCCGCGACCAGCTGCTTCAGGGAGAACGGCTTGGGCAGGAAGGAGAAATGCTCGCTGGGCGGCAGGTTGCGGGCGAACGCCTCCTCCGCGTAGCCGGAGATGAAGATCACCTTCAGGCCGGGCTCGCGGCTGCGAAGTTCGCGCAGCAGGGTCGGACCATCCATCTCGGGCATCACCACGTCGGAGATGACGAGATCGACGCTGCCCTCCCGGTTCATCAGCTCCAGCGCCTCGACCCCGCTCGCGGCCGCCAGCACCTCGTAGCCGCGATTGGCGAGGGCGCGGCTGGCGAAGGCGCGCACGGCGTCCTCGTCCTCCACCAGCAGCACGCGGCGCCCCTGCCCCGTGGTGTCGCCGGCCTTCGGCTCCGGCTCGGCGGGCTTCGGTGCCTCCTCTTCCTCGACGCCCGCCATGTGGCGGGGCAGAAATACGCGGAAGGTGGTGCCGTGGCCCATCTCGCTGTCGGCGAGGATGGTGCCGCCGGTCTGCTGCACGATACCGTAGACGGTGGACAGGCCGAGCCCCGTGCCTTTGCCCACTTCCTTGGTGGAGAAGAAGGGCTCGAAGATCTTGTCCATGATGTCGGGCGGAATGCCGGTGCCGGTGTCGGCCACCTCCACCATCACATAGTCGCCCTCCGGCAGGCCCTGCCCATAGGCGGCGCAGCCGGCCGCCGGCACGTTGCCGGTGCGGATGGTGAGGGTGCCACCATCCGGCATGGCGTCGCGCGCGTTGACCGCGAGGTTCACGATCACCTGCTCGAACTGGTTCACGTCCACTTTCACCGGCCACAGGTCGCGGGCGTGCTCCACGTCGAGCGTGATGCGCTCGCCGATGAGGCGGCGCAGCAGCGCGGCGGCATCCGAGATCACGTCGGCGAGCTCGATCACCTGCGGCCGCAAGGTCTGGCGGCGGGAGAAGGCGAGCAGCTGCCGCACGAGGCCGGCGGCGCGGTTCGCGTTCTGCTTGATCTGCATGATGTCCGGGAAGGACGGATCGCTCGGCCGGTGCTTGGCGAGCAGCAGGTCGCAATAGCCGATGATGGCGGTGAGCACGTTGTTGAAATCGTGCGCCACGCCGCCCGCGAGGTGCCCCACCGCCTGCAGCTTCTGGGACTGGGCAAACTGCACCTCCAGCGCCCGCTGCTCGGTCATGTCGATGGCGCACAAGGCGATGTCGCCGCTGGCGCCCAGCGGCGCCGCATAGAAGCGGGCGGAGCGGGCGTTGGCGCCGGCCAGCGTCACATCGCAGGGCACCGGCGGCTCGCTCGCACCGGCAGCGGCGGCGAGCAGCGCCTCGGTGCCGGAGGCATCGGCCACCAGAGCGGTGAGCGGCCGGCCGGCGGCGTCACGGCCGAACAGGCGCTCGAAGGCCGCATTGGCGGCGCGCACCCCACCGGAGCGGTCCACCAGCGCCATGGCCAGCGGCGCCCGGCGGAAGAACAGGTCGCCGAGGACGTCGGTAGACGTTTCCGGCGCGGAGGCGTCGGGCGCGCGGCCCGCCGCGCCCATGCCGGCCGAGGCCCCGAGGGCGCCCTCGACGGCATCGAGCGGAAGGGCCACGGCGCCAGTGCCGTCGGACGCGGCGGCGATGCGCAGAAGCACCGGGAGCGCGGTCCCGTCCTTGCGCCGGAGCGACGCCACCAGCGCGGCACGGCCGCCGTTCGCCTGCGCGGCGGCGAGCGCGGGCACGCTCTCGGCGGCAAGGATGCGGGCGAGCGGCATGCCGTCCGGCCCCCAGTCGGCCAACGCGTAGCCGAGCATCCGGCAGAAGGTGAGGTTGGGGTCCACGACGCGGCCGCCGACGATGCGCAACAGCCCGGCCGGCAATTCCTCCCACGCCGCCACCAGATCCGGCCCCGCGTAGCCTTCGGGCGCAGCGGCTGGAGCGGCGCCCGACACCTGCGCCTTGGCCTCGGAAGCCGACACCGGTGCGGCCACGGGAACAGCCTCCACGATGGAAGGCTCCGGCGGGCGCACCGCCGGGGCGGCAGGCAGCGGCTTCGCGACAGTGGGCGCCAAGACGGGCGCCGCGAGAGGGGCAGGAAGCGGCCCGGCGGGGAGGGCCGACGCAACCGCCGCCAAGGCGGGCGCCGGTTCGGCCTCCGCCATGTCGACCATGCGCAACGTCCACAGCACGCGCCGCGCTCCGCCCACGGGATGAACGGACACCTCAAGCTGCCGGGCGGTCTGGCCGCCGCCGAACGGCATGGTACTCAGATGGGCGGTGGCACCGGCGACGGCATTGAGCAGTTCGCCCACGGTCGCCTGGCTGCCGGGAATGCGGGACAGGAAGCGCTCGGGCAGCGGCGGCTCGGCGGTGCCCGAGCGGCACATGCGCAGATAGGCAGCGTTGGCCTCGACGATGCGCTCGCCATCCTCCACCACCGCCATGGCATCACCGGTTGCCGCAAGGGCAATGGCGCCCAGCGGATCGTCCGGCTCGGCGCCCTTCAAAGCCCGCCGGGCGGCGAAGAAGAGTTCCACCACCCCCACCACGGCCAATGCGCCAATGATGGCCGACGGCACGCCGCCCCCGTCCCGCCCGAGGATGGTGGCGCCCACGAAGCCGCCAGCCAGCGCGAAGACGATGATGAACAGCCGGGTGCCGAGGGCCCCTGCCCCGCGCCCCTTGCGGCGCCGCCCGGCGGTGCCCTGGTCCTTCGTCTGGCGACCCCGCATGCGCTCTTTACCCATTCCGGCGACCCGTTCAGGCGATCCGCCGCCCAGATGCGTGCGGCATTCGCACGGATTTAAGGGAGAGAATCGCTGGTGACTTAAATCCTGCCACGATTATCAACAAAACCTTAGGC
>JAEZMT010000026.1 GCA_023442085.1 Pseudomonadota bacterium | reverse complement strand
TTTGCCGATGATGGCGAAGCGCAGGCGGGAGGAGATGAAGTCGATCACCGCCACCATGATGAGCATCATCAGGATGAGGAACGACACCTTCTGCCATTCCAGCACGCGGATCTGCTCGGCGAGGTGCAGGCCGAGGCCGCCCGCGCCGACGATGCCGACGATGGTGGACTGGCGCGCGTTGGATTCGAAGTAATAGAGCAGCTGGCTCGCCAGCACCGGCAGCACCTGCGGCAGCATGCCGAAGCGCACCGCCTCCACGGGCGAGCCGCCGGTGGAGACGACGCCCTCCACGGGCTTGCGATCCAGCGCCTCCACGGCCTCGGAGAACAATTTGCCCAGCTCGGCGAAGCTCGCGGTGGCGATGGCGAGGATGCCCGCGAAC
The DNA here is from genome assembly GCA_023442085.1 of Pseudomonadota bacterium. GTDB lineage: Bacteria > Pseudomonadota > Alphaproteobacteria > Rhizobiales > Xanthobacteraceae > Xanthobacter. The sequence goes on along the minus strand of JAEZMT010000026.1, from coordinate 8,487 downwards.
GGGCCGAGGCCCACCACCGTCACATAGATCAGCGCCCAGATCAGCCGGTCCACGCCGCGTACCGTGTCGAGCACGCGGCGCACCGCGAAATGGGCGAAGATGTTGGGGATGACGTTCTTCGCCGCGAGGAAGCCGAAGGGGAAGGCGATGACGGCGCCGCCCAGCGTGCCGAGGAAGGCGATGGCCAGCGTCTCGCCCAGCGCGTGCATGTAGAGCGGCAGCTGGGTGCCCGGATCGGGTGGCAGCATCAGCGTGACGAAATAGGCGAGCTGGGCGATGCCCGAGCCGAGCCGGCCGAAATTGAAGCCGAGCTGCCAGAAGCCGAACGCCGCGATGGCCAGCGCCACGGCGATGACAGCGATGGTGCGCGCCCGCGTGCCGATGGGCGGGGCGATGGCGTCCGGATGGGCGTCCGCGAGCCGCGCCCGGGTTTCAGGCGTGAGGGTGATGCGCGCCCGGCTCATCGCTGCGCTCCAAAGCCGAGCAGGCGATGGCGAACCTGCTCGGTGACGAGATCGATGATCATCACCGTCGCGATGATGAGGAGCAGGATGGCGGAGACATCCGAATAATAGAATTTGCGGATCGCCTCCACGAGGTCCTGCCCGATACCGCCGGCGCCGACGAAGCCCATGATGGAGGCCTCGCGCACGTTGATCTCGAAGCGCAGCAGGCCGTAGGAGGCGAAATTCGAGAGCACCTGCGGCACCACGGCGAAGCGGACGGTGGTGAGCCAGGAGGCGCCGGAGGCGGTGGCGCCCTCCACCGGCTTCATGTCGATGTTCTCCACCACCTCGGCGAACAGTTTGCCCAGCGCGCCCATGGTGTGGATGGCGAGCGCCAGCACGCCCGGCAGCGGGCCGAGGCCGAAGGCCACCACGAACAGCAGCGCGAACACCAGCTCCGGCACCGTGCGGCAGAATTCGAGAAAGCGCCGGGCGCCGAGCCGGATCCACGGGCTCCGCACCAGATTGGCGCTGGCAAGGAAGCACAGGCAGAAGCCGCCCATGGCCCCCATCAGCGTGCCGAGATAGGCGATCAGGATCGTATCCACCAGCAGCTTCAGCCAGTGGTCGAGGTTCCAGTACCACTCGGCAAGATCGGCGCCGAGGGTGTCCCAGTGGAGGACCGGCGTGATGCTCCAGAAGTAATTGGGCAGCCGGTCGGCATGGGCGAAGAAGACCGAGGGCTTCACCTCGCCCATCCAGGCGGCGAGCACGATGCACACGGCGATCACGCCGGCGACGATCAGCGTATGCCGCCGCCGCGCCCGCACCGCCGCATCGTAATGGGCGATCAGCGGGGCGATCTGCTCGTCGGGCAGCCGGGTGATGGCGTGGGACAAGGGAGCCTCTAGCTGTTTCTCCCCTCTCCCCTTGCGGGAGAGGGGCCGGGGGAGGGGCTCGTTGGCCCCACCGGGGGCGGCACCCCTCACCCGTCCCGCGGCTGCGCCGCGATCCACCCTCTCCCGCAAGGGAAGAGGGGACGCCACCTTCAGCTCTTCTTCTTGCGCAGTTCGTCGACGAACTTGTTCAGCTCGATGATCTGCACGTAAGCCTCGTTGTCGATGGGCTGCCAGGGCTGCTGCTTGCCTTCATAGATGCGGTCGAAGGCGGCCTTGTCCTTGGTCTGGATCGAGAAGAAGGCGTCGCGGATCTTGGCCTTCAGGTCGGCCGGCAGGTCCGAGAGGTAGGCGAAAGGCGAGTTCACGATCTGGTCGGACTTGAAGATGATGCGGAAGTCGTCGTACTTCGCCATCCCCTTGCGCTCCATGCGCTTGAGGTTGGATTCCTGCGCGTCGTTCCACCAGTTGAAGGCGGCGTCGCAGGTGCCCTGCTGCACGGCGATGACGGCGTTCTCGTGCGAGCCGGCGTAGACCACCTTGCCGAAGAAGTCGTCGGGCTTGAGGCCCATCTTGTTCAGGGCGAAGCGCGGCACGTTGTTGCCGGAGGTGGAGTTGGGATCGACCAGGCAGAGGTTCTTGCCCTTCAGGTCCTCGATGGACTTGTAGGGGCTGTCGGCCTTCACGTAGAGCACCGAGTGATAGCCCTTGGTGCCGTCGAGGTTCACCTCGATGGCGAAGGCGTCGATCTTGGCGCCGGTCATCAGCGCGCGGGCGAAGGAGGAGGGGCCGTAGGAAGCGATGTGGATGTTGCCGGCGCGCTGGCCCTCGATGACGGCCGCGTAATCGTTGGCGACGCGCAGCGTCACCTTGGTGCCGAGCTCCTTGGAGAGATAGTCCATGAGCGGCTGGTAGCGATCGGTCACGCCCGAGGCGTTCTCGGCCGGGATCACCGCGAACACCAGCTCGGGATACTTGGCCTTCCAGTCCTGAGCGGCGGCGGTGCCGGCGGACATTACGAGCGCGGCGGCGGCCGCGATCAGGCTACGACGGTTCAGCATGTCTGGTGCTCCTGTCGGACGAAATCGAATGTGAACAAGGCGATGCGGCCGGCCCGCGATCGCGGGTCGGCGCGGGAGGCGCGCGCTCAGGCGAGGGCGGCCGCTTCGGGGATGCCGTCCTGGACGGCGGCGGGCCGGCCGGCCGGCATGTCCATCACCTCGCCGGCCTCGAGGCCGTAGAGGTCGTGCGCCACCGCATTGGTCAGCGCCGCCGGGGCGCCGTCGAACACCACGCGGCCCTGCGCCATGCCCACGAGGCGGTCGCAATAGGTGCGGGCGAGATCGAGCGAGTGCAGGTTGCACAGCACGGTGATGCCGAAGTGCTTGTTGATGCGCAGAAGCGCGTCCATCACGATCTTGGTGTTGCGCGGGTCGAGCGAGGCGATGGGCTCGTCGGCGAGGATCAGCGCCGGCTCCTGCGCCAAAGCGCGGGCGATGGCGACGCGCTGCTGCTGGCCGCCGGAGAGACTGTCGGCACGCTGCGCGGCGAGGGCGGCGATGTCGAACTGGTCGAGGGCGGAGAGGGCGATGGCCCGGTCATCCGCGCTCCAGCTCTTGGTGAGGGCGCGCCACGCGGGCACCGTGGCGAGGCGGCCCATGAGCACGTTGGTCAGCACGTCCAGCCGGCCGACCAGGTTGAACTGCTGGAAGATCATCGCCGCCTCGGCGCGCCACTCGCGCAGCGCCCGGCCCTTGAGGGCGGTCACGTCGCGGCCGTCGAAGGAGATGCGGCCGGAGGAGGGGTCCTGCAGGCGGTTCACCATGCGCAGCAGAGTGGACTTGCCGGCGCCGGAGCGGCCGATGACGCCGACGAAGGCGCCCTGGCCGATCTCGAGATTCACGTTGGATACGGCCTCCTTGTCGCCGAAGCGTCGGGTAAGGCCCTCGATCACCAGCATCCGCAGGCTCCCAGAGCACGCGACGGCCGGCTCGCACCGCAAGCCGGCCGGAAGCGCAGTCTTGATCCAGTGGCCGGCGGTGGAGCGGGGGACGGACCCGGACCGATCGCACACCGGCGCGTCGGACCCATCGATAGCGTCGCTCCGCAACACCCATATGACGATGGCGGAAGGACGGGACGCGGGCGCGCGGCCGCAATCAGCTCGCGGCAGTGGCGGCGCCAGTGTGACAGGCCGTTTGTGACGGCGCCGCACCGGACCCGCGCGGGCCGTCAAAGGCGTGTCATGAAGGGCGGCCTAAAGGGGAGGCGGTATCCGGTGGCGCGACTGCCCGCGAGTCCGGACCCTGAAACGAGCGGCGCCGGGGAGGCTGGCTCCCCGGCGCCCTCGATCGACCGGACCTCGGTTCTTGATATTCTCGGGTCCCCGAGGGCGGTGGCGGGTCCGAACCTCAGACCAGACCGAGCAGCACAGCGCCGACGAAGCCGAAGGCCGCGCACGTCTCGATCACGGTGAGGAGATGGCCGAATGTCACCTTGTGCCTCGCAGGGTCGATCTTGAGAGAAGCTTAACAAACTCTCAGACTGCGAAAAGAGGTAAGTTGTGCTGCATCGCCGCTGCAATCTATTGCAGCGCATGACTTTCCGCGGTGCAGCACGGGTCAAGCGCAACGCGCTTCTATGCTTTCCCTTCCGCTGCGGCGCACGGTACGCGGCGGTGGAATACTGCATTTCAGGGCGCGATGGCGGCTTCCACGAGGTTCGCGACGCCCAGTGCCTGCCGGTCGCGGCCAAAACGCCCGACAACCTGAACGCCCACGGGCATGCCGTTGGCGGCGGAAAGGCCCGCCACATTGATCGCCGGGCAGCCCATCAGGGTCCACAGCCGGTTGAAGATGGCCGAGCCCGTGGTGGCGAATCCTTCCGGCGCCGGACCGGGGGCTGAGAAGGTGAGGAGCGCGTCCACTTCCGCGAACACATCGCCCAGCGCGTGCCGCGCCCGTTTCGCGGTCCGTCGGGCGCCGTCATAAAGGTCGGGCGGGATGGTGCGGGCAGCCTCCAGATGGCCGCGCAGCAGCGGGGAGAGGCGGTCGGCGTCATAGGTGAGTTCGTCGCCGAGGGCGAGCGCGGCCTCGAAATCCTGCACCGTGCCGTGAATGGCATCGGCCGCCTCCAGCGCTTCAGGCAGCTCCAGATCGAAGATGCGCGCGCCCTTCGCCTCCGCGGCGCGGGCGGCGGCCTCCAGCGCCGCGTGGGCATCGGGCGAGGCGGCGCTCTCGCGGGCGGTGCGCACGATGGCGATGCGGGGCGCGACGGCGGTCTCTTCGCCGATGTCGAGGCCGCGTCCGGCGATGGCGTCGGCCGCGAAGGCCACGTCGCGCACCCGCGCGCCGAACAGGCCGATCGTGTCGAGGTGCCAGGAGAAGGTCTTCATGCCCAGCGTCGGCAGCAAACGGAAGGTGGGCTTGTAGCCGGTGACGCCGCAGAAGGCGGCCGGGCGGATCACCGAGCCGCCGGTCTGGGTGCCGAGCGCCAGCGGCAGCATCCCCGCCGCCACCGCCGCCGCCGACCCGGCCGAGGAGCCGCCGGGCGAGAAGCCGAGGTGGTGCGGGTTGCGGGTGCGCGCCGGCTCCAGGAAGGCGAATTCGGTGGTCTCGGTCTTGCCCAAGACGAGGCCGCCGGCCCGGCGCGTCATCGCCACCACCGGTGCGTCCGTGCGCGGACGGTAGCCGTCATAGATGGGGCTGCCGTAGGCCGTGGGCATGTCGCGGGTGTCGATGATGTCCTTCACCCCCACCGGCAGGCCGGCGAGCGGCAGCGCGGCAAGGCCCGGCGCACGCGCGGCGGCGCGGGCTTCGTCGAGCGCGAGGGTGACGAACGCGCCTACCTCGCCTTCCCGCGCGGCGATCGCCTCCGCGACCTGTTCGAGCACAGCTTCCGGCGTCGTGTGGCCGGAACGGATGGCGTGGGCGAGATCACGGGCGGACAGGGGGGACGGCAGGCTCATACGCTCACTCTGCGGCATCGAAGGGCCGCCACCATGCGCAAGGCAGGCGGCGGAGGCAATGGTGGGGCACAGAGAGCCGCCCTCGTGCTCCGGACGCATGCAGCGCAGCGGAGTGCGAGCCGGAGCCCAGCGCAAGAGACCGCCGAAGGCGCTTCTTTAGCTCACCACCCTCGGGTCTCGCCCCGCTGCGCGGGGGCTCCTGCGCTGGATCCCGGCTCTCCTTCCACTGCGCCGCGCTTCGTTGCAGTCGGCCGGGATGCATTGCCCCTTCAGCACTCCGGCACGTTTACCGCGAGGCCACCTTGCGAGGTCTCCTTGTATTTCGACTGCATGTCCGCTCCCGTCTGGCGCATGGTCTCGATGACCTGATCCAGCGAGACGAGGTGCACCCCGTCGCCCCGCATCGCGAGGGAGGCGGCGGCGATGGCCTTGTTGGCGCCGAAGGCGTTGCGCTCGATGCAGGGGATCTGCACCAGCCCGCCGATGGGATCGCACGTCATGCCGAGATGATGCTCCATGGCAATCTCGGCGGCATTCTCGATCTGCGCCGGGCTCGCCCCGAGGACGCAGGCGAGCCCCGCCGCGGCCATGGCGGCGGCCGAGCCCACCTCGCCCTGGCAGCCCACCTCCGCGCCGGAGATGGAGGCGTTGCGCTTGATGAGCGCCCCCACTGCCGCCGCCGTCAGCAGGAAGTCGCGGAGCTGGGCGTGGGTGGTGTCCGGGCAGATGTCGCGCACATAGCGCAGCACCGCCGGCACGATGCCCGCCGCGCCATTGGTGGGGGCGGTGACGATGCGCCCGCCCGCCGCATTCTCCTCGTTCACCGCCATGGCGAAGACGGAGACCCAATCCATGATCTCGTGCGGCGGACGGCGGTTGGCTTGGCGGTCCGCCTCAAGCTGGTCGCGGATGGCCTTGGCCCGCCGCCGCACCCGCAGCCGGCCGGGCAGGGTGCCCTCCTGCGCGAGGCCGCGATCGATGGAGGCGAACATGGCGGCGAGCAGCGCGTCCAGCCTCTCCTCCACGTCTTCCACGGGGCGCAGCGCGCATTCGTTCGCCAACTGGAGCCCGGCGATGGAAAGCCCGGTGCGGGCGCAGGCGGAGAGAAGCTCGGAGGCCGTGGCGAACGGGTGGGGCACCTCAACCGCCTCCGGCTCGCGCGCCTCTCCCTCCGCCACCACGAAGCCGCCGCCGATGGAATAGAAGACCTGTTCGTCGATGAGGGCGCCGTCTTCGCCATAGGCGCGAAAGCGCATGGCGTTGGAGTGCAGCGGCATCAGCGTGTCGAAATCGAAGATGAGATCGGCCTCGGGGTCGAAGGCGATGCGCCCGCCCGCCACTTCGATGGACTTGCGGATGGTGAGCCGCGCGACCAGCGCCGGCACGTCGTCCGGGTCCAGCGTCTCAGGGCGGGCGCCCATGAGGCCCAGCGCTATGGCGCGGTCGGAGCCGTGGCCCTTGCCGGTCCAGGCCAGCGAGCCGAACAGCTCGGCGGTGATGCGACGGGTGCCGGCGGGCAGCGCCTCCCGGAAGCGGCGCGCCGCCACCATGGGGCCGACCGTGTGGGACGAGGACGGCCCGATGCCGATCTTGAACAGGTCGAACACGCTGGTCATCCGGTCCCTCCAGGGGCGGCGATCTTGTTCTATCGGTATCCCAAGGACTTGTCGCGCCTGTCTTGACCCGTTCAGCCACCGGGGCGAAGCTCCATCATGCTGGCCGGCGGGGGCGACCGCTCGTCCCCTTGCGACTTTCGTCTGGAACAGATGCGACACGTTTTCTCCGCCCGCGCCACGCCGTCCGCCAAGCTCAGGGTGGGGTTCGTGCTCCTGCCGAACTTCACGCTGACAGCCTTCTCCAGCTTCGTGGACGTGCTGCGCCTCGCCGCCGACAAGGGCGACCGATCCCGCCCCATCGACTGCTCGTGGCAGGTGATGAGCCCCCGCCTGCGGCCGGCGCGCTCCTCCTGCGGCATCGACATCCAGCCCACCTCAGAACTGCTGGACCCGCGCGCGTTCGACTACATCGTCGCGGTGGGCGGCCTGCTGCGCGGGGTGCCGGCGCAGGCCGATCCGCTCGGGGATTATCTGAAGCGCGCGGCGGCGGCGGGCGTGCCGCTCATCGGCGTCTGCACCGGCTCGTTCCTGCTCTGCCGGCTGGGGTTGATGGCGCAGCGCAAATGCTGCGTGAGCTGGTATCACTACCGCGATTTTCTCGACGAATTCCCCACCCTCGTGCCGGTGGCGGACCAATTGTTCGTGGTGGATGGCGACCGCATCACCTGCTCGGGCGGGGCGGGCGTCGCGGACCTTGCCGCCCGCCTCGTCACCGAGCATCTGGGCGCCGCCACGGCCCAGAAGGCGCTCAACATCCTCCTCATCGACCGCCCCCGCGCCGCCGAGAGCGCCCAGCCGGCGCCGCGCCTCGCGGAAGGCACGGTGGACGATGCCCGCGTCTCCCGCGCGCTGCTGTTGATGGAGCAGAACCTCGCCGAGCCGCTCGCCATCGCCGCCATCGCCGATGCGCTGGGGCTGAGCGTGCGCCAATTGGAGCGGCTGTTCGCCGATCGCCTCAATGAGAGCCCGCAGGAGAGTTATCTCGCGCTCAGGCTGCGCCATGCGCGGTGGATGCTGGCCAACACGCGCTTTTCCGCCGCCCGCATCGCCGCCGACCTCGGGTTTGCCGACGGCTCCCATTTCGGCCGCGCCTTCAAGGCCCGCTTCGGCGCAACCCCCGCCGCCTTCCGCCGCACGGCGGTGCCGCGCCCCGGGCCGGGCGCGGACGATGGCGAGGGGCGGGTGTTCGAGACGCCTTAGACCGCGCGTTCCGCACGAAGATCAGACCGTCGCGAAGATTTTGGCGAAGTCCCAGTCATGCTGGGCCACGCCGCTGCTGTCGTTGGTCAGATGGCCCGGCGCGTCGCCATGGTCGCGGCCGAGGGACCACATGGCGATGGACGCGATGTGGTCGTTGCCGTCCGCATAATCCACCAGCTGCTGCGCGTCCTCAAGGCTGAACACCTCGCTGCGCACGTCGTTGATGCCGATCATGGGCGTGATGCCCACCTTGGCATCGATGCCGAGGGCTTCGAGCTGGGCGATGGTGGCTTCCGCCGCGTCGATGGCGTCCTGGCCCATGTCGCCGGAATCGTTCTCCGCCCCGTAGTTCATCACCATGA
>JAEZMT010000468.1 GCA_023442085.1 Pseudomonadota bacterium | reverse complement strand
TCTTCCGGCCGGCCCAAAAGCGTTGCACTTGCTCGCTTTTGCGGAGCCTGTGGACAACTCACCCGCAAAAAATGCGCGGCTTGCTTGACTTGGGCGGAGGGGTGCCGTACCACGCCGCTCTCCTCGGTGGTCGGCAAGACCTGCCGCCGGTTCGGGGGTGTAGCTCAGTTGGTTAGAGCGCCGGCCTGTCACGCCGGAGGTCGCGGGTTCGAGCCCCGTCACTCCCGCCACTTCGATCTTCTCCCATATCCGACCGAGTAGACAACGCCCGCCGGTGTCCGGCAACGCGTTGCGTCGTTGCAATGACATTGCTGCGCAACCATCCTAGGATGGCCGGGATTCACGGGAGGGGCGATGTCGGGCGTCCGGGTGCTGCTTCTCTATCCGCGGTTCGCGCAGGCGAGCTTCTGGCGCAATCTTGAGCTGGCGCGCCTCAAAGGCGCCCGCTGCATGGCTCCGCCGCTGGGACTGATCACCGTCGCCGCGCTTTTGCCCGCCCACTGGGAGGCGCGGCTGTGCGATTTGAATGCCCGCCCGCTGGACCCGGCCGACCTTGCATGGGCGGACGTTGTTTTCGTCAGCGGCATGCTGCCCCAGCGCCAGGAGGCGCTGGCCGCCGTCGCCGCCATGAAGGCAGCGGGCAAGGTCGTGGTGGTCGGCGGGCCGGACGTGTCCTCCAGCCCCGAAGCTTATGAGGCGGCCGACTTCCGAGTTCTCGGCGAGGCGGAGGCCACGCTCTCCGCCTTTGTGGCGGTCTGGGAGCGCGGCGAGCGCACCGGCCTCATTACCGCGCCGGACGAGCGGCCGGACGTGACCCGGACGCCTGTGCCGCGCTTCGATCTGCTCCACCTGCCGGACTATCTGTTCGTGGGCGTGCAGTTTTCCCGCGGCTGCCCGTTCACCTGCGAGTTCTGCGACATTATCGAACTGTATGGCCGGGTGCCGCGGACCAAGACCACCGAGCAGATGCTGGCGGAGCTGGATGCCCTCTATGCGCTCGGCTACCGGGGGCATGTGGATTTCGTCGACGACAATCTGATCGGCAACAAGAAGGCGGTGAAGGCCTTCCTGCCGCATCTCATCGCGTGGCAGCAGGCGCACGGGCACCCGTTCCACTTCTCCACCGAGGCCTCGCTCAACCTGGCGGACGATTCTGCGTTGCTGGATCAGATGGCGGCGGCCGGATTTTATCTCGTCTTCGTGGGCATCGAGAGCCCCGATCCCGAGGTGCTGCGCTCCACCCAGAAGAAGCAGAACACCCGGCGCGACATCGCCGCCAGCGTCCACCGCATCTATGCGGCGGGTATCGTGGTGATCGCTGGCTTCATCGTCGGCTTCGACAATGAATCCCCCGACGCGGCGGACGCCATGGCGGAATTGATCGAGGAGGCGGCGATCCCGGTGGTTTCGCTGGGCCTGCTCTATGCGCTTCCCGACACCCAGCTGTCGCGCCGGCTGGAGCGGGAAGGGCGGATGTTCCCGCTGCGGGAAGAGGACTTCCGCAATGGCGACCAGACCGGCGCCGGGCTCAATTTCGCCACGCTGGAGCCACGGGTCGACGTGCTGCGGCGCTATCGCGAGGTCTATGCGCGGGTGTACGCGCCACGTGCCTTCTTCGGCCGCATCCGCCGGCTGTCGGAACTCGTCGGCCGTCAGGAGGGTGCGGTCAAATCTCCTGAGCCGCCTTCGCCGCCGGCCCCCATTGACATCAGGCAGATCGCCGCCGATCTCGGGCGGCTGTTTGGCGTGCTCGCCACGGTCACCTGGCGCCATCCGCGCACGGCGGTGCATGTCTGGCCGGTGGTGCTGCGCGGGCTGAAGCGGCTGGACAGGCTGGAGCAGTTGCTCTCGCTGGCGCTGTTCTACATGCACCTCGGGCCGTTCTCGCGGAAAGTGGTGCGCGATATCTCCCAGCAGATCGCCGAGATCGAAGCCGGCGCGTGGGTGGATCCCCGCCCGGCGCTGCCGGCGCAGAGCGCCCTTCGCGCCGCAGAATAGCCCGAGGTTCCAAGCATTAAGGTTGACGCCGGCCTTCCCTTGGGTTCAATCCGGTGCGCGCTCCAGACTGGACGGCGCTGCCTCTTACCTCGGTCCTGCCATGCGCCGTCTTCGCCGTTTCGCACTTCCCGTGATTGCCGTTGCCTTGTCCGCACTCAGCCCCGCTGCTGCGTCGGCGGCCGGCGGCTGCACCGCGCGCCCGTCTCCGGCCCTGTCCATGCCGGCCGGCGTGAAGGCGTTGAAGGACGGCCAGCCGCTGCGCATCCTGGCGATCGGCTCGTCCACCACCGCCGGCGCCGGCGCGTCGAGCTCCGACCAGACCTATCCGAGCCAGCTGGCCCGCCGTCTGTCGACGCTCATGGGCGAGGGGCGGGTCACGGTGATGAATGCCGGCGTCTCTGGCGAGACCGGCCCGTCCACCCTCGCGCGCCTGGAGGGGCTGGTGAAGGCGCAGCCCGCACCGCACCTGGTCATCTGGCAGGTGGGCACCAACGATGTCATCTTCGGCGGCGATCCCACCCGGCTGCGCGCGATCGTCACGCAGGGCCTCTCGGCCATCGCGGCGGCGGGCGCAGCGGCGATCGTGATCGACCAGCAGTATTTCCCCGGCATCACCGATATCGCGCGCTACGAGAGCTTCGTGGACGCGGTCGATTCCACGGCGACGGGCCGGGGTGTTCCGCTCTTGCGCCGCTACGCCATGATGAAGCAGTGGGCCGCTCAGGATCCGCAGGGCTTCCGCAAGACGCTCGCGTGGGACAGCTTCCACATGAATGACGCCGGCTATACCTGCCTTGCGGAGGCGCTGGCGCCGGCTATCGTCGCCGCATCGCGGGTCGGCGGCGGAAACGCCGCCATGGCGACCCCGGCCGCCCCGGCGAAGCCGGCGCGCTGAGCATAGTGCCCTGCGCGCCGGGCCTCGTTTCGGTCCGGAGTTCAGGTGGCCGGGGCGGTCCGCGCAAGCCAGTCGCGCACGGCGGACATGTCCGCGGGCATCAGGCCGTGACTGCCCGGCAGCACGCGATGCTCCACGCGGGCGCCGCGCTCGCCGAGCTGGGCCGCGAGGCGGGCCGCGTTCGCCGCCGGCACGATCGGATCCGCAGAACCCGAGAGCAGCAGCACCGGCGTTCCGGCGATGGTGCCGGCAGGCGGGTTCGCGAGGGGCACCATGGCCCGCAGCAGCGCCGCGCCGGAGAGCGCATCCGGACGCAGCATCAGCATCGCCGCGGCGATGTTGGCGCCGTTGGAGAAGCCCACCGCCACGGGGGCGGCCAGACCATAAGCGGCGCGCGCCTCGCCGATGAAATCGGCCAGCTCGTTGGCGCGCCGCACCACGTCCTCCTCGTCGAAGACGCCTTCCGCCAGCCGGCGGAAGAAGCGGGGCATGCCGCCCTCGCTGATCTTGCCGCGCGGCGACAGCAGCGCCGCGCCCGGCGACAGCATCCGTCCGAGGGAGAGGAGATCGTTCTCGTCGCCGCCGGTCCCGTGGAGCAGCAAGAGCGGCGCGGCGGCCGGATCGGTGGCCGGAACGAAACGGTGAGTGAAGGAAAGGGGACCCCGCGCGGTGGCGGCGGGGCCCAGGGGCAGGGCGGTCATCGAGGTATTCCTTTGAGCGCCCGGCCGCGGAAACGGCCGGGCGATGATGGGTTTCGGGCCTTTGCTCAGGCGACCTGCGGGAGAACCCGCTCGATCTCGGCGCGGTGCGCCTCGTACTGGGCCGGCAGCTTCAGCGCCTCGCCGAGATGCTCGGGCGCCTCGTCCACGGCGAAGCCAGGATCGTCGGTCGCGATCTCGAACAGGACGCCGCCGGGCTCGCGGAAGTAGACGGAGCGGAAGTAGTTCCGGTCCCGCTGCTCGGTGACATGGCGGCCGTGGCGGGCCGTCAGCTTCTCCACCATCTCGGCCTGCGCCGCGTCGTCGGAGGCGCGGAAGGCGATGTGGTGGACGCTGCCGCGTCCCTGCCGGCCGGAGAGGAAGCCGCCGGCCTCGCGGATGTCCACGATGCCGCCGACCGCAACACCCGGCGCCCGGTAGCGGATGCGGGTGCCCTCGCGACCGGCCTCCTCGAAGCCGAACACGTCGGTGAGAATGTCGGCGGTGGCGCCGGCCTCCTTCAGGAGGAGGGTTACGGAATGCATGCCGCGGATGGCGTGCGCCTCCGGCACCTCGCCGCCGCCCCAGGCTGGCTCGGCCTCGATGCCGGGCACGCCGACGAGGGCGATGCGCATTCCGTCGGGGTCCTTGAAGGCGAGGACGGTCTCACCAAAGCGCTTCTCCGGCAGGTCCGGCGAAAGGCCGGCGGTGACGAGACGCTCGGTCCAGTAGCTCACGGCCGCCTCCGGGATGCGGAACGCCGTCTCCTGCGTCTCGCCCACGCCCGCCCGGCCGATGCCGGCCGCCTCCCAGGGGAAGAAGGTGAGGATGGAGCCGGGCGAGCCGGCGGCATCGCCGAAATAGAAGTGGTAGGTGCCGGGATCGTCGAAATTGACGGTCTTCTTCACCAGCCGCAGCCCGAGGGTGCGGGTGTAGAAGTCGAGATTGCGACGGGCCGGGCCGGCGATGGCGGTCACATGATGAAGTCCGATGCTGCGCATGGTCTGCTCCTGATCCTCTGGGCGGCACCCCGGCCGCCGTTGAGA
>JAEZMT010000343.1 GCA_023442085.1 Pseudomonadota bacterium | reverse complement strand
ATCTCCTGCCGGGCACCGGCAGCGTGGCGGTGAGCGTATCGCCCTCCAGCGCCATCGACGTGCCGGCACTGCTGGCGGCACTGGACCGCTACCCCTATGGCTGCACCGAGCAGGTGACGAGCCGCGCGCTGCCGCTCCTCTCCTACAACGATCTGTCCGTGCTGGTTGGCCGCGCGGCCGATCCGGAGGCCGACCAGCGCATCCGCGACGCCATCGTCCGCGTCTTCTCGCGGCAGGGCTCGGACGGCTCGTTCGGCCTGTGGTCGGCGGGCGGCAGCGACACCTGGCTCGACGCCTATGTGGTCGATTTCCTCACCCGCGCGAAGGAGAAGGGCTTCGCGGTCCCCGATCAGGCCTTCTCCTTGGCCCTCGACCGGCTGCGCAATACGGTGAACCTCGCGGGCGCCGACATGCGCTCCGCCAGCGAGGGGCTGGCCTATGCCCTCTACGTGCTGGCCCGCAACGGCCGCGCGCCGCTGGGGGACCTGCGCTACCTCGCCGACACGCGGCTGAAGGACCTCTCTTCGCCGCTGGCCCGCGGGCAGGTGGGCGCGGCCCTCGCGCTGCTGGGCGACCGCACCCGCGCGGAACGGGCGTTCAACGTGGCGCTGGAAGGCATTCCCGCCAGCGCCACCGCGCCGGAGATCGGCCGCGCCGATTTCGGATCGGTGCTGCGTGACGCCGCTGCCTTGACCGTGCTCGCCCGCGAGGCGGGGCTGGAGAAGGTGGCCGCCGTGGCGCTGGCCCGCGTCGATGCGGCCCGCGTGCGCACGGAGCGCACCTCCACGCAGGAAAATGCGTGGCTGCTGCTCGCCGCCCGCACGCTCGTCGCCAGCGCCGCCAACATGACGCTGGAGGTGGATGGCGGGCTCGTGCGCGGGCCGTTCGGCAGCAAGCTCTCCCGCGCCGATCTGGAGCGCGGCCCGCTCACGGTGCGCAACGCGGGTACCGAGGCGGTGAAGGTGGTGGTGGGCGTCAACGGCGCGCCGGTAGCGCCCGAGCCCGCCATTTCCAAGGGCTTCGCGCTGGACCGCAAGTATTTCACCCTCGACGGCAAGCCGGCAGACCCCACCAAGGCGGTGCAGAACCAGCGCTTCGCGGTGGTGCTCACCTTCTCGGAGGAGAAGAGCGCGCTCGCCGACGTGCTGCTGGTGGATTACCTGCCGGCGGGCTTCGAGATCGAGAATCCCAACCTCATCAAGGGTGGTGACGGCGGCTTCACCTGGCTCGACGAGACCAGCGAGGCCGGCCATGTGGAGTTCCGCGACGACCGCTTCGTCGCCTCGGTGACGCGGGAGGAGGGCGATGGCGCCTTCGTCGTCGCCTACACGGTGCGGGCCGTCTCGCCCGGCCGCTATGCCCATCCCCCGGCCATGGTGGAGGACATGTACCGCCCCGACCGCTTCGCCCGCACGGCCGCCGGCAGCATGGAGGTCGCGCCCGCGCGATGAGCGAGCTGCCGCAGGCGCCCCAGCCGTCTCCTGCCCGCCCGCGCCTGTGGCGCTGGATGGCCGGCGCGGCGGGGCTCGGCCTTGTGCTGGCGCTTGGGGGCGGTGCCGTGGGCCTCGCGGTGATCCGCGCCGACGCGCCACCGCCGCCGGAGCCAAAGGTCTCGGCCGAGGTGGTGGACAAGGAGGGCCGCCTGCTGCGCCCCTTCGCCTTGCCGGACGGGCGGTGGCGCCTTTCGGCCTCCGCGAGCGACGTGGACCCGCGCCTCGTCGCCATGATCCTTGCCTATGAGGACCGGCGCTTCCGCGACCACATGGGCGTCGATGCTTTGGCCCTACTGCGCGCGGCGGGGCAGGCGGCGGGGTCCCTGCGCGTCGTCTCCGGCGGCTCGACGCTGACCATGCAGGTGGCGCGGCTGACCCTGCCGCCGCGCGCCCGCACGCTGGACGCCAAGCTCGCCCAGATGCGCCGCGCGCTGGAGCTGGAGGCGCGGCTCTCGAAGGACGAGATCCTCTCGCTCTATCTCACCCTCGCCCCCTATGGCGGCAACATCGAGGGGGTGCGCGCGGCCGCGCTCACCTATCTTGGCAAGGAGCCGCGGCGGCTCACTTTGGGCGAGGCGGCACTGCTGGTGGCGCTCCCGCAATCGCCCGAGACGCGCCGGCCGGACCGCCATCCCGCCCGCGCCAGGGCGGCGCGCGACCGCGTGCTGGACCGCCTCGCCGCGCAGGGGATCATCGCCCCGGACGAGGTGCGCGTCGCCAAGGCCGAGGCCGTGCCCACGGCGCGCCGGCCTTTGCCGCAGACCGCCCCCCATCTCTCCGAGGAGATGGCGGCCGAGCGGCCGGACCTGTCCCGCCACCTTTCCACGCTCGATGCCCCCTTGCAGGAGCGGCTGGAGGAATTGGTGCGCGAGCGCACCCGCACGCTGGGGCGCGGGCTCTCCGCCGCCATCGTGGTGATGGACAATGACAGCGCCGAGGTGCGCGCCTACGTCGCCGCCGCCGATTATTTCGACAAGGACCGCGCCGGCGCCGTGGACCTCGCCCGCGCCGTGCGCTCGCCTGGCTCGACGCTGAAGCCCTTCATCTATGCCCTCGCCTTCGAGGACGGCATCGCCCATCCCGAGACATTGATCGAGGACCGGCCCGCCCGCTTCGGTGCGTGGCGGCCGGAGAATTTCGACCGCACCTTCCAGGGTACGCTTTCCGTGCGCAAGGCGCTGCAGATGTCGCTGAACGTGCCGGCGGTGCGGCTGCTGGAAGCGGTGGGGCCGCAGCGCCTCGCGAGCCGCATGCAGCAGGCGGGCGGGCGGCTGGAACTGCCCCCCGGCGCCGCGCCGGCCTTGCCCATGGGGCTCGGCGGCGTGGGCATCCGCCTCATCGATCTCACCACCCTCTATGCCGCTTTGGCGCGGGGCGGGGAGGCCCATGCGCCCGTCTTCCGCCGGGGCGACGGGGCGGTGGCGGCGCCGCGCAAGGCCCGGCTCGTGGACGAGGTGGCCGCCTGGTATGTGGGCCAGTGCCTGCTCGGCACGCCCGCGCCCGAGAATGCGCTCGGCGGGCGCATCGCCTTCAAGACCGGCACATCGTACGGCTATCGCGACAGCTGGGCGGTGGGCTTCGACGGGCGGCGCACCGTGGGCGTCTGGGTCGGCCGTCCGGACGGGCAGGCGGTGCCGGATCTCACCGGCCGCGCCGCGGCGGCGCCTTTGCTGTTCGACGCCTTCGCCCGCATCGTGCGCACCCCCGCGAGCCTCGCCTCTGCCCCGCGCGGCGCCATCATGGCCGGCAACGCGAGGCTCCCCCCGCCCCAGCGGCATTTCGGCCGGGCGCGGCAGGAGCAGGCGATGGAGGTGGTCTATCCGCCGGACGGCGCGCGGGTCGCTGCCGAGGGGGCGGAGACGCTGGCCCTCAAGGTGGACGGCGGCACCTTCCCATTGACCCTGCTCATGGATGGCCGCCCCGTGGCGCGGGTGGAGGATCGCCGCACCCTGTTCTGGACCCCGCCCGGCCGCGGCTTCGCCCGCCTCACCGTCATCGATGCGGACGGCCGCAGCGACAGCGTGACGGTGAAGGTGGAGTAGGGACAAAAGAAAACCCGCTGCCTTGCGACAGCGGGTGGAGGGCACTGGGAGGAAACGCGGAAGACAGATACTTTCCGGCCGCCGCGAGACTGCGCGGCCGGGCCTTCAGAAATTCTCAGAACCCGCGGGCAACAGCCTGGGCGATGCGCTGACGGTCGAGGCCCATCTCGGCAAGCTCGCTGTTGGAGCGGCGCGAGAGGTACTCGTAGCGCTCCGACATGGCGCGGGCTTCGGCGACGGCGTCGAAGAAGTCGCACACCGCAGCGCCGATGCGACCGAAGAAGCCGGTTTCGCGGGGAGCATGTGCAGTGATCGTGACCATTTTCGCCTCCATTTGATGGAGGGAAGATAGGGCATCAGCGTGCATTGCAACATAGCGAATTGTGCATGGCACCATTGCGTATCACGTATACCACGTCGGGGCCGGGTCGGACCGTCGCCGAACCTGCCCGATACCCCTAGTGCGACCCCTCTCGAAAAGGGAGTGTGAATGACGCTGAATGGGGAGTTGAACCCGGCGATCGAATTGCGTATAGAGCCCACCTGCCTCGGCAGACCCTCCCGCCTCCGCTCCGCGGACGCCGGGTGTTTGGGGGATAGTTCAACGGTAGAACCGCGGACTCTGACTCCGTTAATCCTGGTTCGAATCCAGGTCCCCCAGCCATATCGATGTCCACCGACGACCAAACCCGATCAAGTTCACCCACCGAAGCATTGAATTCGCTCGCTTCTTGGCGTCACGCTCGATCACCGTCGTCCATTTTGGGCTGCTGGTAGCCACGCATTTTGATGGTACTGTTGATGGTCCCCAAAAAGACCATCAGGGCGGGTACCATCAATGCCGCTGACCGACACGCAAGTCAGGAATCCCAAGGGAAAAGAGAAGCCCTACAAGCTCGGCGATGGTGGCTGGCTGTTCCTGCTGGTGAATCCGGATGGCCATTGCTACTGGCGGATGTCCTACCGTTTTGCGGGAAAACAGAAAACGCTCTCGCTTGGCGTGTACCCGACTGTCACGCTCGCTGAGGCGCGGAAGCGGCGCGACGAAATCAAGGAGTAACTCGCGAACGGAACGGACCCTAGCGAGGCGCGGCGAGCGACCAAGGCCGCCGTAGCTCTGGGCACCGATCGGACATTCGAGGTGATCGCCAGGGAGTGGCACACCCTAAAGTCCTCAGCCTGGGTGGCCTCTTACTCCAAGCTCCTCCTCAGCCGGCTGGAAGCTGACGTGTTTCCCGCAATCGGGCGCCGACCTATCGCGGATATCGAGCCGCCCAAAATTCTCGCCGCGATCCGAAAGGTGGAGGCGCGCGGTGCCCTCGATCTCGCGGGGCGCGAGATGCAGGCAGTCGGCGCGGTGTTTCGCTATGCGGTTGCGACAGGCCGGGCGACGCGTGATCCAACGCAAGACCTTCGCGGCGCCCTGAAGCCTCCGGCAGCAGCACCATCGCGCGATGCCGCGCGAGGAGTTGCCGGACTTCCTTCGTGCGGTAGCCGCATATGACGGCGATCCGCGAACGGCGTTGGCCTTGAAGCTGATGCTGCTGACTTTCGTCCGGACAAGCGAGCTACGGGCCGCCCGATGGGCGGAGTTTGAGGGCCTCAACGGTGAGGAGGGCGTGGAACCGCTTTGGCGTATTCCGCCGGACCGCATGAAGATGCGCTTCGAACATCTGGTTCCGCTCTCGCGTCAGGCTGTGGCCGTGCTCAGGGAGCTTCGACCGCTGTCCGGCGTTAGTCCGTACCTGTTCCCCTCTCCGTCCAAGGAGGGGGTGATGTCGAACAACACGATGCTGTACGCCCTCTACCGCCTGGGCTGGCATGGCCGGGCCACGGTGCATGGCTTTCGTGGCATGGCCTCAACATGGTTCAACGAAGCTGGTTATGACCGCGACTGGGTAGAGCGCCAGCTATCCCACGACGAGCGGAACAAAATTCGAGGCGCTTACAACAGTGCGCAGTACCTTGCAGGGCGACGCCAGATGATGGGCGATTGGGCCGACTACATCGACCGCGTTGCGGCTGGGAAGCCCGCGGCTGGCAAAGCCACTCTTGCTGTCCCTGTGGAAAATTGAATATATTTGGAGCGAATAATGCGCTCATATTCGCTCAGATAAGATCGAGTTCGATCAATCTTGTTCAAATAGGTACATATTCGATAGTTTGACCGTCGCCCCCGATAGCATTCTGATCGGCGGGCCATGCTCATGACCAACCTTTATGTAGGTGACAGCATCGTCGTCGGCGACGTGACGATCGTGCTCGTCGGCCGCACCTCGGGTGGGGCCGGTCAACATGCGCGCATCGGCATCACCGCGCCCAAGGACATGAAGATCGAGCACCGCGCCGGTC
>JAEZMT010000330.1 GCA_023442085.1 Pseudomonadota bacterium | reverse complement strand
CCAGTCGCTCCACCACGAACTGGGCGCGCGCGGCCTGCGCGTGCAGGCGGTGCTGCCCGGCGCCACGGCGACCGAGTTCTGGAACATCCCCGGCGTGGGTGGCCACGGGAACCTGCCGAAGGAGATCGTGATGTCCGCGGAGGAGATGGTGGACGCCGCGCTCGCGGGCCTCGACGCCGGCGAGGTCGTCACCATTCCGGCGCTGCAGGACGGCGGCGAATGGCTGGCGTATGAGGCGGCGCGCCGCGGCATGGCGCCCCGGCTCGGCGGCGCCACACCGGCGCCGCGCTATCTCGCGCACGCCTGACGGCACGCTGACCTGCGCTCTGAGGCCCCGACTTCCAATCCTCGCCTAGGCTGTGCGCTTCTGGTGCGCGGTCTGGCCTCAGCTGCCAAAACCGGCTTCACTCCCAGGACCGTGGGGAAAACAGACCCCGGGGGCAAGAGATCTCCATAGCCGGAGCGGGTGGGAACGATGGGTGAGGCGCGCGAGGCGGCGGCGACGGTCGGGGCGGCAGCTCCGCCGTCGCTGGCGGAGGATCAGACCCAGATCACCTGCTCGCGCAGCTTCGCCGCGTGGCTGGCGCAGCATCGGGTGAGCCTCGCCTTCTCGTCCTACCAGAGCGGGCAGCTCTTCCTCGTCGGCCAGTTCGGCAACGACAACCTTTCCTTCCACCAGCGCAATTTCGTGCGGGCCATGGGGCTCGCCCCGCGCGGCGACGAGCTTTATCTCGCCTCGCTGAACCAGATCTGGCGCTTCGCCAACGTGCTCGGCCGGGACGAGCGGGCGAACCAGAATTTCGACCGCCTCTACGTGCCGCGCACCGCCTTCGTCACCGGTGACGTGGACGCCCACGAGATCTCGGTGGAGGCGAGCGGCCGCATCGTGTTCGTGAACACCAAGTTCAGCTGCCTCGCGACGGTGAGCGCCACGCACTCCTTCAAGCCGGTGTGGAAGCCGAAATTCATCTCCCGCCTCGCAGCCGAGGATCGCTGCCATCTCAATGGCCTCGCGCTGCAGAACGGGCGCGTGCGCTACGTCACCGCCGTCTCCGCCACCGATGTGGTGGATGGCTGGCGCGAGCACCGCGTGGGCGGCGGGCTGCTCATCCGGGTGGACGACCACGCCGTGATCGCCGGCGGCTTCTCCATGCCCCATTCGCCGCGTGTCCATGACGGCTGGATATGGCTGCTGGATTCCGCGCGGGGCTATCTGGTACGGGTCGATCCCGTCACGGGCGCGAAGCAGGATGTGGCCTTCTGCCCGGGCTTCCTGCGCGGCCTCTCCATCCACGCCGGCCACGCGGTGGTCACGCTCTCCTTGCCGCGCCACCTTTCCTTCTCCGGCCTGCCGCTGGAAGAGGAGATCGCCCGGCGCGGCGGCACGCCCTGGTGCGGCGTCCAGATCATCAAGCTTTCGACCGGCGACGTGGTGGAATGGATCCGCCTCGAAGGCGCCATCCGCGAGCTGTTCGACGTGGCCGTCCTCCCCGGCACCACCTGCCCCATGGCCGCGCCGGAGAGCGGGGCAGACCTGTCGAACCTGCTGACGATCGAGGCGCCGGATGGGGCGTTGGGGTGAGGTTGAAGGGGCGTTTATCAGAATATAAAAACGCGTATTAGGCGCCTCGGTGCGCGTTCTTATTCAATGCCAGGAGGTGCAGGAACAACCACCACCCCAAATTTTGCGGGCGAGTACTTGGCTAAAGTTACAAGTTCGGTCGCGCAACGGTCAAATATTGACCGCAAAAGGGGGTGGCGGCTTCCGAAATCCATTATCGAGTTGGGCGATAGGCAGTTGGGCAACATCTTGTCAAAATCAGAAAATTTAAGCGCGACGGGGTATCTCCCGCACCAAATCGCAATTTGCGATAATCCTTCAAGTAGCGCGAATTCGTCTGTTGACAACGACAAGCTGGTACTCCGCGCGAGTGCTGCAATGTCGTGTGTCGATATGTTTTTATCTATGCGATTGTGGGCTGTCCGAGCCAATCCGCTAGCGATATGAATGCCTTTGAGGGCATTTTCAAAAGCAAATGCGTAAAGCAATTCACCGTGTATGTAATTTGGTTCGTCGGCTTCGATTTCTGCGTGTGCAGTCTGTCCGGTTAACGTCATCTGCATCTCAGCTGTTTCTGATGCGCGTTTGTATGCCTCGAGGTAGGCCGGTTCCTTGCTGCGCTCGGCGGCTAGAACTACTTCTGCAGCGTCGCGCAGTGAGTATGCTGTCCGCAACCAAAAATGCGGGCTTTGTGCGTGTCTAAAAGATTCTCTGCGAAATTTTTCTAAATCCATCGCCAATCTCATCTTAACGTTAGATCGTGCAGCCTTTTTTCTTGCGAAAAATTCCTAGCGCCCAGGGAAAAATTAGGTAGCAAATGTCGTCAAATGTGGCGGCCTGATTTTCGAAAGCGCGTAACTTAGCCTTTCAACGGCAGCGATCCGAAAGCGAACTAGCCATTTTAAGCTGGCACGCGCCAAAGTATCAGTCCAAATTTGTTGCCTCGATAGCCGAGGCCCTCGTCAGCATGTCGATCTGGCTGGCGGACGGGGTGGGATTCGAACCCACGGTGGAGTTGCCCCCACGGCGGTTTTCAAGACCGCTGCCTTAAACCACTCGGCCACCCGTCCAGGCCCCGCGTGCGGGGCGGGACGCTTGAGGGTCCCATCTAGAGCAGGTGCGCGGGCGCGTCGAGAGGGGCGGGCGCGGGAGGCGGGGATAGGCGGAAGAGAGCGGGTCACCGGCGCCGGAGGATGCCGGCGCGGTATCCCAATGGGTGGCATTATTGCCGTTTGTTAACCATGGCCGCGGCTGCGCCCCATTTTCGCCGTCATTGGACCCCCTGTTGGCGCAATCTGCCGGGGTCCTTGCTGATCGCGGCGCGATGCGTTCTGTCTCTGCCGGCGGCAGCAAAAGCGGGGAACCGGGCACGGATGATGACGGGATCGGCGGGGACGCAGCGGAACAGGATCGGTCACCTCGTGCGCGCCGTCGCAGGCGCGGGGGCGGCGCCATCCATCCGCAGGGTGCGGACCCTCGCGGTGCTCTCCTCCCTCGTCGCGGTCGCAGGCTGCGGCTCGGTGGATTCTCTCGGAAGCAAGATCGATCCCATCTGGGGCGTGTCCACCAGCCCGCGCGTGATCGCGGAGGGCGAGCCCGTGCCGCGCGGCGGCGGTGGCTACAAGGTGGGCAAGCCCTACACCATCGGCGGGCGCACCTATTTCCCGGCCGAGAACCCCAATTACGTGGCCGAAGGGCAGGCGTCCTGGTACGGCAAGGATTTCCACGGCCGCAAGACCGCCAATGGCGAGATCTTCGACATGGCGTCCATCTCCGCCGCCCACAAGACGCTGCCCATGCCGTCCTACGTGCGGGTGACGAACCTGTCCAACGACCGCTCCATCGTGGTGCGCGTCAACAATCGCGGGCCCTATGTGGGCGATCGCCTGATCGACGTATCGTACAAGACGGCCGAACTGCTGGGCTTCGCCAAGAACGGCGTCGCGCGGGTGCGCGTGCAGTATCTCGGCCGCGCGCCGCTGGATGATGACGACGACATCAAGCTCGCCTCCACCCTGCGCACCGATGGCACCCCGGCCGACCTGATCGAGGGCTCGCCCGTGCGCGTGGCCTCGGCCAAGCCCTTCGTGCCGGAAGGCCCTTCCATCCGCAGCGTGGCCGCTGCCGCGGTCCCGACCGGCGACGCGCCGGTGCCGCCGTCGCGGCCCTATGATCTCGGCCAGGCGGGAAGCTCCGGGCAGGTGGTGGCCAGTGCCGGCTGGTCGCAGGGCGCCGCGCCCGTCTCCGGCCTCGGCTTCGCCGGGGTGCCGGGAGAGCGCTGAACCGCTCGGCCGCAGAACCCCCAAGCTGAAGATATCCCCCCGTCCCGGTTCCAGCAGGGCTTTACCCGAAGCCGGCGCTTCGCGATGATCCGGCCGAAGGGGAACCGCCAGCTCCAGCCGCACCCATGGCCAGCGCACGGCACCCCGCGTGCCGTATCCGGTGGAGCCTGATGTCCGTGCCCTCCCGCTTCGCCTCCCGCCTTTTCGCCGCGCTCACCCGTCCCGCCGTCGCGCTGGCGCTGATCGCCATCGCGAGCGCGCCATTGCCTGCGTCCGCCCAGCAGGCGCAGGGCTTCCAGACCTCCGTGCCCGGCGCGGTGCTGATCGATTTCGAGACCGGCACGATCCTGTACGAGAAGGACGCGGACAAGCGCTTCGCCCCCGGCACGCTCACGAAGGTGATGACGGCGGATGTGGTCTTCTCCCAGCTCAAGGCCGGCAAGATCGCGCTCGACACGCCCTTCATGGTGAGCGTCAACGCCTGGAAGCGCGGCGGCGGCCCCTCCGGCGGGGCGGCCATGTTCGCCGAGGTCAACAAGCCGGCCCCGGTCGGCGAACTGCTGGCCGGCGCGCTGGTGGTCTCGGGCAATGATGCGGCCATCGCGCTGGCCGAGGGCGTCGCCAACACCGAGAGCGAGTTTTCCCAGATGATGAATGCCGAGGCAAAGGCCATCGGCATGGCCAATTCCGAGTTCCACAACGCCACGGGCTTCGCGGATTCCGGCCAGTACTCCACCGCCCGCGATCTCGGCCTGCTCGCCGCCCACATCATCCGCACCTATCCCACCTACTATCCGGTGTTCGCGCGCCCCAACATCGAATGGAGCCGCATCAAGCAGCGCAATCGCAACGTGCTGCTGGACGCCGGCATCGGTGCCGATGGCCTTCAGGTGGGGTGGGTGAAGGATGTGGGCTACCACGCCCTCGGTTCGGCAGTGCAGAACGGCCAGCGCCTCATCGTCGCCACCCTCGGCGCGCGGAGCGAGAAGGAACGGCTGGAGGAGACGCGCAAGCTGCTGGAATGGGGCTTCCAGTCCTTCCGGCAACGACAGATCTTCACGGCGGATCAGGAGATCGGCCGGGCTCAGGTGTTCGGCGGTTCGCAGGGGTCGGTTGGGCTCGTGGCGAAGGGGCCGGTCTCCATCCTCACCCCGCGCTCGGGCAATGAGCGTGTCACCGCTCGCGTGGTCTACACCGGGCCGCTGCGGGCGCCCGTCGCCAAGGGCACGGAGGTGGGGCGCATGCAGGTGACGCGAGGGCAGGTGAAGGCGCTGGACATTCCGCTCTATACGGCGGAGGACGTGCCCGTGGGCTCGCTCGTGGATCGTGCGCTCGACGGCGGCATGACGCTGATGGGCGACAGCGTGCGCGACCTCTTCAAGAAGGTGCTCGCGAAGGTCGGCAAATGAGCGGCGGGC
>JAEZMT010000287.1 GCA_023442085.1 Pseudomonadota bacterium | reverse complement strand
GAAGCGTCCGGAGTTCCGTAGACCGCCAAAGTCTCACAGATCTCAACCAGCCCGAAAGCCAGAAGAGACCCCGCAAGGACTCCGCCGTCCACGTTTCTCTTTCTTCTGTCATACATGTCAAACAGCGGTGGAAGCCGAAGCCTCCCTGCCCTAGAAGGGCCGACAGACGCATCATCGTCCGGCTCTTTAACCGGCGGCTTCACATCAGTGAAGTCGTGAGGAGCGTCAGAGACGCGCTGTCGTTCCGTCCAGTTGGCGGCGGCAGCGCGTCGTCGATGGGCGGTTTATAGGGGCAACCCCCTTCCGGTGTCAACACCCCCGTTTTCAGCCATCGTGAAGCGCGTATGACGCTGTGGGCAAATCCCGGCCTACCCGGCCACCGCCCGTTGCGGTGCAACGATTTTCGGCCTGTGGACATGTTGCGGCGCAAGAGGGTATCGAATCGCAGCCGGCGAAGGTTCGGCGGAGATTGCCCGAACTTTTTTCGGCCGATCCGCCGGTCGCGCTCCGCATTTTTCCGCCCAACGCCAACTCCGGGGGCCAGGTCGCAAGCGCTCCGCGCGCGTGCGTGCGCGTACGTTAGTGGGTGGGTTCCGCCCCATGAGCTTATCGAGGCGCGATACGACGGGACGCCACCGACCGTGTGCCATGCTTTCGCCGCCTCCAGACCCTCACATGCGCCGCCGCGCGCTGGGTTCGACCGGGCCGATTTGCGCCGCATCATTGACGGGTGGTGAGGCGGGAGGCATGTTCGCCGAACGTCTTGGCAATCGTTCTTGCTTAACCCTGTCGGGAAACGGCCAGTGCGCTGCACGCGCGCACGCAGCTGAGGGACGCGGATTTGTATCATCGACGATCAGCCGGAGACTGGCGCGACGCCACGAGCGCTGCCGGGCTCGGCGACGACCCCCCGCTCGGGGTGGACGGAGACGAAGAGGATATCGACCGGCGCCGCGTCTCCGCGCGCTGGTTCGCGGCCACGCTGCTCACGGCCTTGTGTGGTTCTTTCCTGATGGGCGGCGCCGTCTATGCGGCGCTCGACGGCGAACACCGCTTCGCGCTCATGCCCGAAAAGGTGCGAAATGCCATCCGCGGTGCGCTCGCCGTCGGCGAGCGGCCGGTGAATTCGGCCCGCAAGGGCGATCGCATGTCGCTGCTCGGCGACGCCGCCACCGCCCGCCAGACCTTCCGCGTCTCCACCGCGACCAAGATGGGTGATCGCGAGATCATCAAGGTGCGGCCCTTCACCCGGGTGGCGGCGAACCTCGCCATGTCCACCACGTCGGTCTCCACCAACGTCCCCCGCTTCAACCCGGCCCAGATCGTCGCCGATTCCAGCAAGGACGAGGCGGCCCCGCAGGCCGAGCCCACCGGCGAGGTCACGCTGGTGATGCGCGACATCTCCAGTCTTCCGCCGAGCACGCGGCTTGGCGCCGCGACCTCCATGGAAAACGTGCTGGTGAAGGTGCGCGAGGTGGCCGAGCTCACCCGCGTGCAGCCCGGCCAGGGCGGCCTGCCCGCCGCCATCGTCGGCACCCAGCCCGGCTTCTCGCCCCAGGTGGCCGCCCAGGCCGCGACCGCGCCCTATCTCTCCTATGCCAGCGTCGGCAACGCGCTCGGCTCGCCCGGCCTCCCGGCTTCCGCCGTCCCGGCCGGACATGCCCCCCCGGGCGCGGCCAATGCGCCGGTGCCGGTCATGCCGGCTAACATCAGTTTCGTCCCCAAGACCTCCGACGAGACCTCCGGCGGCAACGACTGGTCGGACGCGACCGTGGTGGTGAAGAAGGGCGACACCATCGTCTCCATCCTCATGGACAACGGCGTCTCCAAGGAAGACGCCCGCGCCGCCGCCGCCGCCTTCCAGCGCGGCCGGGACGGCACCGTGAAGGATGGCCTGCGCATGCACCTGCTGCTGCAGGAAGAGAACAAGCGTGTGCGCCCGCTGCGCATCTCCATCTTCAGCGACCTCGGCCACGAGGGCACCGTCGCGCTCTCCGACAAGGAGGAGTTCGTGAACGTGCCCGAGCCCTCCGAGACGGAGATGGCGGGCGTCTCGGAGGACACGGACGAGGACGACGGCGGGCCCGGCATCCGGCTCTACGAGAGCATCTACGAGACCGCGCTGCGCAACGACGTACCCCGCAGCGTCATCGCGGACATCATCCGCGTCTATTCCTTCGATGTGGACTTCCAGCGGCGGGTCCGGCCGGGCGACAGCTTCGAGGTTCTGTTCTCCGACGATCCGGGCGCCTCGAACGACGTGCTCTACGCCGCCCTCACCGTGAACAAGGAAACCCGCCGCTACTTCCGCTTCCAGACCACCGACGACGGCCTCGTCGATTATTATGACGAGGACGGCAAGAGCGCGAAGAAGTTCCTGGTGCGCAAGCCCATGGCGGGCGGCATCATGCGCTCGCCCTTCGGCTATCGCCGCCATCCCATCCTCGGCTATTCCAAGCTGCACACGGGCGTGGACTGGGCGGACGCCATCGGCTCGCCGATCTATGCAGCGGGCAACGGCACCGTCATCTATGCCACCTGGAAGTCCGGCTACGGCAAGCACACGGAAATCCAGCACGCCAACGGCTACGTCACGACCTATTCGCACCAGTCGGGCTTCGCCCGGGGCATTCGCGAGGGGGTAACGGTGCGCCAGGGCCAGCTCATCGGCTATCTCGGCAACACCGGCCTCTCCACCGGGCCGCATCTGCACTATGAAGTGAAGATCAACGGCAACTTCGTCGATCCCATGCGTATCCGCCTGCCGCGCGGCCGGGCGCTGGACGGCAAGTTCCTCGCCGAGTTCAAGAAGGAGCGGGAGCGCATCGAGGCCCTGCTCAGCCACGCCCCCGTGCCGCCGAAGGTGGCGAACGCCAGCGCAAGCGCCGCCAAGACCCGCGCCGCCAGCAACTGACGGCCCGCCCTTCCCTCGCCATCCGCGGGGAGGGGCGCGCGTCTTCAAAACACCGCGGGACCCGCGAAATAGCGCCACCGGCCGGGCCGCACTTCGCCACAAACAAAGCTTGACCTTGGGGACGGTTCAGCTACCGCTGCGACCGGTTGAAAGCCAAACCTTTCTCTCCCAGAGGACTGCCCCCATGAGCGGCCCCTTCCGTGGTTCGGTTCGTTCCCTCGCCTGCGCCCTCATCCTCTCCGCCGCGCTGCCGGCTCTCGCCGCCGCCGATCCGTTGAGCGACTATGTCGCCGCCCGCGACAAGGCCACTGCGGCCTCCATCGCCGCCGCCAAGGCCGGCAAGAGCGGGGACGACGCGGTGGTCAAGCGCGAGGAAGCCGCGCTGAAGGATCTCGGCAAGCGCATGACCGCCGTGCTCGGCCCGATCAAGTTCAAGGGCCTGGGCGCGCCGAGATACTCGTTGCAGCTGCTGATCTATGACGAGACCGGCCCCACCCGCGAGCTGGACGGCCTCGCCTTCGCCAGCAAGGATTACGACACCCGCATCGTGGTGACGCCCGAAAGCCTCTTCAACACCTGGCTCGCTGCCCGCGCCAAGGATGACGGCGCCCCGGCGGCCTTGGCCTCCGGTGTGAAGGCGGCGGCGGGGACCACCGAATTCTACATCAGCGCCATCGCCTCCGACGGCGGCTTCTACCAGCCTTATGTGGAACTGCCCGTCGCCGCCGCACCGGGCGAGACCGCCGTCGCGTGGCTCGGCCTCCAGACCGAGGAGCCCTCCGGCAACACCACGCCCAACGAGATCGCCATCGTGCGGATCGGCGGCGGCAAGGCCGTGGTGGGCGTGACGATGGTGAAGCTCGGCGACAAGCCAATTCCCGCCTGCGATGCCGTCTGGAAGCCCTTCCAGACCAAGGCCGATGCTCTGCAGAAGCAGGTGGAGAAGGACAACAAGGACCAGGACCCGCGCTGGGAAGAGATCACCAAGATCCAGGACGAGGGCTCCAACGCCTATCGCGCCTGCTTCATGAAGGAGGCGCCGAACCAGCCCTTCTTCGCCGCCGCCGTGAAGAAGGCGGAAGCCTTCCTCGCCACCGCGCGCGGACAGTGAGCGCACCCTTCCCCGGACCGGAGACCTGACATGACCCGCCCCACGCGACGCCTGCCGAACCTGCCGAATGGACCCACCCTTGTGCTCGCACTGGGCCTTGCCATGGCTCCGGCGGGCGGTGCGGGGGCGGGACCGGCCGAGGACTATATCGCCGCCC
Organism: Pseudomonadota bacterium; assembly: GCA_023442085.1. Lineage (GTDB taxonomy): Bacteria > Pseudomonadota > Alphaproteobacteria > Rhizobiales > Xanthobacteraceae > Xanthobacter. Next base: position 13,283 of record JAEZMT010000287.1, on the reverse strand, counting down.
GCGACAAGGCCGTGGCGGCGCTGGCCAAGGCGGAGAAGGACGGCGCGAGCCCGGAAAAGCTGGAGAAGCGCGACGCCGCCGAGCGCGCCACGCTGGAGCGGACCATGAGCGGGCTCATCGGCCCGCTCACCATCAAGGGGTTCACGGCCAGCTTCTCCCCCGCCACCTTGCTGGACGGCAGCATCGAGTCGGGCGGGCCGGACGGCCTCCTGTTCTCCGACGCGGATGCCACCACCTACGTTCTGGTGTCGCCCGAGCCGGTGTTTGCCAACTGGCTGGCGGCGCGCGCGAAGATGGAGGGCGCGGACCCGGCCCTCGGCCGCGGCATCGCGGCGGCAACGGCCAGCGATGAATTCTACACCCTCGCCATCGGCGCCGAGGCGGCCTTCTCCCGCTACGTGGACCTGCCGGTGACGGCGCCGGAGGGCGAGACGGTGCGGGCGGCGCTGGGCCTGTTCAGCCAGGACCTTCCTTCCAACACACTGCCCGAAACGGTGGTCGTCACCCGCGTGGCCAATGGCCGGGTCACCGTTGGCAACGCCGCGGTGGAGCTGGGCATCAAATCGCTGCCCGTGTGTGACAAGGCCTGGAAGGCGGCGAGCGCCAAGGCGGAGGCGCTGCGCACCGCCGCGGAAAAGTCGAAGAAAGAGGATGATCCGCGCTGGGAAGAGGCGAACAAGGCCGACGTGGACGCCTCCAACGCCTTCCGCGCCTGCTTCGCCAGGGAAGCCCAGGGCCAGCCCTTCCTCGCCGCCGCGGTGAAGAAGGCGGAAGCGCTGCTCGCGACCGCGCGGGGGAATTGAGCCCGTCTCCCGGCGCCCCCTTCGACGGGCGTCGGCTACGGCCGCGTGGTGGTGGGCACGGCGGACCTCAAGGCCAGCATCAAGCCCCTGCCCGCCTGCGAAGCCATCTGGAAGGAAGCCAACGCCAAGGCCACCAAGCTGGAAGACGCCGCCGGCAAGACCCGCAACGACGAAGACCCCCGCTGGAAGCAGGCCGAACAGGTCCGCGAAGCCGGCGGCGACGCCTTCCGCGCCTGCTTCGTCAAGGCCGCGCCGGGGCTGCCGTTCTTCCCGGGCGCGGTGAAGCGGGCGGAGGAGCTGGTGCAGGCGGCGCGGGGGAAGTAGGGGGCGTCAGGTTGATACTGGGAGTTGGCTCTGCTGGGGGTACCCCGCAGAAAAACGGACGTTGCCTTATGGTAGATTTTCCCGAGCTGCGCTAGCCTTACAACCTAGATAAGGTTGAGGGAAAAAATGCGTGGCAGTATCGCGATTTGGCACGACGCTCTGCCCGACGGAGCCAACGGCTATTCGTCTCGAGTTGAGGTCCATATCAATATTTGGAAGGGAGATAGACGCAACAAAGTTCGACGCTTCGATCTGTTTGATATCGGCCTTCGATTTAAAGAGGTGAGGTCGATAAAGACTATGTCGCTATCTTTACCATTTTCGATTGGTAAAGATAAAATAGTTGACTTATTTGATATAATACATGATAGAAATACACTTTCGACGATATTTAATGATACCCTGTATCCTGGACCCCTACAAGATGATGAAGCTATTTTTTCCGTTCGCGACGACCACGACAGGATTCAATTTTTTGTTTGCCGGTGCAGTCAGAGCGACATTGAGGTAAGTAACATTGATTCTGCGGAAGGATCTGAAACAATTATATTATTCAAAGAGGAATTTTGCAAAAAATTGAGGAATAACATCGGAGATCAATATCTTAGACTGAGATTTTATGTTCCATTTTTCCATACAAATTCATTCATTTCAGAAATAGTTCCTGCCGATTCGGCTTTTCTTAGCACCATATCTACTAACGAGGTTGTCGAATTTCGATTAAATGAACGAAGAAATTTCTCGTCAGCTGTATTGGGTCGACTAGGAAAGAATGTTGACTTGATTAATATTTGTGGGGTTCACTATTTTCTCATTAGAGACATGACGGTCGAAATGATTCAAGCCCATACTGCATTTAAAAAAATGCGCCGACTGGAGCCCGATATCTGGGACGCATATCTCAGAAACGAGCCTCAGTTCGATGCTAATAATATGATAATATATCATTGGAGTTCGACCACTTCGGACGGATCGAATATCGATAATTTTAAGGCCCTCGCGACTTTTCGATCGTATTACACGGGTTCTTTAACAATTTATGCCTTCGTTATCGTTGCGCTCGGTGCGATGGGAAGCGCGGCGCAAGCGCTACTTGTGGCGGGGTTGATGAACGCGGCGCTCACCTCGAATCTGATCCAGATCGACCCATCAGGCGGATCAGATAATGGCGCAACCATTGCCGCCTTAGCTAACCTCATTATCCTGGGCGCCCTCGGCTATTTTTTGTGGGCCATAGTCCGCAGAATCCGAGATAGATCGTTCAAATAGGCTTCTACCTGTCGAATTTACGCCGATACGCAGGTATGCTAAGCGTGACGAATCAACGATGGAACGGCTTGACAATGACGCGAGAGCTAAATTTTGCGTATGGCCGCGCCCGGATCGTATCCACTCGAACCGCAGATCCTTACGTCATTTATCGCTTGCTTGCACGTGCCGAACTGGGGCTTTTCTACCCCCATTTCGAAGGCTGGTTTTTCGGCAAAGTCGTACCCGGCATCCGGTCAGGGGAACGTCAAATTATTACGTGCGAAGATAATGGGTCAATCGCAGGGGTTGCAATTTGCAAGAAGAGCGAGCTAGAGCGCAAACTTTGCACATTGTGGATCGAGCCTTCGTCGCGCACTCGCGGCTTGGCGTCACCCCTCGCTCAACACGCGTTTGATTGGCTTGAATCTGATCGGCCCCTCTTTACCGTTCCGGAAGAGCGCCTTGGAGAGTTCAGCGGCCTACTTAAGACGTGGAATTTTTCGCCTGCGACAACTCATCCCGACTTATACCGCAAAAATCGAAACGAGTATATTTTTAACAACGCCCTTCACTAATCAAGGTATTCAGATAGTTTTTCGTAGAAAAATTCTTCTGTCGGACTGTCGAATATGACCACGGGGACTCTAAGCTTGATTGCTAGCCGCTCGCAGGCCGCTCTTTCTATCAAAGATAGAGCCGCCACCTCTCCGGGCATCAACGCTGAAAGCCCCCGTCGGAGAATGATTGCATCGGGAGCCTCCTGAATATAAACAATAATGTCCGGCGAAACAGACATAAAAAGATGGTCGCCAACAATCATTGGTCCTTCCAAAGTTTCAACAAGAACATGTCCATCGATAATTTGGTGTTTTTTTTCAGATTTGATAGATAGAAGCACCTTTTCGGCAATACTTTGGTTTGCCATAGCTTCTTTTAAAGAAAGGGTTGGAACATGACCGCCCATTTCTTTTAACCTCTGACTAACTTTTATAAATTCGACTTCGGGATTGCGGCTAGCTACATATAATGATCTTGTAGTTTTTCCTGATTTAGAGAGACCTGCCACGAAAATTTTCACAGTAGCTCCTCTATTTCTAGATTTAGCCTGTCTGACACATACGCCCAAGACTGAGGGGCAGTAAATCCGAAACGTTTTCGCAAATCGCTAAGCTCCAAAACCTTCTTAAAGGGACGGCATTGATTAATCTCAAGCGCGTATCCGGCATCCAACCCAGCAAAATATGCATCGAAATGCGCGTTATCGATCCCGGACGCCTTACCGTGCTGCATCCATAATTCAGCCAAAGGGAGACAATGAACCTTGCCAATCTGTAGGACGCCAGTTAGACCACAAACAGGTGACGACTCGTAGACGTAGGCACGCTCGCCCATAAGACGGGCCGGAAAGCGACGCCGAAGCTCAATCGTCTTCTCTCCGCTACGTATTAGCTTCGCCCAATTTGGTTTCAGACTCAGTATAACGGCACGCATCCTTGCCCCAGATTCGAAGAACCCCATTTATCGTAGCTAAAAGAGCCCTACCTAGCCACCCCCCTCACCCCTTCCTCACCCCCGGCGGCTTCCACGTCCCCTTGCCGGGGGGCAGGATCGAGGGCGGGGTGTCCTTCGGCCAGTAGAGGCGCATCACCATGTAGATGGGGCCATCGGGGGCGGGGAGCCAGTTGGCCTCCTTGTCCGGGCCGGGGGAGGTGTTCTGGATGTAGAGGGTGAGCGAGCCGTCGGCGTTGCGCTTCAGGTTCGGCAGCATGGGGGAGTTGATGAGGTAACGGTCGATGGGGTTCTTGATGAGGAGCTGCGTCTTGCCGTCATACATGGTGACGGACCAGAAGGCGTTCACCGGCGGCAGGCTGTCGGCCGGGAAGGTTAGGGTGTAGTTGGCCTTGGAGCCGTCGAGGGTCTGGCCCTCGGCGTCGAGGCGGGTCAGGGGGTAGGTGGCCTCCGCCGCGTCATTGCCGTAGATGCCGGCCTTCGCGCCCACCGCCCGCAGCAGCCAGTCGCCGTTGAAGAAGGCGGCATCGCCCGCCGCCGCACCCACGCGCCAGCCGTTCACGTCCGTGCCGAAGGCGGCCACCGCGTCCGTCACCTTGGTGAGGCCCTGCTTGAGGCCGATCAGCACCTCGGCCTTGTCCTCCAGCGACAGGCTCTTGAACTCGAAGGTCTTGCCCGCGCCCACCCCGATGCTGGCGAGCTGCTCGCGGATCGCCTTCTCCTCCGGCAGCGCCGGGGCGAACTGGAGGGCGAAGTCCAGGAACTCGAAGAATTCCGTGCGCACGAGATCCTTGGAGAATTTCGGGAAGTCGATTTGCGGGGCGGGAGGCGGCGCGGCCTTGCCGAGGAAGGCGGAGAGCGGGCGCACCTGATAGCCGGCCTGCACCTTCTTCACATTGTCGATGTCCGCCGGGTCGAACAGCTGGGTGCGGAAGATGGTGAGAGAGAACTGCGTCGACGAGCGGAACACCTTGCGGATGCCGGGGGGCGTCTCGCCGCTCCAGCCCGGCCCCACCACCAGATAGTCGCCGGCATCGCTGCCCGTGGCGCGGGTGCCGATATAACCGTAATTGAAGGTGCTCCCGTCCACCATCTGGACGGAATAATAGCGCTTGGGGTCCACCGCCGGCACGGAGATCACCATGGGCTCGGCGCGCAGGTCGAGCCAGACGAGCGAATAGGGCGTGTCGCTGTTGGGCGTGGGAATGGAGGTGTCGCGCCAGGTGAAGACCTGCGCGTCGTTGAACATCTGGTTGAACGGCGCCTTGAACTGCCCGGAATTCCGGTCGACCACATACTCGTACATGACGCCGTAGTTCATCACGATGGGCAGGCCATAGACGAAGCCCGCCTCGGCGATGTCCTTCGCCTTGAAGAAGCCGGGGCGGTCCGCCGCCTGCGCCGCGCCGGGCATCAGGCCGGGCACCAGCGAGAGCGCGGGGCCGGCCACGCCGCCGGCAGCCAGGATCTTCAGGAAATGACGCTTGGACAGCATGATGGGCCTTCCCTGGCCGCAGGAGCCCCCCGCTCCCCGGATTCGGCGGGAGATTAGCTTGGCCGCGCGCAGCCGTCGCCAGCGGAGTTTGCCGGAGACGCCACCATGAAAAAGCCCCCGGCGCGGGACGCCGGGGGCCTTTGTCTTCAGAACCGGGGCCGGGCGGGCGTTACGCCGCCTGATCCACCTTCGCCGCCTCGCTGGTGAAGGTGAGGTGGTTGCCGTCCAGGCCAACCGTCACCTTGGCGCCGTCGAGGATCTCGCCGCCGAGGATCTTCTCGGCCAGGGGGTCCTGCACCAGCTTCTGGATGGTGCGCTTCAGCGGACGCGCGCCATAGGCCGGGTCGTAGCCCTTCTCGGCGAGGAAGCTGCGCGCCTCGGGGGAGAGCTCGATGGTGATCTTGCGATCCTCCAGCAGCTTGCGCAGCCGGCCCAGCTGGATATCCACGATGTGGTCCATCTGGTCCCGCTTCAGGCGGTGGAACATGACGATCTCGTCGATCCGGTTGATGAATTCCGGGCGGAAGTGACGCCGCACGGCCCCCATCACCATGTCGTAGGCCTCCTCGTCGGACACCACCTCGTCGCCCGCGTTGCCCGGCACCTTGAAGCCCATGGGCTGACGCGGATCGGCGAGGAATTCGGCGCCGAGGTTCGAGGTCATGACGATGAGCACGTTGCGGAAGTCCACCGTGCGGCCCTGCCCGTCCGTCAGGCGCCCGTCGTCGAGCACCTGCAGGAGGACGTTGAACACGTCCGGATGCGCCTTCTCCACCTCGTCGAACAGCACCACCTGATAGGGCCGGCGCCGCACCGCTTCGGTAAGGGCACCGCCCTCGTCATAGCCCACATAGCCGGGAGGGGCGCCGATCAGCCGGCTCACAGAGTGCTTCTCCATGTATTCCGACATGTCGATGCGGACCATCGCCGTCTCGTCGTCGAACAGGAACTCGGCGAGCGCCTTGGTCAGCTCCGTCTTGCCGACGCCCGTGGGGCCGAGGAAGAGGAACGAGCCGATGGGCCGGTTCGGGTCCTGCAGGCCGGCGCGGGCGCGGCGAACGGCGGTGGAGACGGCAGCCACCGCCTCCGACTGGCCCACCACGCGCTTCGCCAGCTCCAGCTCCATGCGCAGCAGCTTCTCGCGCTCGCCTTCGAGCATCTTGTCCACCGGCACGCCGGTCCAGCGGGAGACGACGCCGGCGATGTGGCTGGGCGTCACCGCCTCTTCAACCATCTGGCCGGCATTGCCCGCCTTCTCGATGTCGGCGAGCTTCTTCTCCAGCTGCGGGATCACCGAATAGGTGAGCTCGCCCGCCTTCTGGTATTCGCCCTGCCGCTGCGCGGTGGCGAGATCGGCGCGCGCCTGGTCGAGCTTGGCCTTGACGGTGGTCGCCTCGCCCAGCTTCTCTTTCTCGGCCCTCCATTTGGAGGTGAGGACGGACGCCTTCTCCTCAAGGTCCGCCAGTTCCTTCTCGGAGCGCTTCAGGCGGTCCTTGGAGGCGCTGTCGGTCTCCTTCTTCAGGGCCTCCTGCTCGATCTTGCGACGCATGATCTCGCGGTCGAGGCTGTCCAGCTCCTCGGGCTTGGAATCCACCTGCATGCGCAGGCGCGAGGCCGCCTCGTCCACAAGGTCGATGGCCTTGTCAGGCAGGAAGCGGTCGGTGATGTAGCGGTTCGAGAGAACCGCCGCGGACACCAGCGCGGAGTCGGTGATGCGCACGCCGTGGTGCAGCTCGTACTTCTCCTTCAGGCCGCGCAGAATGGAGACGGTATCCTCCACCGTGGGCTCGGAGACGAAGACGGGCTGGAATCTGCGGGCCAGCGCCGCATCCTTCTCCACATGCTTGCGGTATTCATCGAGCGTGGTCGCGCCGACGCAGTGCAGCTCGCCCCGGGCGAGGGCGGGCTTCAGGAGGTTCGACGCATCCATGGCGCCGTCGGTCTTGCCGGCACCGACCAGGGTGTGCATCTCGTCGATGAACAGGATGATGCCGCCCTCGGCCGCCTCGACCTCGGAAAGCACGCTCTTCAGGCGCTCCTCGAACTCGCCGCGATACTTCGCGCCGGCGATGAGCGAGCCCATGTCGAGGGAGAGAAGGCTCTTGTCCTTCAGGCTCTCGGGGACGTCGCCATCCACGATGCGGCGGGCGAGACCCTCCACGATGGCGGTCTTGCCGACGCCGGGCTCGCCGATGAGCACGGGGTTGTTCTTGGTGCGGCGCGCCAGCACCTGGATGGTGCGGCGGATCTCCTCGTCGCGGCCGATCACCGGGTCGAGCTTGCCGTCCCGCACGGCCTGGGTGAGGTCGCGGGCATATTTCTTCAGCGCCTCATAGGCGTTCTCGGCGGTCGCGGTGTCCGCGGTGCGGCCCTTGCGCAGGGCCTCGATGGCCGCGTTCAGGGTCTGCGGGGTCACGCCAGCCTTCGCCAGCATCTTGCCGGCGTCGGTGTCCTTCTCGATGGCGAGGGCAAGCAGCATCCGCTCGACGGTGACGTAGCCGTCGCCCGCCTTCTTGGCAGCCTGCTCGGCGGTCTCGAATACCTTGGCGAGCTGCTGGGACACGTACACCTGCCCCGAGCCGCCCGACACCTTCGGCAGCTTCTTCAGCGCCGCTTCCACCTCGGCGCGCACCAGCACGGGATTGCCGCCCGCGCGCTGGATGAGGCCCGAGCAAAGGCCTTCGGGATCGTCCATCAGCACCTTCAGGAGGTGCTCCGGCGTGAACTGCTGGTTGCCCTCCCGCACCGCCAGCGACTGGGCGGACTGGACGAAGCCCCGCGCGCGCTCGGTATAGATCTCAAAATTCATCTGTCTCTCCTCCTTCCCGCGCCCGATACCTTCCAAGAAGCATAGGGGGCGCGGCGGGACACGGTCCCGGCATCCCCGGCTACCGTCACGCAGGCGGAACAAACCTGCGCCGTGCCTCATGTGGGTGTGGCCCCGCTGCAACGGAAGGGGGTGACGGAACGATTTCGAGCCGGCCGGGCCGAACCGCGACGCCACCGCCCTCCGCTGCGCCGAGGCTAGGTCCGGCGGGACGCCATCACCTTGATCCAGGCGAAATTTTCCCCGCCCTTGACCGGGCCGGCGGGGCATGGGACGCCATCGCCCGGACCCGAAGGAGCGCCTCGCATGCCCGTGTCGTCCGCCGCTGCCGCCACATCCGCCGCCGCGCTGCCCCCCGCCACCATCACCGCGATCTACCGGCATCCGGTGAAGGGGCTCACGCCCGAGGGGCTGGACGCCGTGGAGCTGACCGCCGGCGCCTTCTTCCCCAATGACCGGCATTATGCGGTGGAGAACGGCCCCAGCGGCTTCGATCCGGCCGCGCCGTCCTACCGGCAGAAGACCGCCTTCCTGATGCTGATGCGGGACGCCCGCCTCGCCGCCCTCGCCTCTCGCTACGACGAGAAAACGGCAACGCTCACGCTTTCGCTCGACGACCACGAGGTGGTGGCGGCCAACCTTTCGACGCCGGAGGGCCGGGCGGAGGTGGAGGCCTTCCTTACCTTCTACATGGGCGAAGAGGCGCGCGGGCCGCTGAAGCTGCTCACCGCACCGGAGGGCTTCCGCTTCACCGATTCGCTGCGCTCCGGCTTTCTCTCTCTGCTCAACCTCGCGAGCGTGCGCGACCTCGACACGCGGATGGGAGCGGAGCTGGACCCGCGCCGCTTCCGCATGAACCTGCATCTCGAGGGGTGGCCGGCGGGCGCGGAGCTGGAGCTGGCCGGCGCGCGGCTCGACGTGGGCACGGCACGCATCGCCATCCTCAAGCGCACCGAGCGCTGCGCGGCGGTGAACGTGAACCCCGCCACCGCCATCCGCGACCTCAATGTGGTGAAGGGCCTCGTCTCCGCCTACGGCCACGCTGACTGCGGCATCTATGCCAAGGTGGTGCGCTCCGGCCGGGTCTCGGTCGGCGACACCATCCGCCCCGCCGCCGACTGAGCCTCGTTTTCGGGAGAAACGTCATGCGCCTGAAATCCATGTTCCTTGCGGTCACCCTCGCGGCCTCCCTCACCGTCCCCGCCTCCGCCGCCAGCTTCAGCTGCGCCGGTGTCAGCGCGCCGGATGAGGTGGCCATCTGCAAGAGCTGCGATCTCACCCAGCTCGACGTGAAGATGGCGACGCTCTACGGCGTCATTACCAAGCTGGTCGGCATGGGCCAGCGCGGCATGATCCAGGACGACCAGCGCGCCTGGCTGGTGGAGCGCGCGAGCTGCAAGGGCGACGCCGCCTGCCTCTCCAACGCCTACCAGACCCGCATCCGCGCCATCGAGGGCATGCTTTCCGACATCTATTCCCGCGGCCCGTTCTGAGGCATGGTCCGGCGATGATCTCCCCTTCTCCCGCGGCGCTTGCATCGTCGGATTTCGATCGCGTCGACACCTGGGTGTTCGACCTCGACAACACCCTTTATCCCGCCCAGCACGACCTCTGGGGCCAGATCGACGCCCGGATGAAGGCGTACATCTCGGACCTCCTCGGCATCGCGCCTGAGGAGGCCTTTCGCATCCAGAAGGACTATTACCGCCGCTACGGCACCTCCCTGCGCGGGCTGATGATCGAGCACGGGGTGGAGCCGGCGGCCTTCCTCGCCCATGTCCACGACGTGGACCTGACCACGCTCGACGCCTCGCCCCGCCTCGCCGCTGCCATCGAGGCGCTCCCGGGGCAGAAGCTCGTCTACACCAACGGCTCCGAGCGCCACGCCCGGAACGTGCTGGAAAAGCTCGGCATGGACGCGCATTTCACCGCCGTCCACGACATCGTGGCGGCCGAATTCCACCCCAAGCCCACCGAGGAGGCCTATGAGCGCTTTCTGCGCGCGCATGGGGTGGAGGCGACCCGCGCCGCCATGTTCGAGGACCTCGCCCGCAATCTGGAGGTGCCCCACCGTCTCGGCATGGTGACGGTGCTGGTGGTGCCCCCCGGCCAGACGGTTTCGGCGCGCGAGGGCTGGGAGTTCGAGGGCCGCGAGGACGCCTATGTGAACCACGTCACGGAAGACCTCGCCGGCTTCCTCGAAACCGTCGCCCGCGATCTGCCCCCGCCGCTGCCGGTGGACCCCGAGTGACGATGACCACACCCACCATCCGCACCCTGACCCCCGCCGAAGTGCTCACCGCGGTGGACTGGGCGGCGGCCGAGGGCTGGAATCCCGGCCTCGCCGACGCCACCGCCTTCCTGGCGCAGGACCGCGACGCCTTCTTCGGCCTGTTCCTCGGCGATGAGCTGGCGTCGATCATTTCCGCGACCCGCTATGCGGGCGGGTTTCATTTCGTCGGCTTCTACATCTGCCGGCCGGACCTGCGCGGACGCGGGCTCGGCCTCGCGGTCTGGCAGGCGGCCTTTGCCGGGCTCGAAGGCACGGTGGGTCTCGATGGCGTGGTGGCGCAGCAGCAAAATTATGCGCGCTCCGGCTTCGTCCTCGCCCATCGCAACGTGCGCCACGGTGGGGTGGCGGCGGCCGGGCCGGAGGATGCGCGGGTGGTGGACATCGCGGCGGCCGACCAGGACGCGGTGGCGGCGCTCGACCGCGCCTGCTTCGGCTTCGCACGGCCGGATTTCCTGGCCGTCTGGCTCGCTCCGCCCCATGGCCGCGCGCTGGCTTTCGTCGCGGATGGTCAGGTGAAAGGCGTGGCGGTGGTCCGCCGCTGCCGCGCCGGCTTCCGCATCGGGCCGCTGTTCGCGGACGATGCCGAGGCGGCCGGCGCCCTCTTCTCCGCCTGCATCCGGACGGCGGCGGGAGAAGCGGTGTTCATCGATGTGCCGGAGCCCAATGCGGCGGCCATGGCGATGGCCGCGGCGGCCGGCCTCGTGCCGGTGTTCGAGACGGCCCGCATGTATCGCGGCCCCGCCCCGGACCTGCCCCTCGCCCGCATCTACGGCATCACGTCGCTGGAGCTGGGGTAGCTTGTCTCGGTGCGCGCCGGATACCGTGGGAAAGATCTTCGCCCGCACCTTCACCAGCAACGGCAGTCGACGGCGCCGCAGACGGATCAGTCGTCGAACTTCGCTATGCACCGGCCCTTGGTCCAGGCGTCATAGCTGCACCACACCCATTCCACCCGAGCCGGATAGCGGCCGTTACAACTGTAGTTCGCGGCCGTTTTGACGGAGCCGCCGGCCGAAGCGGTTTCGCTCCCGTAGCCGCGTTCGAAGCAGCCGCCGCCGATCGTGCGGAAGGTAAAGATTACCTTCTCTCCGCAATTGTTATAAAAACGGCCGTTTCCATCATGGGTGAGGCACCCCGCGCTGGCACCGGAGCCGCAAGCTATCAGTCCTAGGCCGCTCACGGCCGAAATCCATCCCCAGCGCACGCTATGCTCCTGACTTCGAAGTTTGAGTCCGGAAAGCTAAGTCGACGCGAAAAGTGGCGCATCACCCGGTTGGAGTAGTGTCGGCAGGCCTCAGCGCTTCATCCTGCCGTGACGGTGCGCCGTTTGGCCGATGCAGTGCGGAACAGCTTGTCGGAGAAAGTTTTGCGGCGGATGCCAAGGGCGACGACGGTGGCCTGCACGTCTCGCTTTTGATTTACCGCGCGGCACGGATTTTCTGCACCTTGAAGAGGTTCACCCGCTCCGGCAGGGTGCTTTTCCCGCCCCCAAATTCCGCGTGGGCTCGATCGGAAGGGCATACGCCACCGTTCGCTCCTGCTTGCCAGCTCGGAACCGGTGAAAAAGATGGGACCCTGGAATGCGAGGCAATCGGAGCCGCGCGGCGCCAGACCAAAATCATGCCCGGCACACGGCCGGGCATGATGGGTGCGGGCTGATCCTCAGGCGATCAGGCGGTAGGCCGGAAGCGTGAGGAATTCCTCGAAGCTGTCGGCCAGCGTCATGTCGGCGAACAGCTTGATGGCCTCGGGGAAGCGGCCGGAATCATAGACCTCCGGGCCGAGCACCGAGCGCAGGTTCGCCATCTCGTCGTCGAGCAAAGCGCGGAACAGCTCGGGCGTCACCGGGCGGCCGTCGTCCAGCGTGGCGCCGAGGTGGATCCACTGCCACACCTGCGCACGGCTGATCTCGGCGGTGGCCGCATCCTCCATGAGGTTGTAGAGCGGCACCGCGCCACGTCCGCGCAGCCACGCCTCGATGTACTGCACGCCGACGCGGATGTTCTCGCGCAGGCCGGCCTCGGAGCGGGTGCCCTGGTGCACTTCGAGGAGGTCGTCGCGGCTGACGGCCACGTCGCTGGGCTTGGCGTCGCGCTGGTTGGCGCCGGGCATCAGGCGGTTGAACACCTCCATGGCCACCGGCACGAGGTCCGGATGGGCCACCCAGGTGCCGTCGCAGCCGGAATTGGCCTCGCGCTCCTTGTCCGCCTTCACCTTGGCGAAGGCGGCGGCGTTGGCCTCGGCATCGCCCTTCACGGGGATCTGCGCGGCCATGCCACCCATGGCGAAGGCATTGCGGCGGTGGCAGGTGCGCACGAGGAGGATGCCGTAGGCCTTCAGGAAGGCCTCGCTCATCACCATGCGGCTGCGGTCGGGGGTGAGGAAGCGGTCGTTCTTCCCGAGGCGCTTGATGAAGGAGAAGATGTAGTCCCAGCGGCCGAGATTGAGGCCCGCGATGTGGTCCTTCATCTCGAACAGGATCTCGTCCATCTCGAACACCGCGGGCAGCGTCTCGATGAGGACGGTGGCCTTGATGGTGCCCACCGGCAGGCCGAGCGCCTTCTGGGCGGCGACGAACACTTCGTTCCACAGCCGGGCCTCGAGATGGCTCTCGGTCTTCGGCAGATAGAAATAGGGGCCGGAGCCCTGCGCCAGCGCCGCCTTGGCGTTGTGGAACACGTAGAGGCCGAAGTCGAACAGCGATCCGGAGACCTCCTCGCCGTCCACCAGCACATGGGCTTCCGGCAGATGCCAGCCGCGCGGGCGGATGATGAGCACGGC
>JAEZMT010000324.1 GCA_023442085.1 Pseudomonadota bacterium | reverse complement strand
CCATGACCAATCGCGACCTCACCGGCGAGGTGGCGGCCGGGCGGTTCCGGAAAGACCTGTTCTACCGCATCGCTGCCCTGCGCCTGCGCATTCCGCCCCTGCGTGAGCGGGGCGACGACGTGCTGCTGCTGCTCGACCACATCGGCCGTAGCGCCGCCACCCGCGCCGGCCTTCCGCCGCCGCGCTTCACCGACGCCGCCCGCTCCGCGCTGGCTACCTATGGGTGGCCCGGCAATGTGCGCGAGCTGCGCAACGTGGTGGAAATGCTCATCGCCATGGGCAGCGCCGACGCGCCCATCGATGTGGCCGACCTGCCGCCGGAGATCGCCACCGCCGCCACCGCCGCGCCTCCCGCCACCGATCTGCGCACGGTGGAGGAAGCCGCCATCCGTGCCGCCGTGCAGGCCTGCGGCGGCAACCTCACCCGCGCCGCCCGCCGCCTCGGCATCGCCCGCTCGACGCTTTACATGCGCCTTGCGGCGCTGGAGGCGAAGGGGGAAGGATAGGGGGCAGGGTGGCCGAAGGCCCCCCATCGCCTTATCGCCGGGCCAGCATCCCCATCAGCACGCCCAGCGCCGCCTCCGGCGTGGCGCGCGCCCAGTCCGGCATCTGGTGGCGGAAAAAGGTGGCCTGCCGCTTGGCATAGCGGCGGGTGTCGCTTTGGCCCTCGGCGATGGCGTCGGCGCGGGACATCTCGCCCCTAAGGTAGCGCGTCAGAGCCGGCGCGCCGTGGGCCTTCAGCACCGTGCGGTCGGGCGCGAGGTTGCGCGCGGCGAGGGCGCGGACCTCCTCCAGCGCGCCGGCTTCCATCATGGCCTCGAAGCGGGCATCGATGCGCTGCAGTAGCAGATCGCGGTTTACCTCCAGCACGATCTTCGCGCAGCGGCCGGCGTCGAGCACGGGCGGCTGCGCATCCCGCTGCCAGTCGGTGAGCGAGCGGCCGGTGGCGTGGATCACCTCCAGCGCGCGCAGCACGCGCTGGCGGTCGTTCACCTTCAGCCGTTCGGCGCTCGCGGGATCGACTGTCGCGAGGCGGGCGTGGAGGGCGGCGCTGTCCAGCGCCTCTGCGGCGCCGCGCACCTCGGCGCGCACGGCTTCGGGAATGGCAGGAATTTCGGCAAGCCCCTGGGTCAGCGCCCGGAAATAAAGCCCCGTGCCACCCACGAACACCGGCAGGCGCCCCGCCGCGCGCGCTTCGCCCAAGGCGCGCTTGGCATCCTCCAGCCAGCGGCCGACGGAATAGTCCGTGTCCGCATCCACATGGCCGTAGAGGCCGTGGGGCACCTGCGCCATTTCCGCGACGGTCGGCCGCGCCGTGAGGACGTGAAGATCGCCATAGACTTGCATGGAATCTGCATTGAGGACGATGCCGCCCGTTCGCTCGGCCACGGCCAGCGCGAGTGCCGACTTGCCGCTGGCGGTCGGACCTGCGATGAGCACCGCCAAAGCTTTTCCCCCGTCGAGCTCAGAAAATTCCATGGCCTACGTCGCGACGCTGATTTCAAACCCATCTGCCCCGGCTTTGACCTACGAGGCAATCCATGCCGCCCTTTCCGTGCTGCCGCAGGCGCAGGATCCGGTGGTGCTGGACGAGGGCGTGGCGGTGGACATCCATTTCGCCCCGGAACTCGCGGCCGATGCCGGCGCGCTGGCGGATGCGGTGCGCGGCGCGCTGAACGGCGCCCCCATCGATGTGGTAGTGCAGCTGGAGACCGGCCGGCGCAAGCGCCTGTTCCTCGCCGACATGGATTCCACCATGATCGGGCAGGAGTGCATCGACGAACTGGCCGACCTCGTGGGCCTGAAGGCGCACGTCTCCGCCATCACCGAGCGCGCCATGCGCGGTGAGATCGACTTCGAGCCGGCGCTGCGCGAGCGCGTGGCGCTGCTGCGTGGTCTTTCGGCCAGCGTGGTGGGCGACGTGCTGCGCGAGCGCATCACCCTCACCCCCGGCGGGCCGGAGCTGGTGGGCACCATGAAGGCCAACGGCGCCTATGCCGCGCTGGTCTCCGGCGGCTTCACGCTGTTCACGCAGGAGATCGCCGCGCGCATCGGCTTCGACGAGCACCGCGCCAACGAGCTGCTGGTGGAGGAGGGCACGCTGGTGGGGTCTGTGGCCGAGCCCATCCTCGGCCGCGAGGCGAAGCTCGCGACGCTGGTGGACCTGCGCGACCGGCTGCATCTCGCCCCCTCCGAGACCATGGCGGTGGGCGACGGCGCCAACGATCTCGCCATGCTGGGCGAGGCGGGCCTCGGCGTCGCCTATCACGCCAAGCCCGCTGTGGCGGCGGCGGCCCATGCCCGCGTCGATCACGGCGACCTCACCGCGCTGCTCTATATGCAGGGCTACAGCCGCAGCGAATTCCGCACGGCCTGATTGGGCCACGCTCTGCCGTCATCGCCCGGAATGGTCGGGCGATGAGGAGCGCATAAGGGAGCGGATCCGCGCCCGCGCCGTTCCCTACTGCGGCGTTCCCTACTGTGCCGTGCCTTGGCCGGCGGCGGTGCCCTGCTGGGTCTGGGCGTTCTGCGAGCGGGGCAGGGGGATGACGCGCACCTTGCGCTGGCCCGGCTGCTCGGAGGCGGGGGCGAGCGGGGCGGCGACGGTGGCGGCCACGGGACCGCCGGCGGCGGCCTCGGCGGCAGCGGTGCTGCCGGCCGGGGGTTTGGCGCCGGCCTTGCCGCCCTTGGTCTGGTCGGCGAGGCGCGGGGCGGACATTTCGCGCGCCTGCTCCTCGGTCACCAGAATGTCGCCCTTGCGGAGCGTCGTCTCGTCCTCAAGCCCCGCGAGCGCCTGCGCCCAGGACTGGCCGGCCGGCTTGCAGGTGCAGGACGGCACCAGCTCCTTGCGGTAGCGCAGGGCATTGGGCAGCGACATGTAGGACTGGCCGGAAATGCTCACCGCCGACTTGATGTCGCCGCTGAAGGTGAACAGCTGGGCTTCCGAGCCGGGGCACAGCCGCTTGCAGAGCTGGTCGTCCTGCGCGTAGCGGCTCGCGTTGGTGGAATTGGCCATGGGGAAAAAGTAGCCGTCGCACGTCCGCACGCACACGGTGCGCGAGGAATAGGTCTTCGGCGTTTCCAGCGGCATCAGGTCGAGGTCGGGCGAGGATTCCTCGGGCTGGGTCTGCTGGGTGCCGAAGATGGCCTCGAAGAAGTTCTTCGGCCGCGCCGGCTCGTTGGCGCGGCGGGCGGCCTGCACGGCGGCGGTGTATTGCGGGCCGCAATTGTTCTGGGCGAGGGCGATGATGAGCGCCCGGCGCTGGCCGCCGGTGTCGGCGCCGCCGCGCTCGAGGCCGGCGATCTGCGACCGGAGCCGCGAGACCTGATCGTCGATCTGGTCGCACTGGGGCGGACGGGGCGGGCCCTGGAAGATGAGGAAGCCGCGCGGCGCATCGCAGCCCATGCCGCGCGCCTGTGCCGAGAGGCGGTCGAGATCGCCGCGGAGCCTCGCGGCCTGCGCCTGCTGGTTGGCGGCACCGCCGGCGCTGCGGTCGAGGGCCATCAGGGAGCCTTCGAGCTGCTGGCACGCGGGGCTGCCGGCCTGCGCCAGAGCGGTCCCGGCCGTGGTGACGGCGACCATGAGGCCCAAGGCCAGACGGCGGAGCGAACCCATGGCCAGCCGGCCCGTCGTGCCGCTCGCACCCTTCAGGGCAACCGGCCTTCCGGCGCCGATCCCTCGCGCGGACTCCATCCTCAGCTCTTCTCTCCACTGGCGCCGTGCCGAACCGTGACCGGATCGCCGCCCCTCTATAGACCGACAGCGCGGGGTAATGGTGACGAAACTGTGGCCCCTCGCCGGAAGGTGAGGGGCCGGTCCTGTCCCGCCCGGTCAGCCCCGGCCGCGCGAGCGGATGTTGTAGCTGTCGAACGCGTATTCCGCGATCTGCCACCACACCAGTTGGTCGGCGCGGATGGCGAGCATGGAGTCCAGCGCCTGCTTGAAGGCCGGGTTGGCGGCGGCAAGCTCGTTGTACAGCTCGTAGGCCGCCTTGTAGCCCGCCTCCATGATGGATTGCGGGAAGGGCTTCAGCTCCACCCCCTGCTGCACCAGCCGGCGCAGAGCGGGGGGGTTCACCGAATCGTACTTCGCCAGCATCCAGTTGTTGGCCGCCTCGGCGGCGTTGCGGACGATGGCCTGGTAGTGCTTCGGCAGCGCGCTCCACTGGGCGTTGTTGATGACGAGGTGCAGCATGGCGCCGCCCTCCCACCAGCCGGGGTAGTAGTAGTACTTGGCCACTTTCACGAGGCCGAGCTTCTCGTCGTCATAGGGGCCGACGAACTCCGCCGCGTCGATGGAGCCGCGCTCCAGCGCCGGGTAGACATCGCTCGGGGCGATCTGCTGCGGCACCACGCCGAGCTTCGCCAGCACCTGCCCGCCGATGCCGCCGATGCGGAATTTCAGGCCCTTGAGGTCGGCGACGTCGTTCAGCTCCTTGCGGAAGAAGCCGCCCATCTGGCAGCCCGAATTGCCGAGCGGCATGGAGGTGACATTGTACTTGGCGAGCACGCCGTTGATGATCTGCTCCCCGCCGCCGAAGAACCACCAGGAGTGCTGCTGACGCGAGTTGAAGCCGAATGGCACGCCCGTGCCGAAGGCGAGCGCGGTGTCCTTGCCGGTATAGAAATAGGTGGCGGTCTGGGCGCACTCCAGCGAGCCGCTGGACACCGCATCGAGCGCCTGCAGGCCCGGCACCAGCTCGCCGGCCGGGAAGGTCTGGATCTGGAAGCGGCCGTCGGTGGCCTCGGCCACGTATTTGGCGAAGATCTGCGCGGTGCCGAAAATGGTGTCGAGGGAGCGCGGGAAGGAGGAGGTGAGGCGCCACTTCACCTCGGGCTGGGTCTGCGCGAGGGCGGGGGCGGCGACCGCGCCGGTGGCAAGCGCGGTGGCGGACGCGCCAATGAAGTGGCGGCGCTTGATCTCCATGGATGTGCTCCTTGGGCCGGTTGATCGGCTCTCTGGCTTGGGGCGAACGCGTGTGGGGCGAAAGGGGTGTCACGCGGCGCGCCGGCCGTCAATGTCGGCGCTCGGCGGCATCATGATATTGCGCCGCTCTTCCCCTCGGGGCGGCGCTTCCCATATGTCGGGTGTCCGCGCGTTCGGGCGCCGGCCTGAGGCCGCTTTCCGGGGAGTTTCATGACGCACGCTTTCTCGACCGTCCGTCCCGCCGTCACCCGCCGTCTCGGCCGCCTCGCGCTTGCGTGCGCGCTCGGCGTCGCGGCGCTCGCGGGCGGCCCGGCGCTGGCGCAGGAGCCCGACCTCATCTTCCGCAAGTCCACGGTCTGGAAGTTCCTGACCCCCGACGACAAGCTCGCCGTCTACGGCATCGACGACCCGGTGGTGAACGGCGTCGCCTGCCACTACACCACGCCCGAGAAGGGCGGCGTGAAGGGCATGGTGGGCCTCGCGGAGGAAGTCTCCGACATTTCCCTCGCGTGCCGGCAGGTGGGGCCGATCTCCTTCAAGTCGAAGTTCGAGCAGGGCGACGTGGTGTTCCGCGAGAGCCGCTCCTTCTTCTTCAAGAAAATGCAGATCGTGCGCGGCTGCGACACCAAGAGGAACGTGCTCGTCTACCTCGTCTATTCGGACAAGTTGATCGACGGCAGCCCCAAGAACTCCACCTCCACCGTGCCGATCATGCCGTGGGGCGGCAATGCCGACGTTCCGAAGTGCGCGGACTTCCTGAAGTAGCGGCAAGACAATGCGCGCGCCCGGGCCGGAGACTGCTCCGCCCGGGCGCGCGGTGTCACGCTCAGAGGAAGGTCACCTTGCCGGTGCCGATGTCGTACATGGCGGAGGCGGACTTCAGCTGACCGCCGGCTGCCCGCTCGGAGAGGATGGGCGTCGCGGTCTGCGCCAGCTTGGCGTTCATCTTCACGTTCACGTCGCTGGCGGCGGCGAGGAGATCGGACGGATTGCTGCGCATGGCCTCGTAGACCGCCGGGCGGATGGCGTTGACGAGGCTCGGCAGATGGCCGGGCGGCAAGGTGTTGTCCTTGATGGACGTGATGGTCGCCTGCACCGCACCGCACGAGGCATGGCCCAGCACGAGGATGAGCTTCACGCCCAGAACGGCGGTGGCGAATTCGAGACTCGCCAGGCCGTTCTCATCGATGAAGTTCCCGGCCACCCGCACGATGAACAGGTCGCCCGGCCCCTGGTCGAACACCAGCTCCGGCACCACCCGCGAATCCGAGCAGGCGACGATGGCCGCGAACGGTGCCTGCCCCATGGCGCGCTTCAGTCGGCCGGCGGAATAGTCCGCGTTCTGTTGGGTGCCGGCGACGTAGCGGGCGTTGCCGTCCACAAGGCGCTTCATGGCCTCATCCGGGTTCACCGGCGTGGCCGTGCCGTAGCCGGACTGCGCGAAGGCGGAGGCCGCGAACAGCGGCGCGGCGGCGAGGGCGAGGCCGCTCGCGAGCCCGCCGGCAAGCAGACCACGGCGGCTGATGGATGGTGATGAGCACGTCTCGCACATGGGGCAGTCCTCTCCCGGTCACGGTGTTTCAGGCGTGATTGGGTCGGCCCCCTGCGTGCGCGGGGGACAGGCCGGTGCCGACCATAGCCGATCCGGCACGGAAGACTGAAATACCGCGATCACAAAAAGGGGACCTAAGGCACCGCCATGCAACGGCATTCGCAGCGGGGCGGCCGGGAAAGGCTGCCGGCTACCGCGAGCAGGTGATAGCCACCGTTTCCGGGCACAGCGGGCCGATGCAGATCGGCGCGGGCGCGGCGAGGCTGGACGGTGTGAAGGCGGAGACGTGCGCCGTCACGCGGCCGAAATCGATGACTTGCGTGTAGGCGTGGGTCCGGCACCAGGCCTCGGCCACCTTCTGCCCGCACGGCGCGCCGGAGGCGAGGCACGCATCGATGGTGGAACCGTCCGAATTGTCGATGAGGAAGATGCGCGTTTCGGCCATGGCCGGCGCCATCAGCGACAGGCTCGCCACGGCGACGGCGGCGAGGATTCGGATCAGCGGCATGGACAGGTCGGAACCTCATTGAAAGCGCGCGCCCGCGCTTGAGAGCGCCGGACGACAGGCGGGATGGCTGGATGCACGCCGAACCCCCGCCCTGTGCTCCAAAGCCCGGATAGTCTCTCGCGGCGGGCGAGGTCAAGCGAGGGGCGATAACGATCCGCTGAGGTGAGGCCCCGCTTCAGTCGCCTCGGCGGGCCGTGGCGGCGGCGTGAAACATCTTGACGCGCGGGCGCGGCCGAACCATTGTCCCGCGCCATGAACGGCGGTCTCGTCACCATCTGCGCCATTGCGGCGATTATTTGCGGTTAGCCGAAAAGCTGGCCGCGGCCGTCCTTTGCTCATCTTCTTAGACAAGGATCTGGACGCCCCGGCCGGTGGACCGGCTTGGCGCTTGTGCGCCATTCGGGGGAACGATCCATGGAGCTCAGGCTCTACAACACGCTGACCCGCTCGAAGGACCTGCTGCGTCCGCTCGATCCCTTGAACGTGCGCATGTATGTGTGCGGGCCCACGGTCTACGACCATGCCCATATCGGCAATGCGCGCCCGGTCATCGTCTTCGACGTGCTGTTCCGCCTGCTGCGGCGCCTCTATGGCGAGAGCCACGTCAAGTACGTCCGCAACATCACGGACGTGGACGACAAGATCAACGCCCGCGCCGCCGAGCGCTCCATCTCCATCCGCGACCTGACGGAAGAGACCTACCGCTGGTTCCGCGAGGATACGGCGGCGCTCGCCTGCCTGCCGCCCACCGTGGAGCCGCGCGCCACCGAGCATATCGAGGAGATGCGCATCCTCATCGAGCGGCTCGTCGCCTCCGGCCACGCTTATGTGGCGGAGGAGCACGTGCTGTTCAACGTGCCGTCCATGCCGGACTACGGCCGCCTCTCCCGCCGCTCGCTGGACGAGATGATGGCCGGCGCGCGCGTGGACGTCGCCCCCTACAAGCGCGACGCCATGGACTTCGTGCTGTGGAAGCCGAGCGCCGAGGGCGTGCCCGGCTGGCCCTCTCCCGTCGGCATCGCCACCCCCGGCCGCCCCGGCTGGCACATCGAATGCTCGGCCATGAGCTGGAAGCATCTGGGCGAGACCTTCGACATCCACGGCGGCGGCATCGACCTCGTCTTCCCGCACCACGAGAACGAGATCGCGCAGTCGCGCTGCGCCTTCCATTCCGGCGTGATGGCGCAGATGTGGATGCACAACGGCTTCCTGATGCTGGAAGGCGAGAAGATGTCGAAGTCCCTCGGCAACTTCGTCACCATCCGCGAGCTTCTGGACGAGTGGCCGGGCGAGGTGCTGCGCCTCGCCATGCTCTCCACCCACTACCGCCAGCCCATCAACTGGACCCGCCAGGGCCTCGGCTTCGCCGCCAAGACGCTGGACAAATGGTATCGCGTCATCGGCGACGTGGAGGCCGAGACGGGCGAAGGCAACCCGTTCGAGACCGAGATCGCCGACCGCCTCGCCGATGACCTGAACACGCCCTCCGTCATCGCCCACCTGCACCACCTCGCCGAGGTGGCGGAGCACGAGGAGGCCTCCTCCGCCCTGCGCCGCCGTTTCAAGGGCGCAGCCAATCTCCTCGGCCTGCTGGGCGATACCGAAACCGGGTGGCGCGCGCGGCAGAAGGAGGCCATTGCGCTGGATGAAGGGGTCATCTCCGGCCTCATCGCCAAGCGGCTCGCCGCCCGCAAGGCGAAGGACTTCAAGCGCGCCGACCAGATCCGCGAGGAACTGGCCGCCAAGGGCATCGTGCTGATGGACAACAAGGACGGAACCACGAGCTGGGAGGTGTCGCGATGAGCGCGATCTCTTTGCGCCCCTACCTCCCGGCCGACGCGCCGGCGCTGGCCGACCTGTTCCGCGCCGCCATCGCCGAGCTGACCGACGAGGATTACGACAGCGAGCAGCAGGACGCCTGGGCCGCCAAGGCCGACGACGCGGAGGCCTTCGCCGCGCGCCTCGCGGAAAACCTCACCCTCGTCGCCCTGCGCGGCAAGCAAGTGGCCGGTTTCGTCTCGCTGAAGGACAATGCCCACATCGACATGCTTTATGTCGCGCCCGACGCGGTCGGCACGGGCGTCGCCAAGGCCCTGTGCGACGCAGCCGAGACGCTCGCCAAGGCGCGCGGCACCCGCAAGCTCACCGTGGACGCCAGCGACACCGCCCTTGGCTTCTTCCAGAAGCGCGGCTACGAGCCCCAGCGCCGCAACATGGTGCCGCTGGCCGACACCTGGCTCGCCAACACGGCGATGACGAAGACGCTGGGGGAGGGGTCCGGGCAATGACGGCTCTGGCTGCCGAGGGGCGTGAACGCCTCTATCT
The DNA here is from genome assembly GCA_023442085.1 of Pseudomonadota bacterium. Classification (GTDB taxonomy): domain Bacteria; phylum Pseudomonadota; class Alphaproteobacteria; order Rhizobiales; family Xanthobacteraceae; genus Xanthobacter. Next base: position 1,407 of record JAEZMT010000324.1, on the reverse strand, counting down.
CTTCGACACCACCCTGCGCGACGGGGCGCAGACGAATGGCGTCGATTTCACCGTGGCCGACAAGCTGCGCGTGCTCTCCCTGCTCGACCGGCTGGGCGTGGACTATGTGGAGGCCGGCTATCCCGGCGCCAATCCCACGGACACGCAGCTGTTCGCGCAGAAGCACGACGCCAAGGCGCGCGTGACCGCCTTCGGCATGACCAAGCGGCCCGGCCGCTCGGCCTCCAACGATCCCGGCGTCGCGGCGTTGCTGGCGGCCCAGGCGGATGCCATCTGCTTCGTCGCCAAATCCTCCGCCTATCAGGTGCGGGTGGCGCTGGAGACCACCAAGGAGGAGAACCTCGCCTCCATCCGCGAGAGCGTCGAGGCGGCGATTGCCGCCGGGCGCGAGGCGCTGGTGGATTGCGAGCACTTCTTCGACGGCTTCAAGGAAGACCCCGACTTCGCCCTCGCCTGCGCCCGCACCGCCTATGAGGCCGGCGCGCGCTGGGTGGTGCTGTGCGACACCAATGGCGGCACGCTTCCCCACGAGGTGGAGGCCATCGTCGCCGAGGTGGTGAAGGTGGTGCCCGGCACCAACGTCGGCATCCACGCCCACAATGACACCGAGCAGGCGGTGGCGAATTCGCTCGCCGCTGTGCGGGCCGGCGCGCGGCAGATCCAGGGCACGCTCAACGGCCTCGGCGAGCGCTGCGGCAATGCCAACCTCTGCTCGCTCATTCCGACCCTGCTGCTGAAGAAGGATTTCGCCGAGCGCTTCGACATCGGCGTGGGAGAAGAGGCGCTGGGCGAGCTGGTCCACGTCTCCCGCACGCTGGACGAGATGCTGAACCGCGCCCCGGATCGCCACGCGCCCTACGTGGGCGAGAGCGCCTTCGCTACCAAGGCCGGCATCCATGCATCCGCCATCCTGAAGGACCCCGCCACCTACGAGCATGTGGCGCCGGAAAAGGTGGGCAACCGCCGACGCGTGATGGTCTCCGACCAGGCCGGGCGCTCCAACGTCCTGTCCGAGCTGGAACGCCTCGGCGTGCCGGTGGACAGGAAGGACCCGCGCATCGCCCGCCTGCTGGACGAGGTGAAGGAGCGCGAGGCGCTGGGCTATTCCTACGAGGCGGCGGACGCCTCCTTCGCGCTTCTGGCGCGCCGCATGCTCGGCTCGGTGCCGGACTATTTCGCGGTGGAGCGCTTCAAGGTGAATGTGGAGCGCCGCTACAACGCGCAGGGCGAGCTTGTCACCGTCGCCGAGGCCATCGTGAAGGTGAAGGTGGACGACGAGACCCTGATCTCCGCCGCCGAGGGCAACGGCCCGGTGAATGCGCTGGACGTGGCCCTGCGCAAGGATCTCGGCAAGTATCAGCCCTTCATCTCCGGCCTCCACCTCACCGACTATCGCGTGCGCGTGCT
>JAEZMT010000255.1 GCA_023442085.1 Pseudomonadota bacterium | reverse complement strand
GCCGAGATCTTCCACACGCTGAAGAGCGGCCTGAAGAGCGCCGGCCACAACACCAATGTGGGCGACGAGGGCGGCTTCGCCCCCAACCTTGCCTCCGCCGAGGCGGCGCTGAACTTCGTGATGGGCGCCATCGAGAAGGCCGGCTTCAAGCCGGGCGACGACGTGTTCATCGGCCTCGACTGCGCCTCCACGGAGTTCTTCAAGGATGGTGCCTATCATTATGAGGGCGAAGGCAAGGTGCGCGACATCGAGGCCCAGGTGAAGTACCTGGCCGACCTCGTGGGCCGCTATCCTATCGTGACCATCGAGGACGGCATGGCCGAGGACGACTGGGCCGGCTGGAAGCTGCTCACCGACACCATCGGTTCCAAGTGCCAGCTGGTGGGCGACGACCTCTTCGTCACCAACGTCGAGCGTCTGTCGCGCGGCATCAAGGACGGCGTCGGCAACGCCATCCTCGTGAAGGTGAACCAGATCGGCTCCCTCACCGAGACGCTGGACGCGGTGGAAATGGCCCACAAGGCCGGCTATCGCGCCGTGATGTCCCACCGCTCCGGCGAGACCGAGGATTCCACCATCGCCGACCTCGCGGTGGCCACCAACTGCGGGCAGATCAAGACCGGCTCGCTGGCCCGCTCGGACCGCACCGCGAAGTACAACCAGCTGCTGCGCATCGAGCAGGAGCTGGGCGACTCCGCCCGCTACGCCGGCAAGGCCGCGATCAAGTCGCTGGCCTGATCCCCCCTGCGCCGCGTGGACGCGGGCGGATGAGGATGGAAACAGAAAAGGCCGCCGCGGGCTTGGGCTCGCGGCGGCCTTTTCTTTTCGGCTCTCGTCAGTCGTCGCCGCGCACGGCGATCGGGTCGCTGTCTGGGAAGCTCTCCTCCAGCGCCTGATCCAGCCGCGCGCTGATCGCGGCCTGCTCGTCGCGGACGTCGGCGGCGTGCTTGAGGGCAACGATCTGGGTGAGCAGCGCGTCACGCCGCTGCGCCAGCTCCGTCATGGAGCGGCCGGCGGCCTCGGCCTCCACGCCGGCCACCAGAGCCGCTTGAAGCTCTTCCGTCATGGCCGGGGCGCCGAGGTCGTCCCACCACGTCTCCACCGCCGGCAGCAGGTGGTGCATGAACTGGCCGAGCCCGCCAGCGCCGCCACCGAGATGGAAGGTCATGTGCTGGCCCATGAGCGCCCAGCGCAGGCCCGGCCCTTCCGTGACGGCGGCGTCCACGTCCTCCACCGAGGCGACGCCCTCCGCCACCAGATGGATCGCCTCCCGCCACAGGGCCGCCTGCAGGCGGTTCGCGACATGGCCAGGCACCTCCTTGCGAATCTCGATGGGGTGCTTGCCGAGCCAGCGGTAGAAGGCCATGGCCCGCGCGATGGCCTCGCGGCTCGCATACGCGCCGCCCACCACTTCCACGAGCGGGATGAGGTGGGGCGGATTGAAGGGATGGCCGATGAGGCAGCGCTCGCGGTGGCGGCAGCCTTCGGAGATGCGGCTCGCCAACAGGCCGGAGGAGGAAGAGGCGATGACCACCTCCGGCGGCAGCACCGCGTCGAGGGCGGGAAACAGCTTCTGCTTCATCTCATAGCGCTCGGGTGCGTTCTCCTGCACGAAATCGGCGCCCTCGACCGCCGCCACCGGGTCCGGCTCGAAGCGCCACGAGGTGGGGTCGATCCAGCTTTCGCCGCCGAGCTGCGAGAGCACCGGCCAGGCGCCGGAAATGAGCGCCTGCGTCGCCTCCCGCGCGCCGGGGGCGGGATCGCTCACCATCACCTCCAATCCGCGCGACAGGAAGAGCGCGGCCCAGCTCGCCCCGATGGTCCCGGCTCCGATCACGGCGACGCGGCGGATGGGCGGATGGAGATGGGACATGGCGCGACTCCGGAGCGGCAGGAGAGATGCACCGTCTTAGCAGGATAACGGCGGGTGCGGCGTCCGCCCTCAGCGCGGCAGCTCCATGATGAGCGCATGGACGCCCATCCAGATGATCTGCACGCCAATGGCGAACAGGATGAAGGCGAACAGGCGCACCAGCACATTCGTGCCGGTCTTGCCCAGCACGCGCTCGAGGGTCGGGGCCTCGCGGAAGGAGAAATACACCGTCAGCGCCACCGCCAGCAGCCCGGCCACCGCGCCGAGGACGGTGGAGAGCTGGAAGAGCGGGTCGGTCTTCCAGGTCGGCGTGTGGCCGGCGGCGAGCGCGACGGTCGCGGCGATGGAGCCGGGTCCCACGGTCAACGGCAAGGTGAGGGGATAGAAGGCCTCGTCCTGCGCTCGCGCCTCGTCCAGCTCCTCGCCCTTGGCGATGGTGGTTGCGCTCTCATCCTCGTGCAGGATGTTCCAGCCCACCACCGCCACCACCAGCCCGCCGGCGATGCGCAGCACGGGCAGCGAGATGCCGAAGAACAGCAGGATCTGCGCGCCGATGGCCAACGACCCGAGCAGCAGCAGAAAGCCGTAGATCGCCACGCTGCGCGCCACGCGCTCGCGCACCTGCGGCGAGCAGCGGCGCACGAAGGTGAGGAAGATGGGCGCCGTCCCGAGCGGATTGACGATGGGAAAGAGCGCCGCGAAGACGGTGATGAAGATATTGACCGCGTTGGTCAGATGCATCCGGCCCCCCTGCGCGGTGCGCTCTCCCGCGGTGCGCTCTTCCTATTCCTCGACGCGCTCCCACCCCTGCGGCGAGAGGCGCTCCTGCGGCAGGAAGCGGCGCTTGTAGTCCATCTTGCGCGATCCCTGCACCCAGTAGCCGAGATAGACGTAAGGCAGCCCCATCTGCCGCGCTCGCATCACATGGTCGAGGATCAGGTAGGTGCCCAGCGAGCGGTCCTGCGCCAGCGGGTTGTAGAAGGAATAGACCATGGAGAGGCCGTCGGAGAGGATGTCGGTGAGGGCCACCGCCATCAGGTCTCCCGTGCCGCGCTCAAGGATGCGGCTGTCCGGCCCGCGCTTGCGGTATTCCACCAGCCGGGTGTGGACGTGGGTGTCCTCCACCATCATCGCGTAATCGAGCACGCTCATGTCGGCCATGCCGCCGGTGCCGTGGCGGGAGGTCACGTAGGTACGGAAGAGGCTGTATTGCTCGGAGGTGGGGGTGGGGGGCTTCACCTGCCCCACAATGTCGGCATTTGCCGCCTGAACCCGCCGCAGGCTGCGGCTCTCCTTGAAATCGGCGACGCAGATGCGCACCGAAACGCACGCCTTGCAGCCCTCGCAGGCGGGGCGGTAGGCGATGGACTGGCTGCGACGGAAACCGCCCTGCGTCAGCACGTCGTTGAGCGCGGCCGCGCGGTCGCCGACCAGGTGGGTGAACACCTTCCGCTCCTCCCTGCCCGGGAGATAGGGGCAGGGGGAGGGGGCCGTCAGATAGAATTGGGGTGTGTCGCGGGGGTGCTCACTCACGGGGATCTGGCCTTTGAAGCGGGATCATCGCGCCTGCATCGAGGCCCGTCAAAGGCGCAGTCGTCGGGCGCGTGAAATTTCAGCGACCGCGGCGCAGTGCGTCGGCCCGTTCGAGGCTGTTGATGACCACCGTCCCGCACAGGTAATCGTGCAGCAGCCGGCGCCGGTCGTTGAACAGCCCCACCAGCAGCACGAACGGGGTGAGCACCGAGACCGACACCCAGAAGCACACCGCCCGCACCGCGCCGAGCAGGCCGTAGCAGGGCGCGCCGTACCAGGTGCGCACCTCGATCTCCATGAGTCGCATGCCGAGGGTGGCCGAGGCTGGCGCGCCGAGGGTGAGCCCGTAATAGGCGATCGCCCACAGGATGAAGACCGGCCCGATCAGCCAGAACAGCAGCCAGCCGAGGCCCAGCGTGACGATGCCGAACACGAACACGAAGATGCCGAACAGCACCACCGGCCCGATCACCATCAGCGCATCCACCAGGAAGGCGATGATGCGGCGGGAGAGGACGCCCTCGAACAGCTCGGGTTGCGTCACCGGATCAAACGCATGCTGCCGATAGGCGATATCGGTGTCGGCAGGCTCGCGGGACGTGTCGCCGGTGTAGCTCATGGTCGTGCAACTCCTTCAGCACGAAACGTGGTGACGAAGCGCGGGCCACGCAAGAGGAGCCGGCAGGGCGACAGAAATGGGAGGGTAGGCTGGCCGGCGGGGAGCGGGCGGGGAGGCCTCCCGCGACGCTCACCCACCGGCCAAACCCCACGGACCCAGGAGATGCGGCGGACCTGAGCACTCCGTAGGGTTGTCTGGCAGCGAAAGGGCATTGGAGCCGGCACCGCCGGGCACGCACCTTCCGCCTCGCATCTGGAAGCACTGGAGACTAGCACAACCCCGGGAAAGGAAAAGGCGGTGATTCGGCCGTCCCCACCTCATCCGCCCGTGTACTGGCGCACCGTTTCGAGGAAGCGTGCCACGGAGATGGGCTTGGACAGATAGGCCTCGCACCCGCCGGCGCGGATGCGCTCCTCATCGCCCTTCATGGCGAATGCGGTGACGGCCACGACGGGAATGGCGCGCAGCTCAGGGTCCGCCTTCAGCTTACGGGTGACATCGAGGCCGGAAATCTCCGGCAACTGGATATCCATGATGATGAGGTCCGGCCGGTTGGCGCGGGCCAGTTCCACCGCTTCCACGCCGGAGCGCGTCTCCACCGTGCGATAGCCGTGGGCTTCGAGGAGATCGTGGAAGAGCTTCATGTTCAGCTCGTTGTCCTCCACGATCATCACCGTCTTGGTCATCGCGTCCCCCGAACCGGCCCGACTTCGCCGCATCCTGCCACCCTTCGCAGCACGCGGCGAACGTGCTGGAATGCCGCCGACAGCTAGACCCCAATCCTTGCGGAAGCGCAAATGCCCATTCAGGACAAACCAAGGGGCCTCAAGGCCCAGCGTGATGCGGCGCAGGAGGTGGCGGTATCCGCCCTTTCCTTCATCGCGGCCGATGGCGAGCGCCTCGTCCGATTCCTTGCCGAGACCGGCCTGACCCCCGCCAGCCTGCGCGAGGCTGCGAGCCGGCGCGATTTCGGCGCGGGCGTGCTCGGCTTCGTGCTGGCGGACGAGCCCCTTCTCCTCGCCTTCGCCGCCGACAAGGGGCTCGACCCGCGCCATGTGGCGGCGGCCCATGAGATCCTGTCGCCGCCCATCGATCCGGACGCGGTCGTCCGCCGTCCCATGTAGCCGGCGAAACCGTCACCCGCAGCCATGACCGCGCCCGGCCTCTGCCGCGACTGCCTTTCCGACGTGCCCGCCGCCACCGGGTCGCGCGGCCTGCGGTGCGTCGCGTGCGGCAGCCCGCGCGTTGTGCGCCATGCCGAACTGCACAGCCTCAGCGTCGCCCATGTGGATTGCGACGCCTTCTATGCGGCGGTGGAAAAAAGGGACAATCCGGACCTCGCGCATGTCCCGCTCATCATCGGCGGCGGCAAGCGCGGGGTGGTTTCCACCGCCTGCTACATCGCCCGCATCCACGGGGTGCGCTCGGCCATGCCCATGTTCAAGGCGCTGGCCCTGTGCCCGGATGCAGTGGTGCTGAAGCCGAACATGGAGAAATACGCGAAGGTCGGCCGGGAGGTCCGCGCCCGCATGAAGGCGCTGACCCCGCTGGTGGAGCCGCTTTCCATCGATGAGGCCTTCCTCGACCTCTCGGGCACGGAGGCCCTGCATCAGGCCAGCCCCGCGCGGACCCTGGCGCGTTTCGCCCGCGACGTGGAGCGCGAGGTGGGGATTACCGTTTCGGTGGGGCTCGCGGCCAACAAGTTCCTCGCCAAGATCGCCTCGGACCTCGACAAGCCGCGGGGCTTCTCGGTGATCGGCCAGAGCGAGGCGGCCGAATTTCTGGCGCCGCGTCCCGTCACCTTCATCTGGGGGGTGGGGGCGGCGTTCGGCGGCAAGCTGACGCGGGATGGCTTTGCCACCATCGGCGACCTGCAGCGCGCCGACCCTACCGAACTTGCCCGGCGCTACGGCGCCGAGGGGCTCCGGCTGTCCCGCCTCGCCTTCGGTCTCGACAATCGGAAGGTGGAGCCTGAGCGGGAGGCGAAGAGCGTGTCCGCTGAGACCACCTTCGACCGCGACATCGGCGCCCTGCGCCCGCTGGAGCAGACGCTCTATGCGCTCTCCGAGGAAGTGAGCGACCGGCTGAAGCGCGCCGGCATCGCCGGGCGGTCGGTCACGCTGAAGCTGAAGAGCGCGGATTTTCGCCTGCGCACCCGCTCGCGCACGCTGGAGGCCTCGACTTGCCTTGCCGCCCGCATCAACGCGGCGGCCCATGAGCTGCTGGTGAAGGAGGCGGATGGCACGCTCTTCCGGCTCATCGGCGTCGGCGTGTCCGACCTCGGCCCCATCGAAGATGCTGACCCCGCCGATCTCGTGGACACCACCAGCCAGCGCCTCAAGGCCACCGAGACCGCCATGGACGCACTGCGCGCCAAGTTCGGCCGTGCCGCCGTCTCGCGCGGCATCCTGCTCGATGCCACCACCGACCGGCGCGACAGGAAGAGGTGAAGGCTCACGTCTCGCGATCGGCTCCGCGGGCTGCGAGACGGAACGCGGACGCCCCCGCCGCGCTTACCTCCCGAGGAGGACGCGCCATGAACCATGTGATCGGAATTATCCGGGAAGAAGCGGGCGGCTTTCGACTGAGTTTTCCGGAATTCCCCGG
>JAEZMT010000214.1 GCA_023442085.1 Pseudomonadota bacterium | reverse complement strand
GCCTGCACGGCGTCGAGCACCGGGTCCGCCGGCAAGAGCTTCTCGCCGATGAAGCCGTCCATCTCGTCCCAGAGCGTCGCGTCCATTCCCGCCTCCGTCAGCATTGCCGGCGCAAGAAATACCGGATGCATGAAGGAATTGCGTCAGGCGGCGCTCAAGCCGTCCGCCATCAATCCTGGTCGCTCTCCCGCGCGGCGCGGATGGAGAGGACGGCATAGGCCACCACCAGCGCCAGCTCGACGAGGGTGAAGAGCATCAGCCGCGTCATTCCGGCCGGCGCCCAAACGCCGAGCACCACCTGCGTCAGCGTCGCCAGGAGCCACAGCACGATCGCCCAGCCGGCTCGCAGCCACAGGCCGACGCCGGCGATGGGATCGATGATGGCGGCCCAGATCACCGCCGCCTGCGCGGCCATGGGCATGGCTTCGAACCGGCTCGCCGGACCGTCGCCGATGCCGAGGATCACCGCCCAGTGGATGATGCCTTCGAGCAGCAGGAAGGCCGCGACGCCGCGCAGGAACAGGAACAGCCGCCGCCGCCAGGGCGAGAGATTCTCCCATTGGGCGCGGGCGCTGGCGTCGATGGGATCGTAATGACTCATGTGCCGGGGGCCAGAAGTTCCAGTTCGTCGGGTATGGGATCGAAATGCGCCGCGATGACGGCCGGGTCCACCTCCGCGAGGGTCGGCGGCTGCCACTGGGGCGCGTTGTCGCGATCGACCAGCACCGCGCGCACGCCCTCGTAGAAATCATGCCCCGCCGCGACGCGGGTCACCACCCGGAATTCCAGCTTCAGGCAGTCCCCGAGGTCGAGGTCGGGCCCGCGCCGCATCTGCTCCATGGCGATGGCGAGGCTGGTGGGCGACTTGCCGGCGATATCCGTAAGGAGCGAAGCGGCGAACTCCGCATGGGGTCCACCGCCCTCCGCCGCTGCCTGCAGCGCGCCGAGGATGCCGGCGAGGTGGCCCCGGCCGAAGGCGTCGGCGATGAAGTCCGCGCGGTCGGCGAAGGCGCCGGGGCCAGGCTCGATGCGATGGTCGGAAATGATGCGCTCCACGTCGCCGCCGGCGCAGAGCGCCTCTTCCAGCGCCGGGAAGGCTGCGCTCGGCACCACGTCGGTGGCGAGGCCGCAGGCGAAGGCCTCGGCGGCGCGGATGCGGGTGCCGGTCAGCGCCAGGAACACGCCGAAGGCGCCGGGCAGGCGCGGCAGCACATGGGTGCCGCCCACGTCCGGGAACAGGCCGATGTTCACTTCCGGCATGGCGAACAGATATTTGTCGCCCGCCACCCGGTGCGCGCCATGGGCCGAGAGGCCGAAGCCGCCGCCCATGCAGATGCCGTCGATGAGCGCCACATAGGGCTTGGGGAAGCTGCCGATATAGTCGTTGAGGACATATTCCTCGCGCCAGAACTGCAGCGATTCGGCGGTGTTGCCGGCGCGACCGAGGTCGTAGAGCGTGCGCACGTCGCCGCCGGCGCAGAAAGCCTTCTCGCCCGCCGCCTTGATGACCACGCGGGTGACGGCCGGGTCCTGCGCCCAGGCCCTGAGGCGCGGCAGGATCTCGCGCACCATGGAGAGGTTGAGCGCATTGAGCGCCTTCGGCCGGTTGAGGGTGATGACACCGGCTTCGCCCTTCACCTCCAGCAGGACTTCAGGCTCCGTGGTCATTCTCCCCTCCCGTTGCCGCCCCCGCCGCTGAGCGACGGTCGTTGCCGGCAGGGTTAGACGCGGCCGGAAGGAGCGTCAACGCGGGCCAGCGCACCTTAGCCGTGCGCGAGCGCACACGCTGAACTTGCCGTGACCCTGTGCCGCGCGCCACTCGCGGGCGGCGGACCGGGGGTCTATAAGAACCGTCAGCGCCCCGTCGCGGGCGAACCAAGAACGAGCGCATCATGCCCCTCTCCAAGCCCCGCCTGCATGCCGTTTCCGAAGCCGAGGCCGCCGCCAGCCGGCTGGGTCTCGTCCACCGCCCCCGGCGGAACCGGAAGACGGACTGGTCGCGCCGGCTGGTGCGCGAGGCGACGCTGACGGTGGACGACCTGATCTGGCCGATCTTCGTGATGAACGGCGCCGCCACCCGCACCCCCATCCCCTCCATGCCCGGCGTCGAGCGCCTGACGGTGGACGAGGCGGTGCGCGCGGCGGAGAGCGCGGCGAAGCTGAAGATCCCGGCCCTCGCCATCTTCCCCTATATCGACCCCGCCCGCCGCGACCCCACCGGCAGCGAGGCGCTGAACGACAACAACCTCGTCTGCCAGACGCTGCGTGCCATCAAGGCCGAGATTCCGCACATCGGCCTCATCACCGACGTGGCGCTCGACCCCTTCACCAGCCATGGCCATGACGGCCTGCTGGAGGATGGCCGCATCCTCAATGACGAGACGGTGGAACTCCTCGTGCGTCAGGCGCTGGTGCAGGCCGAGGCCGGGGCCGATGTCATCGCCCCGTCCGACATGATGGACGGCCGCGTCGGCGCCATCCGCGCCGGGCTCGACGCCAACGGCTTCGAGGACGTGCAGATCATGTCCTATGCCGCCAAGTATGCGTCCGCCTTCTACGGCCCGTTCCGCGACGCCATCGGCACCGCCAAGACCCTCTCGGGCGACAAGCGCACCTACCAGATGGACCCCGGCAATGGGCTCGAAGCGATCCGCGAGGCCGCCCTCGACGTGGAGGAAGGCGCGGACATGCTGATGGTGAAGCCCGGCCTGCCCTATCTCGACATCGTGTGGCGGCTGAAGGAGGCGTTTGGCCTGCCCACCTTCGCCTATCAGGTGTCCGGCGAATACGCGATGATCGAGGGCGCCATCCGCAACGGCTGGGTCGACGGCGACCGCATCGTCCCGGAGAGCCTGCTCGCCTTCAAGCGCGCCGGCGCCGACGGCATCCTCACCTATTTCGCGCCGCGCGTGGCGCAGGCTCTGGCCGAACGGGGCTGAGGCCTGGCGCGGGAGAAGACTGATGACCGTGCCCGCGACGGCGCTGGACCACGACACCGAGAGAGACCTGCCCGTCACCCTCGCGGACGTGGAGGCGGCGTGGCCGCTCGTGCGCGCCTCCGTGCTGCGCACGCCGACCCTGCGCGCCCCGCGCCTCTCCGCGTTCACCGGCGCCGATGTCTATGTGAAGTACGAAAACCTTCAGGCTACCGCCTCCTTCAAGGAGCGCGGCGCGCTGGTGAAGCTCTCGCGCCTCACGCCGGACGAAGCCCGGCGCGGCGCCGTCGCCATGTCCGCCGGCAACCATGCGCAGGCGGTGGCCTATCACGGCACGCGGCTCGGCATCTCCACCCTCATCGTGATGCCGGAGACGACGCCGCAGGTGAAGGTGGCCGCCACCGAGTCGTTCGGCGCCGAGGTGGTGTTGTTCGGCGAGACGGTGGCCGATGCCTATGAGGAGGCCGAGCGCATCTCCAAGGCGCAGGGCCGCGTCTTCGTCCACCCCTATGACGATGTGGACGTGATCGCCGGCCAGGGCTCCGTGGCTCTGGAGATGATCGAGGACGGGCCGGCCTTCGACGCCGTGCTGGTGCCCATCGGCGGCGGTGGGCTCATCGCCGGCATGGCGGTGGCCTTCGCCGGCCGCTCCCCGGCCACGCAGGTGGTGGGCGTCGAGACCCATCTCTACCCCGCCATGTGGACCGCCATGACCGGCGAGGCCCGCCCCTGCGGCGGCCCGACGTTGGCCGAGGGCATCGCGGTGCGCAATGTGGGGGAGATCACTGCGCAGATCGTGCGGCGCCTCGTGCCCCATGTGGTGCTGGTGGATGAGACGGCGCTGGAGCGGGCGGTGAACGCCTTCCTCATGCACCAGAAGACTTTGGCCGAAGGCGCCGGCGCCGCGGGCCTCGCCGCCCTTATCGCCGAGCCGGAGCGCTTCCGGGGCAAGACGGTGGGCCTCGTCGTCTCCGGCGGCAACATCGACCCGCGCATGATCGCCGGCATCCTGCTGCGCGAGCTGGAGCGGGAAGAGCGGATCGTCTCCTTCCGCCTCACCATCCTCGACCGGCCGGGCATGCTGGGCCGCATCGCGACCCTGCTGGGCAAGCTCGGCGCCAACATCCTTGAGGTGCACCACCGCCGCACCTTCCTCGACGTCCCCGCCAAGGGCACCCGCCTCGACCTCACGGTGGAGACGCGAGATCAGGCCCACGCCGAGCTGATTCAGACCGCGCTGGAAGGCGAAGGGCTGCCGGTGCAACGGCTGGGGGCGGGTGGCGCGGACTGGTAGGGGTGCCGCTCCGTCTTTGCCGCCGCAGGTCCCGGGCGCCAGCCTTGTGCCCCGGACGCATGCAGCGATAGCGGAATGCGAGCCGGGGCCCAGCGGAAGGGTTCGCCGAAGGCGCTTCCGAACCCGACCACCCTCGGATTTAGACCGCTGCGCGGCACTCTTGCGCTGGGCCCCGGATCAGCGCTCCGGCGATTGCCGTCGCTTGTCCGGGGCACGAGGGCGTGTCCTGCACGCCCTCTTTTCAGCGCCCCCTCAAGCCCGGCCGAACACCCGCTTGAAGATGTTGTCCACGTTCTTGAAGTGGTAGCCGAGGTCGAACTTCTCGTTGATGTCGTCCTCGGACAGATACTTGCGCACGTCCGCGTCTTCCAGAAGGAAGGTGCGGAAGTCGCCCTCGCCGCGCCAGACGCGCATGGCGTTGCGCTGCACGAGGCGATAGCTGTCCTCGCGGCTGGCGCCCTTCTGGGTGAGGGCGAGGAGGACGCGCTGGGAGTGGATGAGGCCCCCCAGCTTGTCCATGTTCTTCTGCATGTTCTCCGTGTGGACGACGAGCTTGTCCATCACGCCGGTGAGGCGGGAGAGGGCGAAGTCCAAAGTCACCGTGGCGTCGGGGCCGATCATGCGCTCGACGGAAGAGTGGGAGATGTCCCGCTCGTGCCACAGGGCCACATTCTCCAGCGCCGGGGTCACATAGGCGCGCACCATGCGGGCAAGGCCGGTGA
>JAEZMT010000059.1 GCA_023442085.1 Pseudomonadota bacterium | reverse complement strand
GCCTGCGGCGTCTCACGGCAGCGGTCGCTCACCGGCTGGCGCTGGAAGGTCACGCGCAGCACGTTGCGGGCGGCCAGCGCGTAGGGCGGGACGGCGGCGGAGATGTGCTCGGGGTGGCCGTTGGCGTCGAGCCGCTTGGCCGCCAGGAGCACGTCGTTGAGGAAGACCGCCGCCACCGGCTCCGAGGTGGAGGCACCGGGCGCGGCCGCGACGTCGAGGTTGAGGCGGCTCGGCAGGCTGCGGCCTCCGGTGGCCGCGGCGAGATCGAACGTCACCACCCAGTCGCCGCGGGCGAGAACGTCGAGATTGCCTTCGGTCGGGCCGAGGGTGTTGAGCAGCACGGAGGAAGGCCGGTCGGCGCCCGCGTCCACGGCCCGGATCATGACCGAGCCGGAGGTCAGCGAGGTCCGCCAGAAGCCGTCGAACAGCTGGGTGGCCTTGCCGCCCGCGGCGCCGCCGACCGCGATGATCGGGCGTCCGGCGAGGAACTGCAGGCTCACCTCATCGGGAGCGATGGTCGCGGAGCCGAGGCTCGCCGACTTGCCGCGCCATTCGGTGAAGGCGGCGGAGGCCGTCCCCAGGCGCGCGCCGAGGGCGTCGAGGGCGCCACGGATGCCCGAGAGAAGAGCCACGTCCGCCACCGCCACGTCCGCGCCGAGCGGCGAGCCGGGCAGAACCAGCAGAGCGCCGAGTTCGGACGCGTCGCGGATGCGGTAGCTCCTGACGCCCACGAAGCTGGAGAAGGGGGCGACGGCGCGCAGCGAGGCGGGCACGTCGAGATTGGAAAGGTCCACCTCGTCGCCGATGGAGGGCAGCGTCTTCACCACCAGGCGCTTGCCGGCAGTTTCGAGCGCGAGGCCGAGGCGCCAGGCGGTATCGTAGGTATCCTTGGACAGGGTGCCGCCGGCCACCAGCAGCGCGCCCGAGCCTGGCATGCCGCTCCAGGCGGTGGCGAGAGTGCGCACCTGACCGGCGTCATAGCTGTAGGTGAAGCGGGTGGAGGGACGCAGCTTGAGCACGTTGCCGATGCCGCGCTCGTCGGCGCAGAGCGCCTCGCCGATCACTGACGACCAGGCGGTGCCGAACCGCACGAAGCCGGTGTCGCGCGGCCGGCTGTCCACCGCCACCGTGGCGTTGGCGCTGCCGTTGTCGCCTTCCAGGCGCCGCGAGTAGACCGGGGTGCCGTCCACGGAGAGCACCATGGTGGTGCGGCCGCCGTCGCCGCGCAGATAATCGCCATCGACCGCGATGGAGGCATTTTCGAGCGCAACGCCGGCGGGCACGGGCAGATAGATGTCGCGGCGGGCGTCCATGCCCTGCAGCACGACGGGCCCCTCGATGCCGAGGTCTCCGAGTGTGACGGACCGTGTGACGCGGCTGTCCGCCGCCCGCTCCTGGATCGCCGAGAGGATCGGATCCACCGGCGGCACATAGGCCGGGGCCGGCTGCGGCACGATCGGCATTTGCGCGGCGGGCACCTGCGCGACGACGGGGGCCGGCGTGCGCGACTGGGCCGCGGCCGGCCAGGCCGCAAGCAGGGTCACCGGCAAGATGAGCGCGGCGGCGAATGTCGGAATCCGCCGCGCGGCGCGGCCCCGGGCGGCCCCGCCAAGGGCGATGAGGGAGGGAACGTGTCGCATGTCAGTCTCTCACGAGCAGGGCGTCGAGGCCGGCGGGGCGCCGAGGGGCGGACGCGGCAGGCGGGAAGGGCAGAGGGGAAAATTCCTGCACCGGCCGCCCGCAGATGCAGTCCACGATCCGGCGGCAGGCATGCCCGTCGCCGTAGGGATTGATGCGCCCGGCATAGGCCGCATAGGCCGCCGGGTCGTCGAGAAGGCGGTTCACCGCGTTGACAATGTCGGCGCGTCCCGTGCCGACGAGCTGGACCGTGCCGGCATGGACCGCCTCCGGGCGTTCCGTCACCTCGCGCATGACGAGCACGGGCTTGCCCAGCGCGGGCGCCTCCTCCTGCACGCCACCGGAATCGGTCAGCACGAGGTGGCTGCGCTGCATCAGCCGTTGGAACGGCAAATAGTCGAGCGGCGGGACGAGATGCACGTTGGGCCGGCCGGCGAGCGCTTCCGTCACCGGACCCTTGACGTTTGGATTGAGGTGGACGGGATAGACGACTTCCACGTCGCCGCGGTCGGCGATCTCGTCCAGCGCCTCGCAGATGGTGCGGAAGCCCTCGCCGAAATTCTCCCGCCGGTGCCCCGTCACCAGCAGGATGGGACGGCGCGGATCGAGCTGCGGCAGATCGGCATCGAGGGCGGCACGCAGGCCGGGATCGGCGTCGAGGCGATGCTGAATCGCCTGCAGGGCGTCGATCACCGTGTTTCCGGTGACGAACACCTGCCCCTCCAGCTGCTCCGACAGGAGATTGTCGCGTGAGCTGGGGGTGGGCGCGAACAGGAGGTCGCTGCACAGATCGACGATGCGGCGGTTCATCTCCTCGGGGAACGGCTGGCCGAGGTGATAGGTGCGCAGGCCCGCCTCCACATGCCCCACAGGAATGCGCCGGTGGAAGGCGGCGAGTGCCGCGGCCATGGCGGTCGTCGTGTCCCCGTGGACGAGTACGCGGTCGGGCTTCACCTCATCGAGCACGCGGTCGATGGCGGTCAGCGCGCCGCCGGCCAGATCATTCAACCCCTGATTGTGAGACATAAGGCCAAGATCGAAGTCGGGCGACAGGTCGAAAAGGCGCAAAACCTGGTCCAGCATCTCCCGGTGCTGTCCGGTCACACAGACGAGCGACTGCACGGCCGGTTCCCGGCTCAAAGCCTGAACCAGGGGCGCCATCTTGATCGCTTCGGGCCGTGTGCCGAAAATCGATAATATTTTCAAAGGTTGTACCAGTGATTCGACCTTGACTTCGCGCGTGGGCACACGCTGTCAAGAGCAAGATATACCAGCTCCGGGCGCGCAAATGAAACAAGAGTGAAAGGAAGGTAAACGGCACCACGGCACCCGAAGGCCGCCCGCACGGAGATTCCCCATCCCTCAGGTTGCAGCGCCACTGTGCCGCCCGAAGGTTGCAAGAGATTTAAGCGGGTCGATATTTTAGCAGATTGAGAATGCTCGGGCGCCGCCAAATAGGTATCTCAATCCGCCTCGCTCCAGCTTATCGGGCGCCACCGGCATCGGCGCGGCCGGACCCGATGGCGGCTTTCACCAGCGCCTCAGCATCGGCTCCGCCCCATTCCGCCGGGCCGGCGAGATAGGCCATCTCACAGCCATTGCGATCGATCAGGAGGGTGGTGGGCAGGCCAAAGCCCCGTCCCACCCCACGCAGGGCCTGGAAGGTCTTGGTGGCGGGATCGGCATAGAAAGCGAGGCTGTTGACGCCGATCTCGGAGAGGAAGGCCTTCGGCTTGTCAGGGTCGCGCGTATCCAGATTGACCGCCACCACGGCGAAGTCAGGCCCGCCAAGCCTCTTCTCCAGATGGTCGAGGGCCGGCATCTCCTTGCGGCAGGGCACGCACCAGGTGGCCCAGAGATTGAGCAGCACCACCCGGCCCTTGAAATCGGCCAGCGTCACCGGCTTGCCGGAAGCATCGGCAAAGGTGAGAGGCGGCAGGCGGCGCGGCTCGGTGGCGAGCGCCAGCGCGGCCAGCTCGCCTTTCGCAAGCGGCGCGAAGGCCCGGACCCGCTCCACGGTTCCGGCGCAGGCGGGGTCTGAGGCGCTGGCCGACGGGGCAGTCGCCGGCACGCTCGCGACGCTCTGCTCCTGCGGTGCATTGCCGGGAAGGCGGTTCATCCCGTATAGGGCGAGCGCGCCGGCCACGGCGCCTGCGAGCGTCGCCAGCGCGACCACGCCGATCGTCCTCACCGCGGAAGAGCGCCTCGCCACCGGCGCGCCCGGCGCGGGGCCGGTCGCCGTGTTCTGAGGGTCTGTCGCGCGGCTGTCGTCGGCATTCGTCATCACCGGAGGGTCCGTCATGAGCAACAAGATGTGGGGCGGGCGCTTCAGCACTGCCCCCGACGCCATCATGGAGGAGATCAACGCCTCCATCGGCTTCGACCAGCGTCTTTATGCGCAGGATATCGCCGGTTCCAAGGCGCATGCGGCCATGCTGGCCGCCCAGGGCATCGTGGCGGCGAAAGATGCCCAGAAGATCACCAAGGGTCTAGACACGATCCTGTCAGAGATCGAGGCGGGCAAGTTCTCCTTCCGGCGCGAGCTGGAGGACATCCACATGAACGTGGAATCGCGCCTCGCCGAGCTCATCGGCGCCCCGGCCGGGCGCCTGCACACCGCCCGTTCGCGCAACGACCAGGTGGCCACCGACTTCCGCCTCTACGTGCGCGACACGGTGGACGCGCTCGACGCCCAGCTCGCCGATCTCCAGCGGGCGCTGGCGGAGAAGGCGCTGGAACACGCCGCGACCGTCATGCCCGGCTTCACCCATCTGCAGACCGCCCAGCCGGTGACCTTTGGCCACCATCTGATGGCCTATGTGGAAATGGTCGCGCGCGACCGCGGCCGGCTCGCCGATGCGCGCAAGCGCCTCAACGAATGCCCGCTGGGCTCGGCGGCGCTGGCCGGCACCTCCTTCCCCATCGATCGCGAGGCGACCGCCGCCGCGCTCGGCTTCGACCGGCCCACCGCCAATTCGCTCGATGCCGTCTCCGACCGCGATTTCGTGATGGAGACGCTCTCGGCGGCGTCCATCTGCGCCATCCACCTCTCGCGCTTCGCCGAGGAGGTGGTGATCTGGACCTCGCCGTCCTTCGCGCTGGTGAAGCTGTCGGATGCCTTCACCACCGGCTCGTCCATCATGCCGCAGAAGCGCAACCCCGACGCCGCCGAGCTGGTGCGCGCCAAGGCCGGGCGTATCATCGGCGCGCTCACCGGCATCCTGGTGGTGATGAAGGGCCTGCCTTTGGCCTATGCCAAGGACATGCAGGAGGACAAGGAAGGCGCGTTCGACGCCTTCTCGGCCCTCTCCCTCGTCATCGCCGCCACCGCCGGCATGGTCCGCGACCTCGTGCCGGACGAGAAGCGCATGGCCGCCGCCGCCGGCCAGGGCTATTCCACCGCCACCGATCTGGCCGACTGGCTGGTGCGGGCGCTGAACATCCCCTTCCGGGAGGCGCACCACATCACCGGGCGGATCGTGGCGCTGGCCTCGGACCGCGGCATTGCGCTGCACAAGGTGACGCTGGATGAGATGCAGGCCGTGGACAAGCGCATCACCGGCGACGTCTTCTCCGTCCTGTCCGTCGTGCGCTCGGTGCGCAGTCGCACCAGCTATGGCGGCACCGCGCCCCAGCGGGTGCGGACCCAGGCGCGGCGCTGGCTGAAGCGCCTCGGAGCCGCCCCGGACGCGGCCTGATGACAGGCCGGAGGAAGCGGCCCCCGCGCCGGGGGCTCGCCTTTGCCGCAGCGCGGGCTATAGTGGCGCCAACCTTGATGCCAATGGCACGGACGACCATGCGATCCCTTGCGACCCTTATGGCCCTCTGCGGCACCCTCGCCCTCGCGGCGTGCGGGGTGAAGGGTCCGCTGGAGCCCCCGCCCGGCGCCCATGCCGCCGCGCCCCCGCCGAAGCCGGCCACCGCGGCAGCGGCTTCCGGCGATGCGAGCACCTCCTACACGCCCCCCAAGAGCGCAGCGGAATTCAACGAGAGCGCCGTTCCGCACGCCTCCTGGGAGAAGAAGAAGACCACCAGCACCAACAGCTCCCAGAAGCTGCTGCAGGGCGTCGACCGCCCGGACCAGCCGCTCCTGATCGACGGCCTGCTCTGAACCGCAGGCCGGAAGGCCGGGCCGAACGGCCTTTCCACACAGCAACCCTTTCTCGCGCACCGGCCCGCCTGACGGCGCCGCCCCGGCCGGGCGCGCGGAACGAGCCTTCGACAAGCCGCCCCGATGCACCATTTCGATTATCGCAACGGCCGCCTCCATGCCGAGGACGTGGACCTGACAGGCCTCGCCGCCGAGGTGGGCACGCCCTTCTATTGCTACGCCACCGCCACGCTGGAGCGGCACTACCGCGTGTTCATGGAGGCGTTTGCCGGCCGCGACGTGCTGCTCTGCTACGCGCTGAAGGCCAATTCCAACCAGTCGGTCATCTCTACCCTCGCCCGGCTCGGCGCGGGAGCGGACATCGTTTCCGCCGGCGAGCTGATGCGCGCGCGCGCCGCCGGCGTGCCCGGACAACGCATCGTCTTCTCCGGCGTCGGCAAGACGCGCGAGGAGATGGCGCAGGCGCTCGATGCCGGCATCCTGTGCTTCAACGTGGAGAGCGAGCCCGAGCTCGACGCCTTGTCGCAGGTCGCGGTCTCGAAGGGCGTGAAGGCGCCGGTTTCCATCCGCGTCAATCCGGACGTGGACGCGAAGACCCACAAGAAGATTTCCACGGGCAAGTCGGCCACCAAGTTCGGCATCCCCATCTCCCGCGCCCGGGAGGTGTATGACTACGCCGCCCGCCTGCCGGGCCTCGCCATCACCGGCGTGGACATGCACATCGGCAGCCAGATCACCGACATGGCGCCGTTCGAGAATGCGGTGACGCTGCTGGCGGAGCTGGCGCGCGACCTGATGGCCGCCGGTCACAGGCTGCACCACATGGACCTCGGCGGCGGCCTCGGCGTGCCCTACGCGGCTTCCGACCCCATCCCCCCTTCCCCCGCCGCCTATGCCGAGGTGGTGGGCCGGGCGCTCGGAGACATCAAGCTGCCGCTGGTGTTCGAGATGGGGCGGATGCTGGTGGCCAACGCGGGCATCCTCGTCACCCGCGTGATCTATGTGAAGAAGGGCGAGGGGAAGACCTTCGTGGTGGTGGACGCCGCCATGAACGACCTCATCCGCCCCACGCTTTACGAGGCCCACCACGACATCCTGCCCGTGGCCGAGCCTGCGGCCGACGCCGCCATGGTGGTGGCTGACGTGGTCGGACCGGTGTGCGAGACCGGCGATTTCCTCGCCCTCGACCGGCCGCTGCCGGAGGTGCAGCCCGGCGACCTCCTCGCGGTGATGACGGCGGGCGCCTATGGCGCCGTGCAGTCCGGCACCTACAACACCCGTGCCCTTGTGCCCGAAGTGCTGGTGCGGGGGCCCGAGGCGGCGGTGGTGCGCCCGCGCATCGATCCGGCCGCGCTGATCGCGCTGGATCGACCGGCGCCGTGGCTCGACTGACCGGAATTCGCCCGCCGCTTTGAACGTGTTCGCAACGGCCGGACCGAAGAGTGTGAGCCCTCAGCTCGCGAGGCGCCGCTCGGCGATATAGGCGCGCAGGGCCTCTTCCGTCATGGGGCGGCCGAGATAGAAGCCCTGCACCTCGTCGCACGAATCGGCCTTGAGGACGGCGAGCTGGGTCTCCGTCTCCACCCCTTCCGCCACCACCTGCATCCCGAGCGCCCGGCCGAGGCCGAGGATCGCCTGCACGATGGCGAGGGCCCCCTTGCTCTGGTCAAGGTCGCCGACGAAGCGGCGGTCGATCTTCAGCGCGTCGAACGGGAAGGTGCGCAGATAGCCGAGCGAGGAATAGCCGGTGCCGAAGTCGTCCATGGAGAGGCGGACGCCCAGCTTCTTCAGTCCCTCGAGGATGTCGAGGGCCTTGTCCGTATTCTCGATGAGCACGCTCTCGGTGATCTCCAGCTCCAGCCGGTGGGCCGGCAGGCTGGTGGCCCGGAGTGCGGATTCCACGGTGCCGACAAGTTCGCCGTTGCGGAACTGCACCACTGAGACGTTCACCGAGACGTTCAGCTCGGGCAGGCGGGAGATGGTGTCGCAGGCCTTGCGCAGCACCCATTCGCCGAGCGGAATCACGAGGCCGCTCTTCTCGGCGATGGGCACGAACTCATCCGGCGCGAGCCGTCCCAGCTGGGGATGATCCCAGCGGATCAGGGCCTCGACGCCCAGCAGCTCGAGCGTGCGCGCGTCGCAGCGCGGCTGGAACAGGAGCACAAATTCATCGGATACGATGGCGCGCCGGAGGTCGCCTTCCAGCGTCCGACGCCCGGCCATCTCGTCATTCATGTCGGCGGCGAAATAGCAGCAGGCGCCCGGCCCCTCGTCCTTCGCCCGGTTGAGGGCGAGTTCGGCGCAGTGCACGAGACGGTCGGGTTCCTGCGCATCCAGCGGCGCCAAGGCGATGCCCATGTCGGCCTGCGGATAGGCGACGGCACCGGACGGCAGGGCAACGGGAACGCTCAGCGCAGCCTGCAGACGGCGCTGAAGCCCGTCCACCGCCTTCGTGTCGGCGAGGCCCGTGGCCACCAGTACGAACTCGTCGGCACCCACGCGGGCCACGAGGTCGTTGTCGCGCACGCAGCGGCGCAACCGGCGGGCGGTCTCGGCGAGGATCAGATCACCGGAGGCCAGGCCGTACATGTCGTTGAGCTGGCGGAAATTGTCGATGTCGAGCGCGAACACCGCAAGCGTCCGCCGGCCTTCCTGCGGCGAGCTGAGCGCGCCGGACAGGAATTCCATCATGAGAAGGCGGTTTGGCAGGCTGGTTACGGGATCATGCAGCGCAAGATACTCCGATTGCCAGGGGCCTCGCGCTACTTCATTGGCATCGCTCACGATTCACTCATGCAGATCATGGCGACGGCGTTCCCGTTCCTTGCCACCAGACTGGTGGCCGGGCGGCCTCCGGCGCATCTTCTCCTCCCCCGAACCCTTCCGGCGCTCGACGTCGCCGGTTGTCCGAGTTCGGAAACCAACGGTATCGTGGGCCCTGCCTCAACGGGTGGCAATAGGGATATCGCCGGAACGTTCACAGCCGTCAAACCTCCAACGGTACATTGGCACCAACAGCCGACGGCACGTCGAGATTGAGCACCACCCGCATCACGGAAGGATCCTCGCTGCCCGGCGTCGCCTTGAAGCCGAGGTCCTCGGCGAGGCGCAACATCGGGCCGTTCTCGCGCATCACATCGCCGAACACCTGCCGCAGTCCTCTCTTCCGCGCATGGGCGAGAATCTCGCTCATCAGCTGGAAGCCGAGGCCTTTGCCCTTGAAATCCGACCGAACCATGATCGCGTATTCGGCGGCGTCGTTGTCCGGATCGGCGATGATGCGCACCACGCCGCAGATGTCCCCGTTGTCCTCCTGCGCCACGAAGGCCATCTCGCGGTCGTAGTCGATCTGCGACAGGCGCGCCGCCATCAGGTGCGGGAAGTCCTTCACCGAGCCGAGGAAGCGCATCCGCACGTCCTGCGGATCGGAACGATGCACCACATCGACGAGGCCCGGCTCGTCCTCCGGCCGGATCGGCCGCAGGGCCACTGTCGAACCGTCCGTCAGGTCCAGCCTCTTGGACATGTCGGAGGGATAGGGCTTGATGGCGAAGCGGTGGGTGCCCTCCACCCGCGTCGGATGCACGACGATGCGGGCATCGAGAGCGAGGACCCCGTGCTCGTCGGCAAGCAGCGGGTTGATATCCAGCTCTGCGATCTGCGGCAGGTCCGCCAGCAGCTCGGCCACCTTCACGAGCGTGCAGGCGACCGCGTTCATGTCCGCCGGGGGATGGTCGCGATAGCCGGCAAGCAGCTTGGACACGCGGGTGCGCTCTATCATCTCGCGCGCCAGCACGCCGTTGAGCGGCGGCAGGGCCACCGCCCGGTCGCCGATGACCTCCACCGCCGTGCCGCCCTGTCCGAACAGCACCACCGGCCCGAACGTCTCATCGTAGCCGATGCCGGCGATCAGTTCCTGGGCATTGGGCCTCCGGATCATCGCCTGCACCGTGAAGCCCGCGATGCGGGCGCCTGGGCGCTTTTCCGCCACCGAGGCGATGATGGCACGGCACGCGTCCTCAACCGCCGCGCAGGTGCGCAGGTCGAGCCGCACGCCGCCCACGTCGGACTTGTGGGTGAGATCGTGCGACAGCACCTTCACCACCACCGGGAAGCCGATCTCCGCGGCAAGGCGGCCCGCCTCCTCGGGGCTTGCAGCGATGCGGGTGTCCACGACCGGGATGTCATAGGCGGCGAGCACCGCCTTCGCCTCCACCTCGGTGAGGGCGGAGCGCCCGGCGGCGAGAACCTCCTCCACCAGCCGGCGGGCTGCGGGACGGTCCGGCTCGTCGAAGGAGCGCGCGGGCGGGGTTTCCATGAGAAGGGTCTGGTTGCGCTGGTAGGCCACCAGATGGCCGAAGGCGCGGACCGCCTCGTCCGGCGTGTCGTAGGTGGGAATGCGTCGGCCGGCGAAGCGGCGGCGGGCGTTGGCGGCCGCGCTCTCGCCCAGCCAGCAGGTGAGCACGGGGGCGCGGGGGCGCGTCTCCAGCACCGTCATCACCCCCTCGGCCGCAGCGCTGCTGTCGGAAAGCGCGTTCGGCGCGTGCAGCACCAGCACCGCGTCAGAGCCCTTGTCGGCCAGAAGCGCCTTGAGGGCGGCGCCGTAGCGCGCACCGTCCGCATCGGCCTGAATGTCCACCGGATTGGAGCGGGACCAGGTGCGCGGGAGGGCTTTGTCCAACGCCTCGACCGTCTCCGGCAGCAGGGTGCCGAGGCGGCCGGCGCTGCCCTCCAGCGCATCCACCGCCACCACGCCGGCCCCGCCGCCATTGGTGAGGATGGCAAGCCGCTCGCCGGCCAGGCGGATGCCGGCGGAGAGGGTCGTCACCGCCTCGAACAGTTCGCGCATCTCGTGGACGCGCAGCATGCCCGCGCGCCGCAGCGCGGCATCGAACACGAGGTCGCTGCCGGCGAGCACGCCGGTGTGGGACAAGGCGGCCTGCGCCCCGGCCACGCTGCGCCCGGCCTTGATGACAATGACCGGCTTGGCGCGCGCTGCGATGCGCCCGGCCGACATGAACTTGCGGGCATCGGCGATGCTCTCGACATAGAGCAGGATGGCGCGGGTGGTATTGTCGAGGGCGAGATAGTCGAGCAGGTCGCCGAAATCCACGTCGGCCTTCTCGCCCAGCGCAGCCACATGGGAGAAGCCGATACCCCGGGCATGCGCCCAGTCCAGCACGGCCGCCGTCATGGTGTCGGACTGGCTGACGAAGGCGACGTCGCCCTTGGCCGGCATCAGATGGGCAATGCTGGCATTGATGTGGGCGCGGGTGGAGATGAAGCCGAGGCCATTGGGCCCGATGATGCGCAGGAGATGCGGGCGCGCCGCATCCAGCAGCGCCTGGCGCTGCTCCGCCCCCTCGAACTGCTCTCCCGGCCCGTAGCCGGCCGGCAGCACCACGGCGGCACGGCAGCCTTTCTCGCCGAGCTGGGAGATCACCCCCGGCACCTGGTCCGGCAGCGCAGCGACGACGGCGAGGTCTACCGGGATCGGCAGGTCCGCCACAGAGGCGTAGTTGAGCGAGGAGCGGATGGCCCGCTCCTTCGGGTTGACGGAGAGAATGGGCCCCTCGAACCCCGCCTCGAACAGGTTGCGCGCGGCCAGCGCGCCGACGGTGCCGGTGCGGTTGCTGGCGCCCACGAGGGCGATGGCACGGGGATGAAAGAGGGCGTCGAGATTGCGCGTGGTCATGGCGGCCTCGATCCTTCGGACCCGGCCTCAGGTTCGGCCCGGCGGTCCGTTGGTAACGCTAGGGAAAACGGGGCAAGTGGGAAAGGCGAAATCGTCAGCAGGGGCGCGAGCGGGCAAAGCTGTCGCGCACCGCCTCGGCCAGCTGGTTGCCGAGGAGCGGCTTCTCGATGATCGCGACCCCCTGGTCGGTGGCGCGCCGGCGCACATGCAGCGCCGGATTGCTGGTGATGAGGAAAGCCGGGAGATGAACGTGCCGCCGGTCCAGCTCCCGCAGGAGATCGAGGCCGTTGATGCCGGGGAGATTGTAGTCCACAATCATGCAACCACCGCAGGACAGGTCGGCCGCAAGCACTTCCTCCGATCGCGCATAGGTCTGCACGTTGAAGCCGTCCACTTCCAGGGCGAATTTCAGTGAATTGCAGACGGCCGGGTCATCGTCGACGATATGGACGACGAACGCGGGCGGCTCTTCCGTCGCCATCATCCCATCATTTCTCCCACGACCCGCTCGCGGGTCCGCGTGGTCGGTCGGCGCCAACCTACTTTGGGAGGAGACATTCGCGCCTTGCTCTAGATCAAGCGTGCGCATCGCCGCGGGGCACGTGGGCGAAAAACGGTAACGGGCTCACGCGGGACGGGGGGCGATGCCGGCGAGCAGCGCCATGCGCACCAGCTCCGACAGGCTCTGCGCCTTCATCTTGGTCATCACGTTGGCGCGGTAGACCTCAACCGTTCGGGGGCTGATGCCAAGCTCGTAGGCGATGGTCTTGTTGGCCTGACCGGCAACCAGGCATTCCAGCACCTGCCGCTCGCGCTGGGACAGGCCGGAGATGCGGTCCACCACCTGCCCCCGCATGGCGTCGTGCTGGTTGGTCTTCTGGCGGCGGTCCAGCGCGGATTTCACCGTGTCGAGGATGGCCACGTCGTCAAACGGCTTTTCCAGGAAATCGGCGGCGCCGAGCTTCATGGCCTCCACCGCCAGCGGCACGTCGCCATGCCCGGTGACGACGATGACCGGAACGCTGGAGCCCTTCTCCTTCAGGTGCTGAAGCAGATCGATGCCCGTCATGTCCGGCATCCGCACGTCGGTGATGATGCAGCTCGCGGAGGGGTCCGCGCCAGGCAGGCCCGCCTCCACGAACAGGCGGGCGGATGCGTGCTCGTGAACCACGTGGCCGGCCGTCGAAAGCAGGAAGGCGAGGGATTCGCGCACCGCATCGTCGTCGTCGATGACGTGGATCACCGCTGTCTCCTCATCAGTCATGCATGGCCTCCGCATCGCCCACGGCGCGGAGGGTGAACCGGAACACGGCGCCACCGCCGGGATTGGGCTCGGCCCAGATGCGGCCCCCGTGCGCCTCGATGATGGTGCGGGAAATCGACAGCCCGACGCCCATGCCGTGCCGCTTGGTGGTGACGAACGGCGTGAACAGCTGCGCCCCCATTTCGGCGGAGATGCCGTGCCCGGTGTCCGAGACGCTGACCATCACCATGTCGTCCTCTACCGCCTCGGTCCGGACCAGAAGCTGGCGGCGCGGCGTCTCCATCATTGCCTCCAGGGCGTTGCGCATCAAGTTCAGCAGCACCTGCTGAACCTGAACCTTGTCGGCGAGGACAAGATCGCACTTGGGATCATAGAGAAACCGCACCTGAATACCATGTTCCTTGGCCCCCACCAGGGCCAGGGCGCTCGCCTCCTCCACCAGCTTGGCGAGGCTCTCCACCCGCCGCTCGCTTTCCCCGCGGGACACGAAATCCCGGAGGCGGCGAATGATCTGGCCGGCGCGCAGGGCCTGCTCGCCGGCTTTCTCCAGCGCCCCCTGCAGCAGCTCCACCCGCACGGTCCCGCCATCGAGAAGGCGACGCGAGCCCTTGATGTAATTGGCGATGGCCGAAAGGGGCTGGTTCAGCTCGTGGGCCAGCGTCGAGGCCATCTCGCCCATGGCCGTGAGGCGGGAGATGTGCACCAGCTCGGCCTGAAGCTCCTGCAGGCGCGCCTCGGTCTGCTGTCGCTCTGTCAAGTCGCGGATGAAGCCGGTGAAGAAGCGCTCCGACGTCGAGCGCATCTCGCCCACAGCCAGCTCCATGGGGAAAGTGGTGCCGTCCTTGCGCTCGCCAACCACCACGCGCCCGATGCCGATGATGCGGCGCTCGCCGGTGGCGAGGTAGCGCGAAATGTAGCCGTCATGCCCCTCGCGATGGGGTGAGGGCATCAGCACCGAGACATTCCGCCCCACCGCCTCGGCCGCGGTGTAGCCGAACAGGCGTTCCGCCGCCGTGGAGAAGGAGCGCATGATGCCGCGCTCGTCGATCACCACCATGGCGTCCGGCACGGTGTCGAGAATCGAGGAGAGGTGGGCCTCGCGGGCCAAAAGGTCGCGGTCACGCGCCGCAGCATCGAGCCGGGTGCGGCGCAGCCGCTCGCCGAGCACCGCGATGCCGAGCCCCACGGCCAGGAACAGTGCCGGTGCCGCAAGGTCCACCCGGGCGTCGATGCCGGAAAGACCCCGCAACGCGACGCTGCCGACAAAGGCGACCGCCACGGCCGCGCCGCCGGCGACGAGCCCGCGTCCAGACACCAGGATGATGACCGCGAGCTGGAGCAGGAGCGCGTTTCCGCCGAGCGGCTGCAGCCCGGCAACGCGGCACAGCAGCAGCGCCACGAGCCCGGCGCCGGCACCGCGCGCGGCATCGCCAAGCATCTCCTTCCGCCCGCGCGTCAAATGCCCACCCTCCCCCGCCACTTGAGCTCTTTTCGCCAGTTTATGCGACCTCGGGCCGCTACGTAATAGTACCTAAGGGGACCGACTTAAGTGTTCGATCCGAATTTTTCCCGCGCGTTCCGCCGGTTATCCCTTTCCCAACACCGATGGAAGGGTCAACCGATGCCGAGCCCCGCAGCAGCGATCGCCCACAAGCCCTACGCCCAGCCCCGGACGTATGACAGCAAGTCCTACGCAGCGCCCCTGTCTTCCGGACGGCCCGCCCATCGCTGGACCGAGGAGGCTGACACGCGAACCCCCACCGAAGTGGTCGCGCGCCTCGGAGTGGTTGCGAGCTACGCCCGCAACGCGGAGATTTTCGGCGAGGATCAACCTGCGGAAAATCTCTACATCGTCCTGTCCGGCGCGGTGCGCATCTGCAAGCTCCTGGGCGACGGCCGGCGCCAGATCGAGACCTTCTGCCTGCCGGGCGACGTGTTCGGCTGGGAAATGACCGGCCGTCACCGCTTCTCCGCCGAAGCAGTCAGCGAATGCAAGATCGTCCGGGTGAAGCGCTCGATTCTCTTTTCCCGCGCCTCCGACGACGCCGAGCTGGCCCACGCCTTGTGGGCGCTGACCGCCGCCGAGCTTGGCCGCGCACAGAACCATCTCCTCGTCCTGGGCCGCAAGACCGCCCAGGAACGGGTCGCCACCTTCCTTCTGGACATGGCCGAGCGCGCCGGCGCCGGACAGGGTCCGAACGGGACCGAAGTCACGCTGCCCATGTCGCGGCAGGACATCGCCGATTTCCTCGGCCTCACCATCGAGACCGTGTCGCGGACCCTCACCCATCTGGAAGAGATTTCCGCCATCGCCCTGCCCTCCTCGCGCCGCGTGGTGCTGCGCGACGGCGCGACCCTGCGGCGCCTGAACTCCTGAGTTCTTCCCCCGGCACGCTGCATCCTCTCCGATCAGCAGCGTTCCCCCTTGGCCCGCTCCCGGCCTACCGGCCCCGGCGGGCCTTTTCTTTTGCGTCATCGCGGTCAGGTCGGCCGGATTGCGGGAGCGCTGACCCACTGGCGCGGCAGCCGGAATCGCCCTCTCACTTATGGATAGGGACCGCGTTATCCGATCAGCTCGCACCGCGAGCTGATCGGCGCTCGCTCTAGACTGCGGCCGCGTGCCGCTTCTTCTCCGGCGCTGCCGCCCGGCTTGCGGAAAGGCGGGCGTCGAACACGGCGCACACCACCCGGGTGAACGGCCGCGCCGCCTCCGGCACTTCCACCACGCCCCCGCGCCGCACCGCCAGCCCGTCGGCGATCAGGGGCTGCAGCGCCGCCATCTCGTCCGCGAACGTGTCCGGCGGGAAGCCTAGGCTCCGGCAGGCGGCATCGAGATCGACGGCGAGGTCGCACATGAGCCGCTCGATGACGTGGCGCCGCAGGCGGTCCTCGTCGCTCAACGCGATGCCCCGCGCGATGGGCAGCGCGCCGGCCTCCACCGCCTTGTGCCACTGGGGCGTGGCGGCGAGGTTCTGCACATAGCCCTGCGGCAGCGCGCCGATGGCTGAGGCGCCAAACCCGATCAGCACCGGGGCATCATCCGTGGTGTAGCCCTGGAAATTGCGCTTGAGCGAGCCGTCTGCCGCGCGCCGCGCCATGGGGTCGTCCGCCTTGGCGAAATGGTCCAGCCCCACCGCCCGATAGCCGTAGCCCGCCAGGATATCGGCGACGAGCTCGGCCTGGGCGAGGCGCTCGGCCGCGCCGGGCAAGGCCTGTTCGGGGATGAGGGCCTGATGCTTCTTCATCCACGGCACATGGGCGTAGCCGAACACCGCGATGCGGTCGGGATCGAGCGCCAGTGCCGCCTCAACCGTACGGCGCACGGAGGCCTGATCCTGATGCGGCAGGCCGTACATGAGATCGAGGTTCAGCGCGGCGATGCCGGCCGCCCGGAGCGCGTCGGCGACCTGTTGCGTCTCCTCCAGCGACTGGTGGCGGCCGATGGCCTCCTGCACCTGCGGATCGAAATCCTGCACGCCGAGGCTGGCGCGGTTGAAGCCCTCGCGGGCGAGCACCGCCACCTTGTCCGCATCCATCACCCGCGGGTCGATCTCGATGGCGATTTCGGCATCCTCGGCGAAGGTGAAGACGTCCCGCAGCGCCAGCATGATCGCGGCGAAATCCTCGTCCGCCAGCATGGTGGGCGTGCCGCCGCCGAAATGCAGATGGGTGAGCGTCATCCGCCCCGGAAGATGGCGGGCGACGAGGCCGATCTCGTCCACCAGCCGGTCGGCATAGGCCTTCACCGGCGTGCGGCTGCGGGCCACGGCGGTCTGGCAGCCGCAATAGAGGCACAGCTCGGCGCAGAACGGCACGTGGATATAGACCGAGACCGTCCCGTCCGGCCGCAGCGCCTTCAGCCAGCCTGCGTAGGTCGCGGCATCCACCTCCGGCGAGAAATGGGGGGCGGTGGGGTAGCTGGTGTAGCGTGGCACCGGCTGCCCGTAGCGGGCGAGGAGGGTGTTCGTATCGGGGCAGGTCATGACCTGACCATGCCGCCGCTCGGGCGCTTGCGCCTTGATGTGGCGCAAGCCCTTGTTTCCCAACCCCTTGCTGCGTCTCCCCCGCTCAGTAGGAGAGGAAGGCGCCGGCAAAGATGCCCTGGGCGCGATCGTCGCCCGCAAGCTTGAAGCGATACTGGAGCGTGAAGTCGAGATACGAGCGCGGTGCGGTGTATTCGTCCTCATTGAACCAGTAGCGGGCGGTGAGGCCCGGGCCGATGCCCATGGCGAACGGCGTCGCATAGCCGGTGTCGTAGCCGCCGCCGATGGCGAGATAGGGCCACAGCACCAGATGGTCGGAGATGGCATCCATCCGGAAGGCGTGGCCATAGCGCCCTTCGAAGGTGGCGACCGTCTGCGGCTGGCTCACGAAATAATTGTAGTCGGCATAGATCTGCCAGGCGCGCCAATTGTCCACGTCGACCCGAAGATCCGTGCCCTCCGCCTTGGAATAGGCGGTGCGCAGCAGCATGTCGTTGCGCGAGAACTGGCCGACCGGGAAGAGATAGGAAATCTCGAACACCAGGTTCTCGGTCGAGAAGGGCTTCCAGCGCGCACCCACCGAGCCCTGGATGGTGTCGAAGCCGGTGGCCCCGCCGGCGTCGGAATAGAGCGTGCCGAAGCCGCGCACGAACAGTTCGAAGATCGAGCCGTCACGATAGCCGATGCCGGGCGGGCGCCAGTATATTTCACCGCCCGCGCCCAGCGTGTTGTTGGCGCCGTTGGACGTTTGCGGAACCAGGAAGGAGCCGGGCGCCACGCCCACCGGGCCGTAGCTCACCGAGGCGTAGGCGCCCCAGGTGCGCGTCAGCTCGGCGACTTCGCGCCGGAGACCGAACAGATATTGCGGATCGAGCTGGAGCTTGCCCTCCCGCGCCTCGTCGATGGCGGACTTGAAGTAATCGACCGCCTCGGCGTTGTGATAGGTGCGGCGCGCATTGTAGGCGGCATTGATCAAATTGGTGCCGCGCAGCCGCCAGCGGCTGTTCGCCTCGGAGAAGTATTCGTAGGCGAGCTCGTCCTCGCCCGCCTGGCTGGCCAGAACCGCGAGGTCCACCGGCTTCATGCCGCGCAGGGCGCCGCTGTTGTAGGCCTGCTGGAACAGCGCGCGCGCCTCATCCTTCCGGCCGAGCTGCGTGAGCACGCTGACGCGGGCGGTGAGCATCGCCATGCGCTCCTGCGGGGTGCGCGCCCGCGCCGCCGCGCGGGTGAAGGCATTGAGCGCGCCCTCCTTGTCCTCAAGCGCGAGGGAGGCGAAGCCGAGGCGGGCCTGAACTTCGTAGCTGTCCTCGTTGGCGTAGGGCTGGAGCGCCCAGATGGCGACCTCCGGCTGCTTGGCGTTCAGCGCGGCGTCGGCGAGGCCAAGGCGCACGATGCGCACCTGGGCCGGCGGCAGGTTGGGCGAGCCGAGCGCCGCCTTGTAGTCGGCGACGGCGCCGGAGAAATCCTTCGCCTGCAGGCGCAGATTGGCCCGCTGCACCAGCAGGGTGGCATCGCGCGGGCTCGCCGCCAGCAGCCGGCTCGCGACCGCCTCGGCCTCGCCGTAGCGGCCGGCGGAGGACAAGGCATTGAGCAGCAGCGTCTGGTAATTGCGATTGCCGGGGTCGGCATCCACCGCGCGGCGCGCCTCGGTGATGGCGGTCCCGTAGTCCTTTCGGGCGAAGGCGGCATAGGCGGCGGTCGCCGCTGCATAGCCCGGCGCACCCGGGTTCAGCCCGGCTACGCCCGGCGCCTGCATCTGCGGATTGGCGAACACCGAGCAGATGACGCCATAGCTCGTCGGCTGACAGAGCACGGCCGGCTGCTGAAGCGCGGGCTTGGCGGCGTTCGTCGCCTTCGCCTGGGCCTCCGCCTGCTTGCGCAGAACGCCGACCTCCTTGTTCTTGGCGGCGTCGAGGGGTTCGAGCGCCTTCAGCGCCTCCTCGGGCTTGCCGTCCGCCATGGCCGCGTTGGCCGCGATCAGCCGGTAGTTCAGCTCCTCCAGGTCGGTGAGGAGGTTGCTGTTGAGAACGGTGTCGAATTCCCGCGCCGCGTCCTCGCGCTGGCCGGTCTTCTGCAGCAGCCAGGCGCGCAGGATGTGCGGCAGCGGCTCGTTGGGATTGTCCGCGACCGCGCCGGTGGCGGCCGTCTCCGCGTCCTTGAACTGGTTCGCCGCCATCAGCGCATTGATGAGCACGATGCGGAAGATGAGGGCGTCGGGCGCGCGCTCCACCGCCTGCCGGGCGGAGGTGACGGCGCTCGCGGCCTTCCCGCGGCCGATATCCTTGATGGCCTGCACGGCCATGGGCTCGGCGAGGCGCTTGTCGTTGGCCGCGCGCAGGGCGATCAGGGCCGGATCGTTATCGCCCTGGCTGATGGCCTCGCGCAGGACGACATCCAGCTCCTTGTACTTCTTGGAGCGGTCGAGCGAATCGATCAGCAGCCGGCGCCACTGGGCATTGCCGGGGTTTTCCTTCAGCGCCTCGCGGATGCGGGCCTCGGACAGGGTGTCGTTGCCCTCGCGATAGGCGCCGAAGGCTTCAAGCGCGGCGTCGTAGCCGGGCGTGTCGCTCACGCCCCCGCCGGGAGGCGTGGTGGCGGGGATCAGACTGCAGGAGGGGCCATAGGGCGTGTCGATGCACTTTTGGAACGGCACCGGCAGGGTCTGGGCCGCATTGGCGGGAACGGTCTTTGGATTGCGCTCCTGCGCGCGGGCGACCCGCAGCCGCGCCTGGACCGCCGCATCGGGCTCGACCGATTCCAGAAGCTTGAGCGCCCGCTGGGGATGGTTCGCGGCAATGGCGGCGTCGGCCATCACCAGGCGCGCGTCGCGGGCGGTCGGTCCAGAAAGAACCTCGTCCTTCAGGGCGGTGTCGAAATCCTGTTCCGCCTCCGCCACCTTGCCGAGGCGCATGCGGATATAGCCGCGGAGGGTACGCGGCAGGAAGGACTGGGGATCGACCTGGATGGCTTCGCTCGCCGCCTTGTCGGCCGCGTCCAGCTGGCCATCGGCGAGCAGCGTGTAGATGAGGAGCACGCGATAGCTGAGATCGTCTGGCACCAGCGCGATGGCCTTGCGCGCCTGCTCGATGGCGGCCTTCGGGTTCTGGGCCTCCAGCGCCTTGTTGGCGGCGACGGACGGTTCCTGCGCCAGCACGCGGCTCTGGGAACGGACACGGGCCGTGAGCGCCTGATCGGTGATGCCGGCGGCGATCGCCTCGTTGCCCACCACCACCGCCTCGGCGGTCTTGCCCTGAGCGTCCAGCGCATCCATCAGCAAGAGCCAGAGCCGCGCCACGTCGGGTCGCAGCTTCAGCGCCTCGCGGGCATAGGTCACCACATCCGCGTATCTTTTCTCCCGCTGCGCGGCATAGGCGCGATCGGCCGCCACCCACGCAGCCCCCGTCAGCTCCGGCGTTCGCGCGGCCTGCGGTGCCGGCTGGGCCTGCGGCGGTTGCTGAGCCTGCGGCGCTGGCTGGGTCTGGGCTCCGGCGGGGGTCGTCGCGAGCGTCAGCGCGGCGGCCGAGGTCGCCAGCACGAGGCTGAGTGCGATGCGGCGCGAAAGCCTCTTCCGATCCCGGTCGAGGGTGGGGGCAAGGCAGGTGCGGAAATGAATCGCGGTGCTCATGGCCTCACCATGGCACCGACTACTTAAACCACAGTTAACCTTAACGAGACCCGATACTATTCGCTTGCATAAAGGATTTTTTTACTTCGTCGCCCCAGACGTTACCCGATCGTAAACAAAAACGGCACCCGAAGAGATTGTCTCCGGGCGCCGTTAACACTTCTGCAGGATGTGTTAACCAACCCCTATCTGCGGATCGCCGCCAGCATCCGGTCCCGCCAGGTCTGCGAGGGCATGATGGAGGGAACGTCCCACTGGTCCGTCGCCTGCGGCCCGCTATGGAACGGGCCTTCGTTGAACTGCCAGAGCAGCACCTGCGGCGGGCTCTTCGCGAAGTCCGGAGAGCTCACATATTGCAGGAAGGTCGCCCAGGGGCCGACATTTCCCGGATTCCAGGTCAGCGACACCGGCCGGTCGAGGGCGTTGGAGAGCTTCTGCGGGAATCCGAGATAGGGCTGCACGAAGCTGTTGCCGATGATGTGGACCGGCGACGGCGCGGAGTCCACCAGCGATGCCTTGGCCGGCGCCGGGGTGCGCACGGTGTAGAGGTCCGGACCGATCTGCTTCTGCTGGTCCGGCGTGAGAAAGCGCTGGGCGAGATCGCCGAGATGGCGCTGCGTGACCCATTCGCCGAGCTTGTCGCCGGGCGGGCTTCCGGCGAGCTTGCCGACCTTGGCCTTGATGGCCTGCGCCACCGCGTCCGCCGCCGCCTCGGATGCCCAGGCGGTCCAGTGATAGTCGGCCCGGTAGAAGCTGGTCTGCTTGCCGGTCTGCACCGATTTCAGCGCCGGGCGCAGGTCCACCGTGTCGATGCCCGCCTTCCTCAGCTGGTCGAGGATGAAGTCATATTGGCCGGCGACGTCGGCCGAGAGTGTCGTCCCATCCGGCAGCTTCTCCCTGTAGAAGGGCGCCTTCATGGGCACCACCATGACCATCAGCGTCACGTTGCGGGCGGCAAGCGCCGCCTTCGTCTCCTGCATCAGCATGACGTTGGCGGTAATGCCCGAGCGGTCGAGGACGGAGATGCTCTCCCAGCCCGGAAACAGCCAGCCGTCCTTGCCGGAAATGATGCCACTGTTCTGGGCCGCCGCCGGGGTGGACAGGCCGGCAATGCCCGCCGCCAGCAGGCCGCCCAGCATGCTCGTCGCCAAGAAGTGGCGGCGGGTGAATGCGCGTCCAGCGCCGGCAACCTTCGTCATTTCGCGTCTCCCAGAAAGCGGCGCTCGACATCCGTCAGCGGCCGGGTGAGGGCCCGCATGGGGAATTCCCACACCACGAGGCGGGTTTCAGCCAGAATCTGCGGCTCGTCCATCAGAAGTTCGAGAAGCTGGCCGGCAAAGCCGGAACCATCGCGGCTCCTCTGCGCCACCTCGGTGCCCGACGCGGCCTGAAGATATTCGAGGAAGCCGGAATTCCGCGAGAAAGAGGAGCCAGCGAGCACCACCTGCGGTCCCGGTACGTCATCCAAAAGCCCGCCGGTGCGCGCGATGGCGGCCGACACTTCCGGCTCCTCGTCCGGCTGGGGGCCGGACCAGCCATAGGTGCGCTCAAGCCCCGCGAGACGCATGAGGTCGCCCACGCGCGCCTTGGGCGGGGTTTCCGAAAGGATGATCTTCTGCGCGCCCGGACCGATGCGCTTGCGCACCGCATCCCCTACCCGCCCGGCGGCGAGCTTGGCGCCGACGACGTTCCAATGGGTGTCCGTGCGCAGGAAGCCGTCCGCACCGGGAAAGCCGGGCGCGATCTCCACCTGGTCGAGCCCGAGCGCACGGCTCTGCGCCCACCACGCCTCCGACCGCCAGCGCGCCTCGCCGGAAACGGAGGCGCCGCACAGATGCTCCGCCGCCAGCAGCGCCTTGTCCGGAACCGGGAGCACCACGAGGGCGAGGTTTCGCGCCGCGAACGCATCCCGGATCTTCGCAGCGATCTTCAGTCGGGTTTCGAAATTGGCCCGCGCGCCCCGCGTCTCGATCAGCTCCTCGCGGTAGAACAGCCAGCCGGGGCAGCCGGCGCGCACGAGATCGCCGGCATCCCCCAGCACCTTGTAGGCGAGGCCGGAGACCACATCCTCAAGCCCCGTCAGCTGGGGCAAGGCGGCAGTGATCTGCTTGTCGAGCACGGCGGTGAAGCGGCCATCCAGCACATTCTCGCGGGTCGCCGCCGCCGCGAGCGCGGTGCGCGCCGCCTCGCCCTTCAGATGTGCGACGACGAAGCCGAGGCCGGTCAGCATCAGCGCCAGGAAAGCGAGGGTCGCGAGGGCGCGGGCGAGATGCGGCATCGTCCCCCTCAGAACTGAAAATAGAGGAAGGGCACCACCATCCGCCCCTGCAGCACCAGAACGGCGAACAGGAACAGCGGCAGCGCCGCCCAGGCCCTGAGCCAATGGCCGGGATTGGGCGCGGAGGGGTCGATGCGCATGAGCTTCGGCAGATAGACGAGGCCGATGCCGAGTAGGAGCGTCGCGATCTCCACCGGGCGGATGGCCGCGCCCATGGATGGGCTCAGCGCGACGCCGTTGCTGCCGGCGAGGCCGGAGAAGATCACCCCCGCCTCGGCCCAGCTCTGCGCCCGGAACAGCGCCCAGCCGACCATGACGAAGGCGAGGGTGAGGAGGTGGCCAAGCAAAGCGCCGGTGCCCGGCAGGCCGAGATTCTTCCACACGCGGCCCACCATGAGGCCGAAGCCGTGCCACAGGCCCCAGATGAGAAAGGTCCAGCTGGCCCCGTGCCACAGGCCGCCGAGCCCCATGGTGATGAGGAGGTTCGCGGACACGCGGCTGGTGGACCCGCGATTGCCGCCGAGCGGGATATAGAGATAGTCCCGCAGCCAGCTCGACAGCGAGATGTGCCAGCGCCGCCAGAATTCGGCGAGCGAGGTGGAGAGATACGGGTTGTCGAAATTCTCCGGAAACTTCAGCCCCACCATCAGCCCGAGGCCGATGGCCATGGCGCTGTAGCCGGAGAAGTCGAAATAGAGCTGGAGCGTGTAGCCGGTGACGGCGAGCAGCACGTCCACCGTTGTGGGATGGGCGATGGCGTAGCCCGCATCCACCATGGGCGCCAGCGTGTCGGCGATCAGCACCTTCTGGGCAAAGCCGAGCATGAAGCGCTCGACGCCGAACATGAACTCGGCGCGGTGAAAGGTGCGCTCCTTCAGACGCTGCGCCACCCATTCGTAGCGCACCACCGGGCCGGCCACGAGGTGGCCGAACATGGACTGGTAGGTGGCATAGTTCACGAACGAGGGCTCGGCCTTCACCGTCCCGCGGAACACGTCGGTGGAATAGGAGATGGCGCCAAAGACGAAGAACGAAAGCCCGATGGGCAAAAGCACGTCCGGCCAGCCCCAGACCGAGGCGGTGAGCACCTCGGCCGAATGCACCAGCATGTTGGCGTACTTGAACCAGACGAGGGACGCGAGCGGCCAGACGATGCCGATGACCAGAGCCCATCCTCGCGCCCTTCCCTCCGCGCGGGAGATCCACAGGCCCGTCGCCCACGACCAGATGGCGATGGAGACGATCAGGGGGAGGAAGTCCGCCCGCCACCAAGCATAGAACAGCCAGGAAAAGGCGAGGATGACGACGTTGCGCGCGAGGCCCGGCGTCAGCGCATAGACGATGAGGAAGACCGGCAGGAACAGGAACAGGAAGCTGTCGGAGGCGAAGACCATGGGGCCGGATCAGTTGCCCGGACCGCGATAGGGCTCTGTCTCGTCGCGCTGGCCGGCGAGCTTCGGCCCGTTTGCGCCGGGCAGCAGGAACAGGCTGTAGTGGTCGCCGGCCTTGAGCGGCGGCAGCTTCAGCGGCTGCGCCACCGCAGCCCCGCAGCTGGCACCCAGCACGGCTTCGATCGGGTTGATGGCGCGCTGGCGGGTGTCGTTGGTGGCGACGCCCTCGAACACGACGGGGCCGCCGTCTGCCACCACCACGCTCGCGGTGCAACCGGGCACCAGATTGTAGACGCGCAGCTGCGCCTTCAGATCGTTGCGGCCTTCTGTGGGATCGGTGATGACCACTGCGGGCCCCGAGGCCGGGACGATGACGGTGGAGAAGGCGTCGGCCACCGGCACGATGCTGCCTTCGGCCGGCTTGCCGGCAAGGCTGACCGAAAGCGGCGCGCCGCCCTTCACGATGCGGTAGATGGTGGCGGTGTCGCCAGCGGGGACGGGCGTGGCCGGCGCCGTCCCGATCCCGATGGGCGCGCCGCTCGCGGCAAGGTCCACCACGCGGACATAGGCCGAGCCGGTTGGCGGCTTCGGCGCATAGAGGCGTGTCAGCTCCTGCGCAGCCGCAGGGGTCGAGACGATGGGGGCGGCGAGAACGGCGAGCGCGGACATCACCGCGAGGCGCCGCACGGTGCGGCCTGAAACCGTCACAGCGGCACTCCACGCGGGCATGAGCGACGCAGACATGAGCGCGACCCCGGACTGACCGGCAGACCCTGCGCCGGATTTACCTTCGACAGTTAGGGGCTGCATCCCGCCAAGGCAACGGAGCCGCCCCTTCAACTGCCATTAAGGTTACGGGATAAGGTCACCATGCGCCACCGGCCCCGCCTCACGCACATTTCGCGGCCAGCGCCTGCGCCACCTTGGAGGCCGGCGCGCGGCCGAGCGCCGCGGTGATGGCCCGCCCGGCCGCCGCGAGGCGATCGAGGTCCACGCCGGTCTCGATGCCAAGGCCATTCAGCATGTAGACGAGATCCTCGGTGGCGAGATTGCCCGACGCCCCCTTGGCATAGGGACACCCGCCGAGCCCAGCCACCGCCGAATCCACCGAGGCCACGCCGATGTCGAGACAAGCCAGCACGTTCGACAGCGCCTGCCCGTAGGTGTCGTGGAAATGGATCGCGGTGCGCTCCAGCCCGATGCGATCCGCCACCGCGCCCGTCACCGCCTGCGCCTTGTCGGGCGTGCCGACGCCGATGGTATCGCTCACCGACACCTCGTAGCAGCCCATGGCGGTGAGGGCTTCCGACACCTCCACGACCTTCGCCACCGGCACCTCGCCCTGATAGGGGCAGCCGAGCGCGCAGCTCACATAGCCACGCACCGCGACGCCGCGGGCGCGGGCGAGATCGATGAGCGGGGTGAAGCGCTCCAGGCTCTCGGCGATCGTGCAGTTGATGTTCTTACTTGTGAACGCCTCCGAGGCCGCGGTGAACACCGCCACTTCCTCGATGCCGCAGGCGAGCGCGAGTTCCAGCCCTTTCAGGTTCGGCGCCAGCACGGTGTAGCGCACGCCGGCCCGGCGATCGATGGCGCCGAGCACCTCGGCGGTGTCGGCCATCTGCGGCACCCATTTGGGCGAGACGAAGGAGCCGGCCTCGATCATCCTCAGCCCGGCGTCAGCGAGGGCGTCGATGAGCGCCACCTTGGCGTCGAGCGGCACGATGCCGGGCTCGTTCTGGAGCCCATCGCGGGGGCCGACCTCGACGATACGGACGGATGCGGGGCGGGCCATCAGGCGTCCTCCAGAACCAGAAGCTCGGCGCCCTCGTCCACGAGGTCGCCCACGGCGAATTTCAGCGCCTTCACCTTGCCGTCGCGGGGCGCGGCAACCGTATGCTCCATCTTCATCGCCTCCACCACCACAAGGGCGGCGCCCTTGGTCACCTCCTGCCCCTCCTCCACCGCGATACGGATGATGGTGCCAGGCATGGGCGCGACGAGGCGGCCGGCGGTGCCGGTGGCAGCCTGCGAGGCGAGGCGCGGGTCGATGAAGTCCACTGCATATTCCCCGCCCCGCACGAACACGGTGAGGCGGTTGCCGGTGCGGACCACCCGCGCCGACAGGGCAACACCATCGAGCCGCACGCGCAGGCTGCCGTCCGCCTCCGCATCGCCCTCCACCGCCACGTCGCCGCC
>JAEZMT010000483.1 GCA_023442085.1 Pseudomonadota bacterium | reverse complement strand
CGGCAGCCCGCGCCGCGCTGCGGCAAAGCCTTGAGGCGGGACGGCTGAAAGTCGGGCTTCTCCTCGATGGCCTGAATGCCGTAACGGTGGCATGGGAAGGGCATCCGGATGACCCGTTCTTCAACGTGAACACGCCGGAAGACCTTGCCATTGCAGAGAAACGCCTCGCTGCCCGCCGATGAAGCATGGTCATGCTTGCGGCAGGAATGGGGAGGGTTTAGGACTGCAGGACGGCGGCTTCGCATTCGCGAAGATGCTGGAGCGGAGACGGACTTGCCGCTCGGAGACCGGACCGCCACCTCCGGGTCTCTGCCGAAACGGGTCTGTCCGCCCAAAGGATGAGGGATCCATGGACGCCACCACCAATACCGGGGCAAAAGCGGCCAAGCTTAGCTTGGGGGACAAGAGCTGGGACCTTCCGATCCACGAAGGCTCCATCGGACCGGAAGTGGTCGATATCTCCAAGCTCTACGGCCAGACGGGGATGTTCACCTACGACCCCGGCTTTACCTCGACCGCTTCCTGCGAAAGCAAGATCACCTACATCGACGGCGACGAAGGCGTGCTGCTGTATCGCGGCTACCCCATCGAGCAGCTCGCCGAGAATGGTGACTTCCTCGAGACCTGTTACCTGCTGCTCTACGGCGAGCTCCCCACTGCGGCGCAGAAGGCGGAATTCGACAAGTCCGTGACCAATCACACGATGGTCCACGAGCAGATGACCCGCTTCTTCCAGGGCTTCCGCCGCGACGCCCATCCGATGGCCATCATGGTGGCTTCGGTCGGCGCGCTCTCGGCCTTCTATCACGACTCCACCGACATTTCCGACCCCACCCAGCGCCTGATCGCATCCATCCGCATGATCGCGAAGATGCCGACGCTGGCGGCGATGGCCTACAAGTATTCCATTGGCCAGCCGTTTGTTTATCCGAAGAATGATATCGACTATACGTCGAACTTCCTGCGTATGTGCTTTGCGGTTCCGTGCGAGGAATACAAGGTCAACCCCATTCTCTCGAAGGCGATGGATAAGATCTTTATCCTCCACGCCGATCACGAGCAGAACGCCTCTACCTCCACCGTGCGCCTCGCCGGCTCCTCCGGCGCCAACCCGTTCGCCTGCATCGCCGCCGGCATCGCCTGCCTGTGGGGCCCCGCCCACGGCGGCGCGAACGAGGCGGCGCTCAAGATGCTGGCCGAGATCGGCTCGGTGGATCGCATCCCCGAATACATCAAGCGCTCGAAGGACAAGAACGATCCTTTCCGCCTGATGGGCTTCGGTCACCGGGTCTACAAGAATTACGACCCGCGCGCCAAGATCATGCAGCAGACCTGCCACGAAGTGCTCACCGAGCTCGGCATCAAGGACGATCCGCTGCTCGACGTGGCCGTGGAGCTGGAGCGGATCGCGCTCTCCGACGACTACTTCATCGAGAAGAAGCTCTACCCGAACATCGACTTCTATTCGGGCATCACCCTCAAGGCGATGGGCTTCCCCACCACCATGTTCACCGTGCTGTTCGCCCTCGCGCGCACCGTGGGCTGGATCGGCCAGTGGAAGGAGATGATCGAGGACCCGAGCCAGCGCATCGGCCGTCCCCGCCAGCTCTACACCGGCGCCGCCCAGCGCGACTATGTGGCCATGTCCAAGCGCAAGTGAGCGCAACGTCATCTCCGGAAATGGAAAACGCGGCCTCCGGGCCGCGTTTTTCGTTAGAGGGAACGATGCCAGCTAAGACCGATCAGCCCGGCGGCGGCAGCGCGCCGGGGCGCCCCTCCAGGGCAAGGCGGAGCACCACCTCTGCGGCGCGGGCGCTGGGGCTCGGGCCGGCGATGCCGAAGATGTCGTCGAAACTGGCAAACGCCGCCTCCTGCCGCCGCCGCGCCGGACTGTCCTCCAGCAGGTCGGAGAGGGCACCGGTGAGCGCCGGCACCGTGCAATATTCCTGAAGGAACTCCGGAACCACGTTTTCCCCTGCCACGAGATTGGCGAGGATCACCGTCGTGCCCTTCAGCACCCGCCGGCCGATCTGAGCCTCGAGCCAGCCGATGCGGTAGGCGGCGACGTGGGGAATGCCGGCGAGCGCCAGCTCCAGCGTCACCGTGCCGGAGGCCGCGAGCGCTGCATGAGCGCTGCGGAAGGCGGCGAGCTTCTCCTCCTCGCTGGTCACAACGCGCGGCTTCAGCGGCCAGTGGGCGATGGTCTCCCGCACCAGCCCCTCCAGTCGCGGCAGGGTGGGCAGAACCAGCTCCATCTCATGGGTGCGGCCGACCTCGGCCAGCGCCGCGCCGAAATCCGCGCCGATGCGCGAAATCTCCCGTCGCCGGCTGCCGGGCAGCACCAGCACCAGCGGCGGCTTGGCCTGTCGCCGTTCGGCCTCGGCGGGCGACGGCCTCAACTCGCCGAGTCGCTGAAGCAGGGGGTGGCCGACATAGACCGTGGGCGGCCCGCCCAACCTGCGGTGCACCTCCGGCTCGAAGGGCAGCAGCGCAAGCAGCGCGTCCACATATGGCCGCATGGCCGCCGCGCGGCCGGATCGCCAGATCCAGACTGTCGGCGAGACATATTTGACAATGGGGATGTTGGGGTTGCGCGCGCGCACCCGCGCGGCCACGCGATGGGTGAAGTCCGGCGCATCCACCAGCACCAGCACGTCCGGCGGGTCGGCGAGCACCGCCTCCACCGTCTCCTTCAGGCGCCGGAGGATGGTGGGCAGCTTGGCGACCACGGCGGCGATGCCGATGGCCGTGAGGTCGTCCATGGGATAGAGGCTCTTGAGGCCAGACGCGGCCATGCGCCGGCCGCCGACACCCCGGAAGGTCGCGCCCGGCGCGCGCGCGGCCAAAGCCTCCATCAGCGCGCCGCCCAGCTGGTCACCCGATTCCTCGCCCGCGACGATGAACACGTTCGGCGCGCGGCTGGTCTCTCGTGGCTTCACGCGCCGCGCCCTCCGATGCCGGCGACGAACAGGCCGGCCGCGTCTGCCGCCTCCACCAGCGCCTGCGCGTCCGGCACGATCGCGCCCCCCGCTTCAAAGGCGATGCCGGCGAGGCCCACCTCCGCAGCCCGCGACACCGTCTGCGGGCCGAGGGACGGCAGGTCCACCCGCCGGTCCTGGCCGGGCTTCGGCGCTTTCACCAGCACGCCGTTTCCGGCGGCGAAGCGCAGTCGCCCGGACCGGCGCATCTCGCCATAGCGCGCTAGCATCTGGTCCGTTCCCTCCGCCGCCTCAACGGCCGCAACGAGCCCGTCCACCACGATGACCCCCTGCCCCACATCGAACGGCCCGAGGGCGCGGATGACGTCGAGCCCGCGCGCGATGTCCGCCTGCTGGGCTGCGCTGGGCATGTGCGCGCCGAGGACGCCTTGAGGCAGCAACAAGCGCGGGGCGACCTCGTGCGCGCCAACCAAAGTGAATCCCTGCTCGGCCACCAGGCCCAGCACGCCGGACAAGAGGTGATTGTCCCCGCCCCGGAACAGCCGGGCGATGCGTGGCAGCAGTCGCAGCATGGTGAAATCAAACCCGAGGTCGCGCAGCAGCGGGCGCGTGAGGGCGCCCACCATCACCACCTCACGCACGCCGCGCGCCCTGGCCCATGCGGTGACGGAGCCGAGCGAGCCGAGGCGGAACCAGCGGTGCGGCCAGCGCTCCAGCGCCGGGTCGGCGAAGCCCTGAATGAGGAGCATCACCACCTCTCGGCCGTCCGCCGCGGCGGCCTCCGCGACCGCCGCGGGAAACGCGCCGCTTCCGGCGACGATCCCCAGGGCCCCGTTGCCGAGCGGGACGGTGCCGCGCACGGCCCCCGTGGCACGCCCCTGCCCGTCTTCCCCCGGCAGGCCCACGGCTCAATCCTCCTTGATGACGCCCCGCGCGGGATGGCAGATGGGGCGCTTGCGATCGGCATCGATGAAGGCCACCACGGCCGCCGCGAACGCCGATTCCTCCACCATCTGCCGCACCTTCTCCAGACGCTGGTCAAACGTGCCCTCGCCGAAGAAGAGGTCGCGATAGACCGCGCGGGCGGCATGCAAATCAGACTTGGTGAAGCCGCGCCGCTTCATGCCCACCACGTTGAGGCCGACCAGCTTGCCGGCCTGCCCGAGAACGTTGGCGAAGG
The DNA here is from genome assembly GCA_023442085.1 of Pseudomonadota bacterium. GTDB lineage: Bacteria > Pseudomonadota > Alphaproteobacteria > Rhizobiales > Xanthobacteraceae > Xanthobacter. Next base: position 1,085 of record JAEZMT010000483.1, on the reverse strand, counting down.
GGATGACGTCCTCGCGCACGCCGGTGAGGCCGGAAATCATGCACTGGGCCCCGATGCGCGTGAACTGGTGCACCGCGCACTGCCCGCCGAGGAAGGTGAAGTCACCGACGCTCACATGGCCGCCGAGCACCGCATTGTTGGCGAAGATGACACCGTTGCCGACAGTGCAGTCGTGGCCCACATGCGAGCCGGTCATCATCATCACGCCGTTGCCGATCCGCGTGATGCCGCCGCCACCCACCGTGCCGGTGCTTGCGGTGGCATGCTCGCGAAGCATGCAGTCCGAGCCGATGACGAGCTTCGTCGGCTCACCCTTGTAATGCACCGACTGAGGCGCGGAACCGAGCGAGGCGAAGGGGAAAACCTGCGTGCGGGCGCCGATGGTGGTGACGCCCTGGATGACCACATGTGCGTGGATCTTCACGCCGGCTTCGAGCACCACATCGGGACCGAGGATGGCATAGGGACCGATTTCGACATCATCCGCGAGCCCGGCCGGGTTCGCCACCCGGGCGGTGGGATCGATCTTCGCCACTAGCTGTTCTCCACGATCATCGCGCCGACCTTGGCCTCGGCCACCAGCTCGCCGCGCACCTTGGCCTCGCCGCGATACCACCACATGTTGCGGCGCCGGCTGATGCGGGTCATGTGGTACTCGAGCACATCGCCCGGCACGACGGGACGGCGGAACTTCGCCTCGTCGATGGTCATGAAATATACCAGCGCGGGCTTCTCCTTGTTCTCCTTGCCCAGCACGCAGACGACACCCGCCGTCTGGGCCATGCCCTCGATGATAAGCACGCCCGGCATCACCGGATTGCCCGGAAAGTGGCCGAGGAAGTGCGGCTCGTTGGCTGTGACGTTCTTGACGCCGATGCAGGAGAGATCGCCGTCGATCTGCTCGACGCGATCCACCATCAGGATGGGATAGCGGTGCGGCAGACAGGCGAGCACCTTCTGGATGTCCGCGCTGCCGAGCACCTTCGGGGCTTCGGCGGGGGACGCACCGGCCTCGCCGGCTGCGCGCGTGGTGTCGTTCATTCCTGCGGTCCTTCCCCTTCCTCGTCGTCCTTGCCCCGGCGGGC
>JAEZMT010000392.1 GCA_023442085.1 Pseudomonadota bacterium | reverse complement strand
TCAGATAGCACCCGGCGCAGATGATGGTGAGCAGCACATAGGCCTGGAGCAGGCGCTTGGCGATGCTGCCGGCGCGCGGCAGGAACTTCTCGGACTTGTCCGAAGATTCCGTGCGGAACAGCTGCATGCCGCCGATGGAGAGCACCGGCAGCACGGCGATGGCGATGGCGATGATGCCGATGCCGCCAAACCAGTGCAGCAGCGCCCGCCACAGCAGGATGCCCGGCGACATGGCATCGAGCCCCGACATGACGCTGGCGCCGGTGGTGGTAAGCCCGGACATGCTCTCGAACATGGCCTTGGTGAAGGAAAGGCGGGAGGGCCCCCACATGAGCGGCAAGGCGGCGAACACCGAAAGCACCACCCAGACCGACGTGGTGAGCAGGAAGGCCTGGCGCAGGTCGAGCTTGCGGGTGAGCTGGCCGCGGCCGGTCATCCACAGGAGGACGCCGACGAAGATGGTGACGGCGGCCGAGCCGACGAAGGCGGCGCCCGCGAAGGTCTCCCGGCTGTTGGCGCGGGCGGCGAAATCGACCACGGCCGGCGCCAGCATGGCGGCGCCCAGGATGGTGAGCAGGATGCCGAGCGTGGCCGCGACCGGGCGCAGGCTGAGGACGGATACGGCCTCGGCCTCCACGGTGGGAATGCCCGCGTGCATGATCTCCCCTCTCGCCCGGTTTGCTGCACCATCAATAGGACAGGGGCCACAAGAAAAGCCTAAGCCGAAAAGGCAAAAGCCGGAACCAGCCCGCCCGGCCGGTGCCGGGCGGATGCATCAGTCAGTTCAGCACGCGGCGCACGTCCGGCACGTCCAGCGAGAAGGCCGGGATCTCGATGGAGAAGGCTTCTCCCGTGTCGGTGACCATCTCGTAGCGTCCGCGGATGATGCCGGTGGTCGTGGTGAGCGGCACGCCGCTCGTGTACTCGAACCGGCCGCCGGGCGGCAGGGTCGGCTCCTCACCGACGACGCCGGCACCATGCACCTCCTCGGTGCGGCCGTTGGCATCGGTGATGATCCAGTGGCGCGCCTTGAGCTGCACCGTCTCCTGGCCCAAATTGGCCACCTCGATCGTATAGGCCCAAAAATGCCGGCCCTGGTCGGGCTCAGACCGCTCCGCCACATAACGCGGCGTCGCGGTCACCTGAATATTCCGAGTGATGGCGCGGTACATACCCGCTCGACCTCCCCACACCGCGGGAAAAAATGCCCCCGCGGCGCACAGTGAACCCGCGTTGTCGCCCGCGTGCAACAGGTCGCATCGCGGTGCGGCAAGGCGCGCGCCGCGACCTTAGCAATCACAAGGCTTCGGCGGCGCCGGCGAGGTCGGCGATGAGATCGTCGGCATGCTCGAGGCCCACCGAGAGGCGCAGCAGGCCGTCGGAAATGCCCATTTCCGCCCGCGTCTCCGGCGTGAATCGCTGGTGGGTTGTGGTGGCGGGGTGCGTGATGAGGCTCTTCGCATCGCCGAGATTGTTGGAGATGCGGATAAGCCGCAGAGCGTTGGCGAAGCGGAAGGCACCCTCCTTGCCGTCCTTCACCACGAAGGTCACGAGGGTGCCGCCGCCCTTCATCTGCCGCTTGGCCAGTTCGGCCTGCGGATGATCGGCGCGGCCGGGATAGATCACCTTCTCCACGCCCGGCAGAGCGGCGAGTGCATCGGCGACCTTGCCGGCGCTTGCCTGCATGCGCTCCACGCGCAGGGCCAGCGTCTCCAGCCCCTTCAGCATGATCCAGGCATTGAAGGGGGAGATGGAGGGGCCGGTCTGGCGCAGGTAGGTCTGGAGGTGGTCGGTGACGAACTGCTTCGAGGAGAGGATCACCCCGCCGAGGCAGCGGCCCTGTCCGTCCACATGCTTGGTGGTGGAATAGACCACCACGTCGGCGCCCAACTCGAACGGATGCTGGAGGAGGGGGGTGGCGAACACGTTGTCCACCACGAGCTTCGCTCCCGCCGCGTGGGCAATCTCCGCCACCGCGGCGATGTCGATGAGGTCCAACGTCGGGTTGGTGGGGCTTTCGAGGAAGAAGATCTTGGTGTTGGCCGTCACCCCCGCCTTCCAGGCGTCGAGGTCGCCGCCGTCGATCAGCGTGGTCTCGACGCCGAAGCGGGGGAGAAAGTCCTCCAGGATCCAGCGGCAGGAGCCGAACAGGGCGCGGGCGGCGAGCACATGGTCTCCGGCCGAGAGCTGACACAGCAGCGCGGCATTCACCGCCGCCATGCCCGACGCGGTGGCGCGGGCCGCTTCCGCCCCTTCGAGCAGCGCCATACGCTCCTCGAACATGGCGGTGGTGGGGTTGGAATAGCGCGAATAGACGAAGCCGGGATCTTCGCCCTTGAAGCGGGCCTCGCAGCTTTCGGCATCGTCATAGACGAAGCCCTGGGTCAGAAAGAGCGCCTCGGATGTCTCGCCGAAAGGCGAGCGCGTCGTCCCGCCATGGACTAGCCGTGTTTCCGGGTGGAGTGTAAGGGGATCGCGGGGGACGAACCGGGGGGTGGGCTTTGGCGCCACGGACATAACGGTCTCCGAGGGGAGGCCGAGGGGACCGGACCGGGCGTTCGCCAGATGTGCAGATGGACCTGCAGCACGGACGATGTGCCTTGTCGTCTCCCCGGCCTTTTAGCATGGTTGTTTAACGTGGCTGCAAGCCGGCCGGCTCAAATTCTCCACCGCCGCACTAAAGAGCGGGGCCCCCTTGGCGTCAAGGGCTCCGTCCGGTAAATCGAACAAAAAGGACGGGAAAGCGGATATGACGATGCGTGCCACGGAGCATCTGAAGCCCGGCATCCTGCCCGCGGAGGCGATCGGCCTGCTGAAGGCGTCCGGCGCCATCGCCTGCCGCAAGGCGCTGGACGACGACCAGATCCAGCCGGCGAGCCT
>JAEZMT010000240.1 GCA_023442085.1 Pseudomonadota bacterium | reverse complement strand
AGCGCGTGCGCGAGCATGTGCGCGCTTTGCCCGAGAGCGGCATCGTCGAGGTGATGAATTACGGCCGCGACCGGCCGGGCATGATCCCGCTCTGGGCCGGCGAGGGCGACGTGCCCACCCCGCCCTTCATCTGCGAGGCGGCGGCGACGGCCCTCCATGCCGGCGAGACCTTCTACACCTGGCAACGCGGCCTGCCGGAGCTGCGCGCCGCCATCGCCCGCTACATGAGCGGCCTCTATGGCGTGCCGGAAGCGCCGGAGCGCTATTTCGTCACCGGATCGGGGATGCAGGCCATCCACGTGGCCATGGCGCTGGTTGCCGGGGCGGGGGACGAGGTGCTCATCCCCTCCCCCACCTGGCCCAATGCCGCCGCAGCGGCGCAGAAGGCGGGCGCGCGCGCCGTCTACGTGCCATTCAATTATGGGCCGGAAGGCTTCACCCTCGACCATGACCGGCTCGCCGCGGCCGTGACGCCGGCGACCCGCGCCATCTTCCTCAACACGCCGGCCAACCCCACCGGGTTCGTGGCGACGCTGGATGACCTGAAAGCGGTACTGTCCCTCGCCCGCCGCCACGGCCTGTGGATCATCGCCGACGAGATCTACGGCCGCTTCTATTATGGCGAAGAGGGGCGGGCGCCCTCCTTCCACGACATCATGGACGAGGAGGACCACATCCTTTTCGTCCAGACCTTCTCCAAGAACTGGGCCATGACCGGCTGGCGCATCGGCTGGCTGGAGGGGCATCCGCGCCTCGGCCAGATCATCGAGAACCTGATCCAGTATTCCACCTCCGGCGTCGCCGCCTTCATGCAGCGCGGCGCCATCGCGGCGCTGAACCGGGGCGAGGCCTTCGTCGCCGAGCAGATAGCCCGCGCCCGCCGCGGCCGCGACCTCGTGGGGGATGCGCTGCTCGCCACCGGCCGGGTGGACCTCGTGAAGCCGCCGGGCGCCTTCTATCTGTTCTTCGGCATCGAAGGCCGGCGCGACGTGCGCAGCCTGGGCCTCACGCTGGTGGACGAGGCCAATGTGGGCCTTGCCCCCGGCACGGCCTTCGGGCTCGGTGGCGAGGGCTTCATGCGCCTGTGCTTCGCGCGGGGCGATGCGCAACTCGCCGAGGCGAGCCGGCGGCTGGTGAACTGGCTGGAGCGGAGCGGGCCTTCCGGATCGGACGCCGAGTGAGGGGCTTGCCCTTCCGGATGCGGTCTGTCGCCTCGGCGGCGGTGACGCTGGGGGCCGGCGCGCTCGGCGGCGGCGCCTTTGCGCTGCTCGGCCTGCCGGCGGCATGGATCTCGGGTTCGCTCGTCGCCTGCATCGGCCTCGCGCTGGCCGGGGTGCGGATCGTGCTGCCGGAATGGTTGCGGTTCCTCGCCTTCGTCGTGCTCGGCACCTCCATGGGCACCATGCTGACGCCGGAGACCTTCGCCCGCGCCGCCACCTGGCCGGTGAGCATGGCGTGCCTCGGGGCCAGCGTGCTCGGCACCATGGCGGGCGCAACGCTGTTTCTGACCCGCATCGCGGGCTGGAGCCGGGAGACCGCCTTCTGGGCCTCCGCGCCCGGCGCCTTCGGTACGGTCGTGGCCATGGCGGCGGATACAAGCGCGGACCTGCGGCAGGTGGCCTTCGCGCAGACGCTGCGCCTGTTCCTGCTGGTGGCGGCCCTTCCAAATGTTCTGGCCGCGCTCGGCCTGACGGGCGGTGGTGTGCCGCCGCCACCCCATGTCTCGGCCCTCGGCGAGATCGTCATCCTCCTCCTCGTCTGTACCGCCGCGGCGCTGCTCGCGGCGCGGCTGAAGCTGCCAGGTGGGCTGATCCTCGGGGCGCTGGCCGGCAGCGCCGTGCTCCATGCCACGAGCCTGTCCACCGCCGTGCTGCCCTCGGGCCTGCTCATTCCGGCCTTCGTCGTGCTGGGCGCCAGCGTGGGCGTGCGCTTCATCGGCACGTCGCTCACCACCATCCGGGCCTATGTGCTGGCCTCGCTGGGGGCCTTCCTGGTCGCGGTGGCGATCTCCACCCTGTTCGCCGTGCTCGCCGCCTGGCTGACGGGTGACGATCTCGGCAAGCTCGTCACCGCCTTCGCGCCCGGCGCGCTCGAAGCCATGACGGCCCTCGGCTTCGCCATGGGCTACGATCCGGCCTTCATGAGCGCGCACCACCTGTTCCGCTTCGCTGGCCTTTCGGTGGCCCTGCCGGTCGCGGCGCGGCTGATGTTCGCTGCCGCCGAGGAGGCCGGCCGGGACCACACGCAATAGTGTCCTGAAACCTCTCTTTGCGGGGTTGCGGGGCTCCGGTACCGACAGCACACACTCGCCACGCTTCGCATGGTGAAGCGCGTGTTGGAGATGACCCCTTGCGTATCCTTGATGATCTCGCCCTGCTCGTGGGACGGCTTTTTCTCGCCGCCCTGTTCCTGCCCTCGGGCATCAGCAAGCTGAGCAATCTCTCCGGCTTCACCGGCTTCCTGGCCGGCAAGGGCGTTCCCGTGCCGCAGGTGCTTGCGCCGATCGCCGCCGCGACCGAGGTGGTGGGGCCGCTGCTGCTGATCGTCGGCCTCTTTCCGCGGGCGACCGCCATCTGGATGGCCGGCTTCACCGTCGTCGCGACGATGGTCTCGCACCTGTTCTGGACGTTCCCCGATGCGGCTGCCCAGGCGGCTCAGCAGACCCAGTTCCTCAAGAACGTGGGCATCATCGGCGGATTGCTGATCTATTTCGCGGCTGGCCCCGGCGCGATCGCCATCGGCGGCAAGAAGGTCGGCTGAAGGGGCGATGCGGCCCGGACGGGCCGCTCAGCCTTCCCCATAGCGGTGAAGTTCGGAGCCGTGGCGCCTCAGCCACGCTTCCGCTTCCTTCCGGTTTGGGCAGACCTGCTCCACCAGACGCCAGAAGCGCACCCCGTGGTTCATCTCCAGGCGATGCGCCACCTCGTGCGCCGCCAGATAGTCCAGCACGAACGCGGGCGCGAGGATCAGCCGCCAGGAGAAGGAGAGGTCGCCGCGTGCCGAGCACGAGCCCCAGCGGCTCGCCGTGTCGCGCAGCGTCAGCCGGCCGACCTCGACCCGAAGCGCACCGGTATAATGCTTGACCGCGGCGGCGAGATCGCGCCGCGCCTCCTTCTTCAGGAAATCCTGCACGCGTCGGGCGATGTGCGGCGCTTCACCCGCGACGCAGAGCGTGGGCATGCCGCGGCCGGGCTCGATCCATACCGTGCCGCGCGCATCGGGCCGATGGACGATGCGATGGGGTTCGCCTCGCAGGGGAATGACGGCACCGTCGACGAACGGCACTGCCTCCGGCAGGCGCACGAGCCGCACCCGCACCCATTCGCGATGCCGCTCCACGAACGCGCGGGCGAAGGACAGCGTGACGTGCGGCGGCGCCGTCAGGGTCACGTCGCGGGAGGTGGCGCGCACCCTGAGAGTTAGCCGGCGCGCCTGCGGATGGCGCCGGACCATGACGCGCAGCAACTCGTCATCGAGCTCAAGCTCGATGGTCTCGGCGCCGGTGGAGAGCGGCGTCTTGCGGTCCTCATTGCGAGTCTGGCGACGAAACAGCATTGGGCAGCCGGAGCGAAGTTACCTCCGGCATCTTCACAAGATTTGCGCCCGGCCGCCAGTACTAAGTCGGCGCAATCCGGGGATAAAGCGCGGTCACTTTCTTGTTGAGCGCGAACACGTCCGGCTCTTCCTCTCCGGTGGCTTCCGGCGCCGGGCGGTCCGGCATCGGGCGGGCGCGGCCGTCTCTCCGGAATTCCTGGGAGAGGATGAAGTCCGAGATGCGCGGGGCGATCTCCGAGCGGAAGCGCGAGCCATTGAAGACGCCGTAATGGCCGACGCCAGGCTGCTCCCAATGGGCGCGCATGTCGTCCGGAATGCGCGGACACAGCTTGTGCGCGGCCTTGGTCTGGCCGATGCCGGAGATATCGTCCTTCTCGCCTTCCACCGTCATCAGCGCGACGCGGTGAATGGCCTCCGGCTTCACCACCTGCGAATGATGCATGATCTCGCCCTTGGGCAGGGCATGGGTGATGAAGACATTCTCCACGGTTTCCAGGTAGAAATCCGCGGTGAGGTCCATGACGGCGAGGTACTCGTCGTAGAAATCGCGGTGCTTCTCCGCCGAATCGCCGTCGCCCTTCACCAGGTGCCGGAACAGGTCCCAATGAGCCTGCAGGTGCCGGTCGAGGTTCATGGACATGAAGCCGTTGAGCTGCAGGAAGCCCGGATAGACCTCACGCAGCGCGCCGGGATGCGGCCACGGCACCGTGGTGATGACATTGCGGCGGAACCAGTCGATGCCGCGATCCTTCGCGAGGGCGTTCACCGCGGTCGGCGCCTCGCGCGTGTCGATGGGACCGCCCATGAGCACCATGGACCGAGGGACGAAGGGGTCTTCCTCCGCTTCCATGCGGGCGATGGCCATCATCACCGGCACCGCCGGCTGGCAGACGGCCATGACGTGGCAGTTGCCGCCCATGCGGTGGAAGATGGAGATGAGATAGTCCACATAATCGGACAGGCTGAAGCGGCCCTCTGACATCGGCACCAGCTTGGCGTCGATCCAGTCGGTCACGTAGACGTCGTGGGTCGGCAGCATGGCCTCCACCGTGCCGCGCAGCAGCGTGGCGTGATGGCCGGACACCGGGGCGACGATGAGCAGGCGCGGCTGCGGCCGGCGCGGTGGATATTCAAACGCGCGCTCGAAATGCAGCAGCCGGCAGAAGGGGCGTTCCCACACGGTGTTGATGTGGATCGGCACATTCTGGCCACCGGCCGAGGTGTGGGTGATGCCCCAGTCCGGCTTGCCGTAGCGGCGCGTGGTGCGCTCGAACAGCTCGCAGGCGGCCGCCATGGACTTGCCGATGGTGGTATGCGAGACGGGGTTGATCGGGTTCTTCAGGAACATCCGGCTGGCGTCAGCCATCGCCCGGGACGGGTTGAGCGCGGCATAGCCCATCTCGTACATCCAGTAGAGCGGCGTCGAGAGCCCGACGTCGCCTTGGCGCGGCAGCCGGGTGGCACTTGCGAACTCGCCGATTGCCATGAGTGGTCCTCACCGTTACTGCCTGCCTAGAAAGGCGGCACGTTGACGCAAGCGTGAGCCGACTTCCAGGGTTGGTCAATGCCGACAAAAGACATAGGCCGCTATTGTTCGGCTGCTATGGCACTAGGGTCACTATTCCCTTTCCAGAGGCTTGCTCACCTGCATCGGGACACCGGAATCGCTACCCCATGACCACAGCCTTTGTAACGCCGCCCAACGGCAGATCGTTCGGTCTGCGCCTCGACACGCTCATTCGCCTGCGCTGGCTGGCCATTTCGGGGCAGATTGCGGCGCTGATCGTGGTCAATCTCGGCCTCGGCTTTCCGTTGCCGCTGACCTCCTGCCTTGCGGTGGTCGGCCTCTCCGCGCTGGTGAATGTCCTGCTGCGGGTCAAATATCCCGTGGCTCGGCGGCTGGGTGACGCAGCGGCAGGACCGCTGCTCGCCTATGACGTGCTCCAGCTGACGGCATTGTTGTACCTGACGGGCGGGCTGAAGAACCCGTTCGTCCTGCTCTATCTGGCCCCGGTGATGATCTCCGCCACCGCCCTCGCCTGGAGCACGACGGTGATGCTCGGCATCCTCGCGGTCGCCTGCGCCGGAGCGGTCGGCCTCTGGGCTCGCCCGCTGCCATGGGCCGGCGCCGACCTGCCGATGCTGCCGGACCTGTATCTGGCGGGTATCTGGGTATCGCTTTCCGTGGCGGTCGGCTTCATCGGCATGCATGCCTGGCGCGTGGCGGAGGAGGCGCGGGAGCTTGCCGACGCGCTGGCGGCGACCGAGCTGGTGCTGGCCCGCGAACAGCACCTCACCGCCATCGACGGCCTCGCCGCCGCCGCCGCCCACGAGCTGGGCACGCCGCTCTCCACCATCGCCCTGGTGGTGAAGGAGATGCATCGCTCCATCGGCGACGACAGCCCCTACAGCGAGGACGTGGCGCTGCTGCGCGACCAGGTGGCGCGCTGCCGCGACATCCTGCAGACGCTGACCTCGCTCCGGTCCGGCGACGCGCCGTTCGACCGCATGCCCCTCGCGCTGCTGCTTGAGGAGGTGGTGGAGCCGCACCGCAATTTCGGCATCACCATCGCCGTCTCGGTGAAGGACGATCCGGACGCACCGGTCATCGCCCGCAATCCGGGGCTGCTCTACGGCCTCGGCAATCTCGTGGAGAATGCGGTCGATTTCGCCGCGACCCGGGTGGACATCAGCGCCCAGTGGACTCCTTCGGGCCTCGACATCGTTGTCGCCGATGACGGCCCCGGCTTCTCGCCGGAGATTTCCGGCCGCATCGGCCAGCCCTATGTCACCTCCCGCGCCCGCGAGCGGCAGGATGCGGATCTCGAGGCCGAGAGCGGCCTCGGCCTTGGCTTCTTCATCGCCAAGACGCTTCTGGAGCGCACCGGGGCGAATTTGACCTTTGAAAACCGCCCTCCGCCGGCCACCGGCGCGGTCATCGGCATCCACTGGCCGCGCAATGCGCTGGCGATCGAGGTGGATGGGGACGCGACAAAGGGACGCGGATTGGATTAATCTACGGGCTTATCGGCGTAAAAGCCGCAGAGCCCCGAGCTTGTTTTGCCGGCATTGCCGATGAGGGATTGAGGAAGACGCGATGAACGAGATGCCTGAGGTGGGGGAAGACCGTTCGGTTCTGATCGTCGATGATGATCGGTCCTTCCTCCAGCGCCTCGCGCGGGCCATGGAAGCCCGTGGCTTCGAGGTGGCCACCGCCGAGACGGTGGCGGACGGCCTCGCCCGCGTGGAAACCTCGGCCCCGGCCTACGCCGTGGTGGACATGCGCCTCGGCGACGGCACCGGCCTCGACGTGATCTCGGCCCTGAAGAAGAACCGCCCAGGCGCCCGCGCCATCGTCCTCACCGGCTACGGCAACATCGCCACCGCCGTCACGGCGGTGAAGCTCGGGGCCGTGGATTACCTCGCCAAGCCCGCCGACGCGGACGACGTGGTAGCGGCGCTCCTCGCCAATGCCGATCACAAGCCGACCCCGCCCGAAAACCCGATGTCGGCGGACCGGGTGCGCTGGGAGCACATCCAGCGGGTGTACGAATTGTGCGGCCGCAACGTCTCCGAGACCGCCCGCCGCCTCTCCATGCACCGCCGCACCCTGCAGCGGATTCTGGCCAAAAGGGCTCCGCGCTAGGGGAGCCCGACAACGCAAGGGCGCGGGCGCCGCGGAAGCGGCTCTCGCTGGCGTCGCGAGCGGGCTACAGCTCTGCCCGCAGCAAGTCCGGGTCGTAGAGCACTGCGAGCCGGGTGGCAGCGGCGCGGGCGAAGCGCAGAGTCAGCGCCTTGCGGGTCGCGGCGGGCAGGGGATGGAGCGGGGCCGGCCTCAGGCATTCGGCCCCGAATGCATCGGCGACGAAGAGGCCGGTGTCCTCCGGGAGGATCTCCACCGGGAAATCCATCGGAACAGCGAACATCAGCCGGTCGCAGAAGTCGCGGTATTCGTGCCACTTCGCGTCGGTGCGGAAGTCGATCACCGACGACTTGATCTCGATGATGGTGATTTCGCCCTTCGGTCCCATGGCGAGAATGTCGGCCCGCCGCCCGCTCACCAGCGAGAATTCCGGCAGCCCGGCCATGCCCGACAGCGCCAGATGGCGCAGCACGCCGCGCTGGACCGCCCGGGCGGTCTCCGATTGGCGGCCGTCCGGCCGGGGCTCGGGCAGGAGCGCGCGCATGGCCGCCTCAGGATGCCACCTTCAACGCCTCGGCCTCGTCATGCGTGGGCTCGGGGGCGAAGGCGCGCTTGATGGCGGCGTTGAGTTCGCCCCCGAAGACGAAGATGGAGGCGGTGAGGTAGAGGAAGACCAGCGCGATCATCACCGAGGCGAGGCCGGCGTAGGTGGTGACGTAATTGGCCGGGAATTCCGCCAGATAGAAGCCGAAGGCCGTGGCGGCGACCAGCCACATGACCAGCGTCACCAGAATGCCGGGGGCCACCTCGGCGAGCTTGCGCCGTCCGGCGGGCAGCCACAGATGCGCCACCAGCAGCGACACCACCAGAATGATGGAGGTGGCGCCGAAGCGCAGCACGGTGATGGTGCCTGAGAAGCGCTTGAGCGCCGGCACCTGCGCCACCGCCGTCTGCCACAAGAGCGGTCCCAGCACGACGAGGAAGGAGAGCGCCAGCATGGCGGCGGCGGCGATCAGCACGTATCCGATGGATTCCAGCCGCAGCCAGTACCAGGCCCGCATCTCCTTCATGCCGTAGGCGCGGTTGAGGCCGATGCGCAGGCTCTCGACGCCGTTGGAGGAGAAATAGAGGGCCAGCACCACGCCATAGGTGAGCACGTCCGTGCGCACCTGGTTCACCACATTGTAAATCTCGCGGGAGATGGGGCCGGCGACCTGTTCCGGCCAGGTCTCCAGAATGAGCTGGATGGTTTCCTGCGCCAGTGGCCGCAAGTCGAGGAAGCCGGCGAGCGCGGTGACGAAGATGAGAAACGGGAACAGGGACATGAGCGCCGACAGGGCGATATGGCTGGCAATGGCCCAGCCGTCGTCGGCGGAGAAGGTCCAGAACGCATCCAGAACGATATGGTAGATGCGCCGCAGCATGTGGTCTCCCGTTTCAAGTCACATCGGGCTTTCCGGCCGGAATGGCAAGCGTCCAGGCCGCCTGTCCACCGCCCGGCTGGTGGCGGCGGCGCCCTTCGGCTAAACAGCGAGGACAGGTCGCCTGCCCCCTCCGGTGCCCGGACCCGCCGAGATACCCATGCCGCGCCAGCCCGAGTCCCCGGCTGATCCGCCTCCGGCTGATCCGCCTCCGGCTGATCCGCCCCCGGCTCAAGCTGCCGGGGCCGCGCCTTCTCCGGCCACGCCTCTTGCAGCGCCTCTGAATGCAACGCCGCTGGAGGCCTCGCGCGTTCGCACGCTGCGGGAGCGAATGGGCACCTTCATCGCGCCGGGCCATCTCAAGCTCGCCCTGCGGGCCACCATCGCCGGCATCGTCACCTATCTGCTGGCGGAGCAGTTTTCCCTGCCCAACGGCTATTGGGCGGTCCTCACCGCCATCCTCGTCGTGCAGGCGACGCTGGGCGCCAGCCTGTCGGTGGCCATCGACCGGGCGCTGGGAACGCTGGCGGGCGGCGTCGTCGGCGTGGCCGGGGCCATGCTGGCGGGCGGGTCGCCGCTCGAAACGGTGCTCGTGCTCGCGGTGGCGGTGTTCATCGCAGCGGCGCTGGCGGCGCGCTCGACCAGCTTCAAGCTGGCCCCCGTGACGGTGGTCATCGTCATGCTCGCCCATCCCGGCGACGTGGCACCGTGGATCTCCGGACTGACGCGGGTGGCGGAGATCGCGCTCGGCGGCGTCGTGGGGCTGCTGTGCGCCATCCTCATCCTGCCCGAACGGGCGCTGGGGAAACTCTTTCCCCATTGCGCCAAGGCGCTGCGTCTCACGGCCCAGTTGCTGGACCTCGGGCGCGGCGGGCTTCTGGGGCAGGGGCTCGACCCCTCGGCCATCGACCGGCTCAACGCCGGGGCGCGCCTTGCCCTGCGCGCGGCGGACCTGCGGCTGGTGGAGGTGCGGGCGGAGCAGGCCGGTCGCCTGACCACCCAGACCGATCCGGCGCCGGTGGTGCGCGGCGCCCGGCGGCTGTGGCATTCCGCCATCATCCTCCTGCGCAATGCGGACCGGCCGCTGGATGAGCCCGTCGCGGGCCTCGTTTCCGCTGCCCTCACCGCTGCGACGATGGCCCTCTCCGCTCACATGACGGCCATCGCGGACCGGCTCGACGGCCAGCCTGCGCCGGATCTTTCCACCCGCGCCGATGCCGCGGGGGCAGCGGTGGCGGCGCTGGAGGCGCGCATCGAGCAGCTCAACACGCAAGGCGCGTTGGGCGGGGTGAGCTCGGAGGCGCTGACCGCTTTGTTCTCGGCGGTCTCCGCCTGCGTCCACATGGGCGAGAACCTGGAGGACCTGTCCGCCCGCCTCGCCGAAGTGCAGGGCGAGGCCCCCTGACCGGCAGACGCTTGTCCACGGCGAAAGTCGGATCGACCGCGCCGGCGGATGCCGTATCAAGGCGCATGCGCCGCACCCTTCGCAGGCGCAGCGCCTGATCCGGAGCAATCCCGGCTTTCGTAATCAGGCGTTGCCTTGGCCCGGTTCCGGGGCAAGGATAGGTCAATTGCGCAATGCACAATCAAGGGGGAGAGTTCATGTCCGCCAGCGCCGCCGTTCAGTCCGTCGCGACAGAAGAGTTCGACGCCGTTGCGCTCGGGCGGGCCGCCACCGACAGCCTGGAGAAGCTGCTGGCGGAGGCGACCTCCCTCGTGAAGGCCAAGGTGACGGACGGCGGGCGCATCTCCTCCGCTTTGCTGGAGAAGGAGCAGCGCGCCACCCACGGCCTCGCCTGGCTCGCGACCTATGTCTTCTCCGTGCGTGAGCTGGTGCATTACGCCGACCGCCTGACCGAGATGGGCAAGTTCGGCGACACCGAGAAGCTGATCGTGCAGATCGGCCTCGGCGAGTATCTCGCGCAGATCCTCGGCGGCATCCCCATGAGCCAGGGCGAGATCGTGCGGTTGCCCGATCTTTACGTCTCCGGCGCGACCATTGCGGCGCTTGCCGCCGAACCGGCCATCGCGGCGCTGGTGGAGAACGGCAACACGGCGGCGAGCCGCGCCGCCCTCGCTGACATCATCCGCGACGCACACCTCGCCGGCACCATCGGCGAGGCGGGCCTCGACGAGACGATGGAGGCGATGCGCACCGAGATGCACCGCTTCGTGGAGGCGGAGGTCGCCCCCCACGCCCACGAGTGGCACCTGAAGAACGACTACATCCCGCTGGAGATCATCGCCCAGCTTTCGGAGATGGGCGTGTTCGGCCTGACCATTCCCGAGGAATTCGGCGGCCTCGGCCTGCCGAAGGAGGCCATGTGCGTCGTCACCGAGGAGCTGTCGCGCGGCTATATCGGCGTCGGCTCGCTGGGCACCCGCTCGGAGATCGCGGCGGAGCTGATCCTCGCCGGCGGTACCGATGAGCAGAAGGGCCATTTCCTGCCCAAGATCGCCTCGGGCGAGATCCTGCCCACGGCGGTGTTCACCGAGCCCAACACCGGCTCCGACCTCGCCTCGCTGCGCACCCGCGCGGTGAAGGACGGCGACGTCTACAAGGTCAACGGCAACAAGACCTGGATCACCCATCCGGTCCGCGCCGACATCATGACCCTGCTGGTGCGCACTAATCCGGCCGAGCCCGGCTACAAGGGCCTCTCCATCCTGCTCGCCGAGAAGCCGCGCGGCTCGGACGAGAACCCGTTCCCGGCCGAGGGCATGACCGGCGGCGAGATCGAGGTGCTCGGCTATCGCGGCATGAAGGAGTACGAGATCGGCTTCGACGGCTTCACCGTGCCGGCGAAGAATCTGCTAGGCGGCGAGGAGGGGCAGGGCTTCAAGCAGCTCATGACCACCTTCGAGAGCGCCCGCATCCAGACCGCCGCCCGCGCCGTGGGCGTGGCCCAGGCGGCCATGGAGGTTGGCCTGAAATATGCCGAGGAGCGCATTCAGTTCGGCAAGTCGCTCATCAACTTCCCCCGCGTCGCCGACAAGATCGTGATGATGGCGGTGGAGACGATGATCGCCCGCCAGATCACCTATTTCGCCGCCCGCGCCAAGGACGAGGGGCGCCGCACCGACCTTGAGGCCGGCATGTCCAAGCTGCTTGGCGCGCGCGTCGCCTGGGCGGCGGCGGACAACGCTCTGCAGATCCACGGCGGCAATGGCTTCGCGCTGGAGTATCCGGTGTCGCGCATCCTGTGCGACGCGCGCATCCTCAACATCTTCGAGGGCGCGGCGGAGATTCAGGCGCAGGTCATCGCGCGCCGCTTGCTGGACGGCGGCAACTGAGCGCGGCGGGAGACAAAGGTCCTTCAATCGAGGTCGGAGCGGACGCTTTCGTCCGCTCCCGCATGGAGCCGTGACGCGCCCGGTCAGGCGAGCCGGGCGGCGTTGTCCTGCGCGTAGGTCGCGAGCGACCGCGGTGCGTGGCCCGTCAGGGTCTCCACATCGCCGGTGACGCGCGCCGTCCAGCCCTCGCGCACCGGATGGAAGAGCGTGGCGAGGAAACGCGCATAGGGCTCCGGAACGCCGGCGCCCGTGAGGATGCCGACGAAGGCGTCGTCGTCCACCGGCGTGTAGGCGATGGCCTTGCCCGTTACCCGCGAGAGGACCGCCGCCGCCTCGCCATAGCTCAGCGCCTCGGGGCCGGTGAGGTTGAAGGCGCGCCCATCGAAGCGGTCCGTGGTCAGGGCCGCGGCGGCGCTTTCGGCGATGTCCCCGGCATCGATGAAGCTCGTCTTGCCGTCCGCTGCGGGGACGGCGATCACGCCGTGATCGATGCCGGGCTTCCAGAAGGTATGGAAATTGTCCGCGAACCAGTTGGGCCGCACGATCACGAACGGCGTCCCGGAACGCTCCAGTGCAAGCTCCACCTGCCGGTAGGGGATGGCGTCGTCCGCATCGACCCCGAGCGCTGTCATCAGCACCACCTTCACCTTGCGGGCCGCAGCGGCCTCGATCACCGGCAGGAGCCGGCGGGTGATGTCGAGGGAGCCGGTGGGGGCGAGAAGAAACACCCGATCCACGCCCTCGAACGCGCGCGCGAGGGTAGACGGGTCGTCCATATCGACCGCGACGCCCTGCGCTCCGCCAACGGCCGTGCCCGTTCGGGAAGCGGCTTTCACCTGCTCACCTCTCGCAAGAAGAGCCGCCACCAGCGGCTGGCCCACATTGCCATTGGCGGCGAAAACCAGAATCTGACCGGACATGATCGCTCTCCTGCTGACCGGCGCACGACGTCGCGGCGCCCAAGGACAGGTTTCGATTTGAAACCAGCTTCCGATCGGATACATACTCTGGAGCGAGAGAGCCCAAAAGAGAGCACTTCGAACTCACATGGTCACTTCCGGGAAACCGCAGGACACCTCGATGCCGGACGACGACAGCTGCCGCCTTCCGTGGCCGTTCGACGTTTACGAGGCCCAGTGCCCCACGCGCATGGTGCTGGACCGCATCGCCGACAAATGGGCGGTCCTGATCCTCGACCGTCTGCGCGAGGGGCCGGTGCGGTTCAACCACCTGAGGCGGGACATCAAGGGCATCTCGCAGAAGGTGCTGTCGCAGACGCTGAAGAAGCTGGAGCGCGACGG
>JAEZMT010000278.1 GCA_023442085.1 Pseudomonadota bacterium | reverse complement strand
CCCCATCCGCATGGACGGCGGCGGAGAAGTCGCCATCCATGCCCACGGGGCTGAGATAGAGGAAATCCGTGCGCCGCCAGTCGTGGGCGACGGCGGTGAAGGCGCGCGACAGGGTGCGGCCCTCCTCTAGCGTGAGGTCGTAGCGCAGCGTCTCGCTCAGCGTCATGCGCAGCATGTCGCCGAGCAGGCGGTGGGACACGCGCCGGACGAAGGGGTAGGGGACGCCGGGGTCGGTCATTGGTTGAGGCTCATGGAGAGTCCGGCCGCTCAGATCGGCCGCACCTCTTCCGCCTTGGCGACGAACTCCAGCGTGTCCGCCGCATCGAAATCCGCCACGGGCACCGCGAAGGCGAAGCGGTTCGCGTACCAGAAATTGCCGAAGGGCAGGAACAGGCTGCCGGAGGTAAAGGTGGCGAGCGGCATGTCGCCCGCCTTCAGCACCGCCTCGAAGCCGGGCCCTGCCTCGGCGGCAGCGGTGTTGTCGCCGAACACCTCGAACTGCACGACGAGCCGCACCAGCGGCGCGCCCGCCTGCTCCGTCTTAATGGCGATGACCTTCAGGTCCTGGAAGCGCCGACCGATGGTGCCATCTTCCAGCAACTGCGGGAATTCGTGCACGCGGCCCCTCTTCACCGCGAGGCCATCGGCGGGCAGCACGCCGATGTCGGCGAGCCCGGTGGGCTTGGCGGGGGCCAGTGTCACGCTGGTGCGGGTTTCCTGCAATGCCGGCAAAATACGCTCCTGTCGGGCGGGTCGTTGGACATGCGACAAAAATCGACATCGCCCGCCGAGAAGCACATTGCGCGCCAGATCGCCCTCAGCTGCCGCGATAGGTGGTGTAGGCGCCGGGCGAGAGGAGGAGCGGCACGTGAAAATGCTCCTCCGGATTCCACACGGTGAAGGCCACGCGCACCTTGCCGAGATAGGCCCGGGCAGTGGTGGAATAGCCGTGGCGGGCGAAATAGGTGGGCGTGTCGTAGCGCCACTCATAGGTGCCCGCGGCAAGGTCGCCGTTGCCGAGGAGATGGTGGTCGCAAGCGCCGTCGTCATTGGTGACGAAGGAGGTGAGGCGCGTCATCCCGCCGTCGCTTTCCCGCCGCCACAGCTCCACGCCGAGCCCGCCGGCTGGCGCCGCGCGCACGGTGTCGAGCACATGGGTGGAGACGCTGCCCGTGGGCGCGGCGCGCACGCGGTCGAGCAGCCGCATCCAGGAGATGGCCGCGACCTCCGCCAGCGCCTCCATGCGCTCCGCCTCCGGGCTCGCCGCGAGGCGCCGCTCGAAGGTGGCGAACAAGGTCTCCAGCGAGGCCTTGCGCACCGCGAGGATGAAGGGATAGCCGAACCGCGCCTCATAGGCGGCGTTCAGCCGGTCCAGCCGCGCGCCGATGTCGGCATCGAGCGCATCGAGGCCGAGGGCGGTCTGCTCGGCGGTGGATTCCGCAGTGGTGCCGCGTCGCAGGGTTTCGGGGGAGAGGCGGGGATGGCCATTGAGGAAATCCGCCAGGTCCGGGGCGGCGAGAGCCTCGATGCCGGCGAGCATCGCCCTGTGCAAGGCGGTGAGGGTGGCGAAGGGCCGGGCGGCGGCAGCATTCTGCGCCACCCACGGGGCATTCTCGAACACCGGGCCGAGGGCCGTCGCGAAATCTGCGGCGGTCATGGCGTTCAGGGCGTCGAGGTTCAGAAGGTGGCCGGTCATGTCTCTCTCCCGGTCATTTCATGAAGCGTGAGAAGCCGGCGACGCGCTCCATCAGCACCATCATCAGCACGGTGGCGATGATGATGACGCCGCAGGCGGAGGCGGCCCGGCTGTCGAGCTGGTTCTGGATGATGTCCCACAGATAGATGGGCAGCACCTGCGTGCGGGCATCCTGAAGGAACAGCGACACCGGCACGTTGTCGAACGAGGCCATGAAGGCGATGAAGGCGCCGGAGGCGACGCCGGGGCTGATGAGCGGCAGCGTCACCGTCCGGAAGGTGTGCAGGCGCGAGGCGCCGAGGCTGCGCGAGGCGTCGAGTAGGGCCGGATCGAGCTGGGCGAGGCTGGCGAGCGTGGTGCGCAGCACGAAGGGCACGCACACCACGATATGGCCGATGGCGAGCGTGAGCGTCGAGGGCCGCATTCCCAATATGGAGAACAGCATCAGCGCCGCGAAGCCGAAGGCCAGCGCCGGCAGGATCAGCGGCGACAGGAACAGTGTCTCCAGCCCCCGTGCCACCGGCCCCTTGCTGCGGGCGATGCCGAGCGCGGCGGCGACCCCCAGCACGACGCAGGCGGAAACGCTGATGACGGCGACCTTCAGGCTCACCCACAAGGCGGCCTGCAACTCGTTGGCGTCGATGAGCGCCGCATACCAGCGCAGCGAATAGCTGGCGGGCGGGAAGTGCAGCGCCTCCTCCCCGGTGAAGGAGAGAATGAGGATGACCAGCGTCGGCCCCGCCAGAACGATCACGGAGATCAGCGAGAGGACGCCGAAGACGGCGTTGAAGGAGAGGGTCTGCCAGTCGCGGAGCATGGCGTTCTCCTAGGCGTAGAGCCGGGCCGCGCGACTGCGCGAGAGCGCCACCAGCATGGCGACGATGAGCAGCACGGAAATCATGAAGATGACCGAGACGGCGGCGGCGAAGGGCCAATTCTGCAAATCCATGGCCTGCTGGAAGATCATCATGGGCATGAAGAGCAGCCGCGAGCCGCCGATGAGCGACTGGGTGACGAAGGCCGTCACGCAGGCGGTGTAGGTGAGGATCGTCCCGGCGATGATGCCCGGCAGGGAGAGCGGCAGCGTGACCTTGAAGAAGGTTCGCCAGGCCCCCGCGCCCAGCGCCTGCGAGGCGCTTTCCAGATTGGGATCGATGCGTTGGAGCGTGGTGATGAGCGGCAGCACCATGAGCGGCATCTGCACCTGCGCCAGCACGATGACGACGCCGGTCTCGCTGAACAAGAGCTTCAGCGGCTGGGCCGAGAGGCCGAGGGCGAGGATCGCCTCGTTGACGATGCCGTGGCGGCCGAGGATGACGATCCACGCGAAGGTGCGCACCACCACGCTGGTGACGATGGGCAGCACCACGAGGAAGATCAGCACGGCCTGCCAGCGGGCCGCGACCCGCGTCGAGAGCCAGGCCAGCGGATAGCCAAACAGCAGGCAGAGCAGGGTCGCCTTCGCGCCCACCAGCAGCGTGTCGCGCAGCACGGCGAGGTTGAGGCCGTCGGTGAGGAAGGCGGCATATTGGGCGAGGCCCAGCGTGCCGGTCATCTGCCGCTCGGTCTCGAAGCTGATGGCGACGAGCAGGCCGAGCGGCGCGACGAAGAACAGCGCGAAGAAGGCCGCAAGCGGCAGCGCGAGCGCCCAGTCCCTGGGTTTGGAGTGATGGGCGCCCGCCATGGTCACACCCGGATGTCGCGGTTGAACTGCTGGGTCCAGGCGGCGCGGTTCTGGTTCACCTTGGCCCAGTCGAAGAACACCATCTTGTCGAGGTCGGCGGGGCTGGCGGCGATCTGCTGGGCGACGAGGCCCGCATAGGGCACCTTGCTGGAGGTGGGGATCACGTTCCAGGGCGACTTCTGCATCTCGCTCTGCACGTCGGGCGAGATCTGGCTGTCCACATAGGCATAGGCCAGCTCCGGCTTCAGCGCGCCGGCGACGATGTGCATGGTGGTCTTCCAGGCCGGCGTGCCGGTGCTGACGCGCACGAACTCGATGGGCACGCCCTTGGCCTTCAGCTCCTCGGCGAAATTGAAATTCTGCACGCCGATGTCGATCTCGCCCTGCTGGAACAGCGCGCCGTGGGCGCCGAAATTGGCGGAGACGGCGGCGAGGTTCGGCAGCAGCGTCTTCAGCTTCTTGAAGCCCGGCTCCATGTTCGCCTCGGTGCCGCCGGCGAGGCGGTTGATGTCGAGCAGGAAGGCGAGGCCGAGGGTGGAGGCGAGCGAGGTGATGCCCACCCGGCCCTTGTATTCAGGCTTCCAGAGGTCATCCCAGGAGGTCGGCGCGGTCTTCACCGTCTTCGGATTGTAGGCGATGCCGATGGCCTGCATGGTGATGGCCGGGCCATATGCGCCCTGGAACTTGGGGTTCAGCGCCGCGAAGTTCGGCGACTTGGCCGGGTCGTACTTGGCGATGAGGCCGGCATCGATGGCTTCCAGCGCCGGGCCTTCGTCCAGCATGGCCACGTCGAAGGGCGGCTGGTTGCCCTTGGCGGCGGTGAGCTTGGCGATCTGCTCGGTGGCCAGCATGGGCGACTGCACCACGCTCGCCCCGGTGCGCTTGACGAAATAGGGCGCCAGGATCTGCTTCTGCACATTGGCCCAGGTGCCGCCGAAGGTGGCGGCCACCAGCTCTTCCGCGGCGAAGGCACCGCGCGGGTTGAGAGCGAGGCCGGCGGCGGCGGCGGAGGCGAGGAACCCTCGCCGGGACATTTCGAACGTCATGCTCAATTCCCCTTCTTGTGGGTGTCGCCAGACGGGTCCGGGAACAGTCCGGTGATGCGGTTGGGCTTGAACTCGAGGAAGACGGCGCCTTCGAGCGGGGCATTGGCCTCGCGCTCCTGCACCACCTTCACCGATGTGCCGTCCAAGAGCCGCGCCTCGTAGATGAGCGCGGGGCCGATGGGCATAACGGCGGTGATCTCTGCGGCGATGGTGTTCGCGCCGCTTGTGGTGCTCACGCGCATGCCCTCGGGCCGCACCGCGACGAGGACGGGGGCGCCAACGGGCAGCGATGTCTCGCGCCCGGTCTCGATGACCACGCCATCCGCAAGCCGCACTACCGCGCCGTTCGACGAGGTGCCGGCCACCGTGGCCTTGAGAAGGTTGGCGGTGCCGACGAAGGTGTTCACGAACAGGGAGGCCGGCCGGTCGTAGATGTCGGCAGGCGGGGCGAACTGCTCGAGGTTGCCGCGCGAAAGCACGGCGATCCGGTCGGACATGCTGAGCGCCTCCTCCTGGTCGTGAGTCACCATCACCGTGGTGATGCCCGATTGGCGCTGGAGGCGCTTGATCTCGATCTGCATGTCGAGGCGCAGATTCTTGTCGAGGGCGCTGAACGGCTCGTCGAGCAGGAGAATGCGCGGGCGGATGGCGAGGCAGCGGGCGAGGGCGACGCGCTGCTGCTGGCCGCCGGAGAGTTCGCGCGGGAGGCGGTCGCGGAAGGCGGCCATCTGCACCACGTCCAGCATCTCGGTTACGACCGCGTCCGTCTCGGCCTTCGGCCGGCCGGCGGCGATGGGGCCGTAGGCGATGTTCTGCGCCACGCTCATGTGCGGGAACAGGGCATAGTTCTGGAACACGATGCCGATGCGGCGCCGGTTGGTGGGCAGATGGGAGATGGAAGCGCCATCCACCAGCACGTCGCCGGAGGTCTGGCGCAGGAAGCCCGCGATGATCTTGAGGAGGGTGGTCTTGCCGCAGCCCGAGGGGCCAAGCAAGGAGACGAGTTCGCCGGGGCGAATGTCGAGATCGATGGCATTCGCGGCCACCACCTCCCCGAACGCGTGGGAGATGCCCCTCAGCGTCAGCGCGTGTCCGGCGGACTGGCTCATGTTTGAAGCCTCAAGGGTGCATCGGATCGGGCGCTCTATCGCCCCCGCGCTGAAGATAGTCGCTACGCCGGGCATTGCCGTCCATCGCAGATTTGATACTTTTTCATACGCAAAATGCGTATGGAGGCGACGGTGTCGGTATCTCTCGTTCCCGCCGCCCTACGTTATGCCGAGCAGGTGGCCCGCTCCGGCTCCATCCAGCGCGCCGCCAAGGATCTCAACGTCGCCGCCTCGGCCATCAACCGGCAGGTGCTGCAACTGGAAGAGACGTTGGGCGTCCCCCTCTTCGAGCGGGTGGCAAAGGGCATGCGCCTCACCCCCGCCGGGGATGCCCTTGTCACCCTCGCCCGCCGCTGGATGGCGGACGAGCGGCGCACCGCCGCCGAGCTGCGACAGCTACAGGGGGTAGATCAAGGCCATGTGCGGGTGATGGCCATGGACAGCCACGTCAACGGCATCCTGCCCGCGCTCATCGCCGATCTCGATGCGCGCCATCCGCGCATCTCGCTGGATGTGGAGGTGGCGAGCACGGATACCGCCGTGGCCGCCTTGACGGCTGGAGATGCTGACATCGCCGCGATCTTCAACCTGTCGCCCCGGCGCGACATCCATGTGTTGTGGTCAGCGGAACTGCCGTTCGGCTGCGTGATCGCGCCGGACCATCCGCTGGCGCGGCGCGGCTCCATCAGCCTGCAGGAGGTGGTGGCTCATCCCATCGTGCTGCAAAGCCGGGCCCTCATGATCCGCCGTTATCTGGAGGCGCGGCACGGCTGGTTGTTCACGCAGGACCGCAAGATGCTGGAGACCAATTCGCTGCAGCTGGTGAAGATCCTCGCCCGCGAGGAGGGCTACGTGGCCTTCACCTCCGAGCTGGACGCGGCGCCGGAGCTGATGGCCGGCGCGCTGGTGTTCCGGCCCGTGCGCGACAAGGGCGCCGAGCCGCAGATGGTGTCCATCGCCATCGACGGGCGCAAGCCGCTCACGCGCGTGGGCCGCATCGTGGCGGAGACGCTGGAACGCCTCATTGGCCAGACCATCGCCGACGTGCGCCGTGTGGGGCCCGCATCGGACTGAGGGGTGCCAGCGGCAGAACGCGCCGCAGAAGTGGCCTGCCGGACGGTGCTGCGATAGGTATGCTTTCGCGAGGCGGTCGCGTTGCGGCCAGGGACAAGCTGGAGGGGCAAATGGTTCGCTTTGCGCTGCGGGCAGTCGCGGTCCTGCTGGCGCTGGCGTTTGCCGCCCTCCTCGCGCTGGTGCTCGCGGTCAACCTTCCGCAGGCGGAGGGCGCGCGCCGGGCGCTGGCGGAAGAGGGGCTGACCCAGCTTTGGGGCGAGCCGGTTCGCGTGACAGGAGCCGTCTCCGTCAGCCTCTGGCCCCGCGTCTCGGTGGACATGGACGGCGTGGAGGCCCGCGGTGCCGATGGCGCCAACGCGCGCATCGACCGTCTCACCGTCTCCATTTCGCGATATGGGCAACTCCTTGCCGGTCGCCTGCGCTACGGCCTCGAGGTCGGGGGTGGCGATTTCGACCTGCCGTTCGACGCCGGCCTGAAGGCTCGCCCCGGATCGCTGCTGGCATCTCCGATCCACGTGCTCTCGCTGCTGCCCCACCTGTCGATCCGTGACACGGTGATGCGCTTCACCGATCCGATGAACGGCTGGCTGTTCGAGCTGAAGGTGTCGAACCTGAAGAGCGCGATCGAGACGGGGCGCAACGTGCTCGTCGCCGATGCGGCGCTGAACGGCCAGGCGTTGACCCTCGGATTTGCCTTCGACATCGATGTGGAGAAAGAGGAGCGGGAGCGTCCCTATGGCGCGCAGATCACGCTCGCGACCGCCGGCGAGGGTGAGGTTCGGGGCCTCTCGGCCCGTCTCGATGTGCGCGCGCCCACCAAGCGCTTCGATCACGACCTTTCGATGCGGCTGCATGCCGACGCCGGCAGCCTTGCCAAGGTGCTCACCCTCGCCGGCATCGCGCCGACCATCGACGGGACTGGACAAATCGCCGTCCGCCTCAAGGTCGAGCCAGACCACGCCAGCTTTCACGATCTGGATCTCGTCCTCACCTTGGCCGAGGGCCAAAGGATTTCAGTCACAGGGCAGGCCGACGACCTCGAAACCCTCGCCGGGGCGGAGCTGAAGGCGGTCGCAGATCTCAAGACGGACGCGCCGCCCGCCGTCTCCCTCCGCGAGATCGTCGTGACGCGCCTGACGGGCACCTTCCACAGCCGTGCCGAAGGCATGATGCTGGACGAGGCCCTCATCTCCACCAATGCGTTCGACCAGAGCCTGCGCGAGATCGGCCCGATCCGCGTGCGCTCGGTCGCCCGCGACGCCGAGGGCCATGTGGCTTTCCGGGGCATTTCGGTGCGCGCCGGCCCCCCGGATCGGCCCATCGCGCAGCTCGAGGGCAATGTGGGTGACGTCCTCGGCCTTGCCGGCGTCGAACTGGCGGGCAGTATCGACATTCCCGTGGCCAGCGTTCTCGCACTGCCCCCCGAGGCTCAGGACCGGCTCGGCCGCATCGTCGGCAGCCTGTCCCTGTCGGACGCCGGGGACGGGCTCGGGGTGGATTCCTTCGCGGCCCGCATCGACGGCAGCGACCTGATCTCGGCCGATCTCGCTCTCGTGCTGGACGATCTCGGCAAGCCCGGCGTGGCGGCCACCACCCAGGTGGATGCGCGCCTCAAGATTCCCAACTATTCCACCTTCGCAGCCGCTTTGGGGGAAGCATCCAACTTCCGGGGGCAGCTGGGGTTCGAGGGGCGCCTCAGCGGCAACACCGATGCGCTGACGATGGAGGGCCGCACCGACATCGGGCGCACACGCATCAACGGAACGCTCTCCAGCGTTGCCGCCCCAGGTGGACGCTCGTTGGTGAAGGGCACCATCAGCTCTCCGATGGTCTATGCAGACGAACTCATCTCGTTTCTTCGGCCGGAAGGCCAGCGCCGTCCCAAGACCGTGCGGGTGGTGGGCGCCCGCGAGCGGGAGGGCGGCAGCCAGCTCGACCTGATCGGCACCACGGATGCGGACGTGAGCATTACCGCCACGCGTCTTCAGGGCGGCGGCGACAGCGCCACCGGCGTTCAGGCGCGACTCGCGGTGAAAGACGGCAGCCTGAGGGTGGACCCGATGCGCATCGGCTACCGGGGTGGCGTGATCACCGGCGTCGTGGCGAGCGAGGGCCGCTCCGTCATGCGCGCCAAGGGGTCGGGACAGGGTTGGCCGTTGTCCTCCATCCTGGGGCGCGGCTCGGCCATCTCGGTGTCCGGCACCCTGCAGATCGTTTTCAACCTGACCGCGCGGATCGATGCTGCCGATCCTCTCGCCACTCTCGCCGGCACGCTTACCGCCCGCGTGGGCAGCGGCCGCATCGGCACCGGCCTGCTTGATCTCGCCGGTGTCGGCATCATCGCCGGCATCTTCACCTCGTCGGTCCAGAAGGGCGAGAGCGTGATGCGCTGTGCCAAGGTGCCCCTCGTCTTCCACAAGGGCGTCGGCCGCACCAATCCCCTCATCGTCGTGAATACGGAGAATGTGCAGGCGCTGGCCCGCGGAACGATCGACCTCGTGCGCAATCGCATCGACCTGCGCGTGGCGCCCCGGCCGCTCAACGCGCCCGACGGGCCGGCCGGCCACAGCTTCACCGTGACGGGCGCGCTCAGCAGTCCGTCGATAGAGCTGGCATCGTCGGGCAATGATCCGGGGGGGCGCTACAGCTGCAAATGAGGCCTGTGCGCCCCTGATCCGATCTTGGAATTAATAGATCGATCGATTAGTCTATATATTCCGGCCGCGTCCTGCGGTTGACTGGCCTCTCCTCTGGAGCGAACCATGACCGAGCAACCGCCTGCGGCCCCGCGCGGCGCGCCCCCGCATGCCCAAAGCGTCCCCATCTCCGTCACCCGCCATGGTCCCGTCGCGGTTGTTCACATCAACCATGCGCCGGTGAACGCGCTGTCTCGCGGCGTGCGTCAGGGTCTGCTGGATGCGGTGCGGGGGCTGGAGGCCGATGCGTCGGTATCGGCGCTCGTGCTGAGCGGCGGGCCGGGGCGGTTCATCGCCGGGGCGGACCTCAAGGAGATGGCGCTGCCGCCGGATGAGCCTTTCCTGCCCGAGGTGGTGGGCGCGATCGATGCCTGCACCAAGCCCGTGGTCGCGGCGCTGGATGGCGCGGCCTTGGGCGGGGGATGCGAGGTCGCATTGGCCTGCGATCTCAGGCTGGGCTCGGCGAAGGCGCTGGTGGGGCTCACCGAGACAAGGCTCGGCATCATCCCCGGTGCGGGCGGC
>JAEZMT010000167.1 GCA_023442085.1 Pseudomonadota bacterium | reverse complement strand
TCGCCTGCGGCGAATGGAGGGGCAAGGCGGGCGGCTACGCCATCCAGGGCATCGCCGGCGGTTTTGTGGTGAAGCTGGTGGGCTCCTACACCAATGTGGTGGGCCTGCCGCTGTCCGAGACCCTTGGCCTCCTCACCGGCCAGGGCTACGACGTGCGCGCCGGCTGGGTGGAGCGCGCGGCGTGAGCGCGGATACGCCCGCCAAGCCCATTCCCGCCGGCCGGCCGTGCCCCATCTGCGGCAAGCCGCAGGTGGAGCGCTACAAGCCGTTCTGCTCCAAACGCTGCGCCGACGTAGACCTCAACCGCTGGCTGTCCGGTAGCTACGCCATCCCCGGCCGTCCCGAGGAGGACGAGGACGGCGAAAGCGGGCCGCCAGAGCGCGGATAGGCGCCCCGGCTCCACCTTGACGGCGCCCAGCGCCGCGCGCGAGGCTGCCGTTAAATCTGGCGGGCGCCAGATCGCAGCGGAGCGCGCATCATGGCGGCGGTAGAACGGACGGCGGACTTTCCTTCTTTCCGGACCCACGCCTTCATCGACGGGGCGTTCCATCCGGCCGCCTCGGGCCGCACCTTCAGCGCCGTCAATCCCGCCACTGGCCACGCTATCGCCGAAGTTGCTGCCTGCGACGCGGAGGATGTGGACCGGGCGGTGAAGGCCGCGCGCCGCGCCTTCGAGGATCGCCGGTGGGCGGGCCAGCGGCCGCTGGAGCGCAAGCGCGCCTTGCTACGCTTCGCCGAGCTGATCCGCGCCAACCGGGACGAACTCGCCCTCACCGAGACGCTGAACATGGGCAAGCCCATCTCGGACGCGCGCGCCATCGACGTGCGCGCGGCAGCCGACTGCTTTGCCTATTACGGGGAGTGCTGCGACAAGGTCTATGGGGAGGTGGCGCCCACCACCGACGACAACCTTGCCCTCGTGCTGCGCGAGCCCCTCGGGGTGGTGGGCTGCGTCACGCCGTGGAATTTCCCCATGATCATGGCCGCCTGGAAGGTGGCGCCGGCGCTGGCCATGGGAAATTCCGTGGTGCTGAAGCCGGCGGAGGAGAGCCCGCTCACCGCGCTGCGCCTCGCCGAGCTGGCGGCGGAGGCGGGCATCCCCGACGGCGTGTTCAACGTGGTGCCGGGGCTCGGCGTCGAGGCGGGAAGGGCGCTGGGGCTCCACATGGATGTGGATGCCATTGCCTTCACCGGCTCCACCGAGGTCGGCCGCTATTTCCTGCGCTATTCGGCCGAGAGCAACATCAAGCGGGTCGCGCTGGAGCTGGGCGGCAAGACCGCCTTCGTGGTGGCCCACGACGTGGCAGACCTCGGCGCCGTGGCCGAGGCGGTGGCCGGGGGCATCTTCTTCAATCAGGGCGAGATGTGCACGGCCGCCTCGCGCCTCCTCGTGGACAACCGCATCCGCGCCGAGCTGGTGGAACGCGTCGCCGCGCTCGCCCCGCGCTGGATGCCAGGCGATCCGCTCGACCCCGATGCGCCCGCCGGCGCGGTGGTGAGCCGCGAGCACCAGGGGCGCATCCTCTCCGCCATCCAGGCCGGTGGAGAGAGCGGCGCGCGGCTGGTGACGGGCGGCACGGCCGTGCGCACGGAAACCGGTGGCGCCTTCGTGGCGCCCACCGTGTTCGACGACGTGGCGCCATCCTCCACGCTGGCGCAGCACGAGATCTTCGGCCCGGTGCTGTCGGTGATCGGCTTCGATGGTCTGGACGAGGCGGTGGAGATCGCCAACGGCACCGTCTACGGCCTCGGCGCCTCGATCTGGAGCGCCGACCTTGCCGCCGCGCACAAGGTGGCACGGCGCTTCAAGGCCGGCATCGTCTATGTGAACTGCTTCGACGCGGACGACATCACCACGCCCTTCGGCGGCGTCAAGCAGTCCGGCTTCGGGCGCGACAAGTCCCTGCACGCGCTGGAGAAGTATTCCGACCTCAAAACGGTGTGGACGCGGCTTTAGGGTTTTAGCGGCTCGCTCCCCGGACAAGCGACACCGCAGGTGGAGCGCCGATCCGGGGTCCAGCGCAACACTCCCGCGCAGCGGGCCATGCCTGACAGCGGCAAGGTTCGGAAGCGCCTGCGGCGGTCTTTTGCGCTGGGCCCCGGCTCGCATTCCGCTGTAGCTGCATGCGTCCGGGGCGCGAGCTTTCACCGCCGCTCGAGCAGATGCGTCTCCTCGGTGGCCTCCCACTGGCCCTTGAGGGCGTCGGGACGGGTCACGGCGTCGAGCCGCGTCACCTGATAGGCCCCGCCATGCAGCGCCTGGACCTCCGCTGAAGGCACCGAGAAGGGCGGGCCGCCCACGAGGGACTGGTCGTAGACGATCGTCACCACCAGTTGCGGCGCGGGGCCGGCGAGGGCGGTGACGTGGCCGGCATAGCGCGGGCGCATGTCGGGCGGCAAAGCGATCAAAGCGGCGCGGTCATAGACGGCATCCACCGGCCCGAGGGTCTCGGCGTCGAGGGCGAAGATGTCGCCCTGGAAGATGTCGAGGCCGGGCGCGGCGAAGCGCAGGAGGTCGCCGGCTTCGGTGATCTCCGGCACCACCTCCAACTCGGCGAACAACTCCTCCACGGCGATGCGGCTTAGTTCCGCGCCGGCTACGGTGAAGCCCTGGCCGAGCAGATAGGCGATGTCCCGTGTCTTGCCGCACAAAGGCAGGAAGATGCGCGCGCCGGGCGCGAGGTCGAGGCGCGGCAGGTGCTTGACCAGATAGGCATTGGGCTTGCCTTCGTGGAAGCCGATCTGCTTCGTCTCCCAGCGTGCGCGCCAGAAATCCGGTTCCATTGCTCCAACTCCCGCCGGGCTGTCTGTGTCGGGGATCGTTTAGCAGATCGGGGGAATGCCGGCAGCGTCCACGACAGCGCGGGGGTGGCCCACGGTCCCGCTTTCGCGCTAGAACCGCAGAGGTTCAACACGGAGCATCGCCATCGTGACGTCCGCCCCCCTGTCCAACTCCACCGCCCACTGGCGCGCGCTGGATGCGGCGCACCACCTGCACCCCTTCTCCGACACCAGGGCGCTGAACGCCGAGGGGGTGCGGGTCATCACGCGGGCCGAGGGGGTCTATGTCTTCGACAGCGACGGCAACCGGATCCTCGACGGCATGTCGGGCCTGTGGTGCTCGCAGGTGGGGCACGGCCGGCACGCCATCGTCGATGCCATGGCGCAGCAGCTCTATCAGCTCGACTATTACAACACCTTCTTCAAGACCACCCATCCCGCCGCGGCGGAACTGGCGGCGGCCATCTCCGAGGTGGCGCCCGCCCACATGAACCACGTGTTCTTCACCTCGGGCGGCTCGGAGGCGGTGGACACGGTGCTGCGCATGGTGCGGCACTATTGGGCGGCGCTGGGCAAGCCCGAGAAGCACATTTTCATTTCCCGCCGCAACGGCTATCACGGCTCCACCATGGGCGGCGCCTCGCTCGGCGGCATGAAGCCCATGCACGCCCAGGGCGGACTGCCCATTCCCGGCATCATCCATGTGGCCCAGCCCTATTGGTGGGCCGAGGGTGGCGAGATGAGCCGCGAGGACTTCGGCCTCTACGCCGC
>JAEZMT010000131.1 GCA_023442085.1 Pseudomonadota bacterium | reverse complement strand
GTCTCGGAGACCGGCACCATGGGCAGGCGCGCCTCCTCGCTCATCTTCCCGAGGAGGGAAAGGGCGTACTTGGTCGGCGCCGGGTTGGTCTCCACGAACAGCGCCGTGTGCAGCGGCATCAGCTTGTCCTGGATGGCAAGCGCGGCCTTGAAGTCACCAGCGAGGCAGGCTGTCTGGAACTCTGAACAGAGCCGCGGTGCGACGTTGGACGCAACCGAGATGCAGCCATGGCCGCCGTGCGCCATGAAGCCGAGCGCGGTCGCATCCTCGCCCGAGAGCTGGATGAAGTCCGGGCCCAGAACCTGCCGCTGCAGCGACACGCGGGTCATGGAGGCGGTGGCATCCTTCACGCCGGCGATGTTCTTGATCTCGAACAGCCGGGCCATGGTCTCGACGGACATGTCGATCACCGAGCGGCTCGGAATGTTGTAGATGAAGATCGGCAGGTCCACGGCGTCGGCGATGGCCTTGAAGTGGCGATAGAGCCCTTCCTGCGTGGGCTTATTGTAATAGGGCGTCACCACGAGCAGCGCGTCGGCGCCGACCTTCTGGGCGTGCTCGGCCAGCGCCACCGCCTCGGCGGTGTTGTTGGAGCCGGCGCCGGCCATCACCGGAACGCGGCCGGCGGCCTGCTCAACGGTCCACTCCACCACGCGATTGTGCTCCTCGTGAGAGACCGTGGGGCTCTCACCGGTGGTGCCGACGGGGACGAGGCCGTGGGTGCCCTCGGATATCTGCCAGTCCACGAAGGCACGGAACGCCTTCTCGTCCAGCGCGCCGTCGCGGAACGGGGTGACGAGGGCAGTGAACGAGCCGCGGAAACGGGACGCAGACGGGATGGGCGACATGGCGAACGCCTTGGGTTCCTGGGAGCTTGTGGTTGGCCGGGACCGGTCGCGAACGGCCGAGCCCGGCGCCGCGCCGGCTCGGATGAGCGGCGGGTGCGGACCTTGACCCTTATCCTTTTGCCGCCCGGCCGGAAAGGGGGATACGCAGCTCCGACTCTTGCCACGGCGGCAAAATGCCCTTCGGGAATGGTAACTCGATGCCCTTCAGGGGTAGCCGGCGGAAGATTTGCGCCACCACAACCCTTGCGTCGGTGAAAGCCGTGGTTTCGCCGGCTTTTCCGACTTCATTGAGGTTAGGGTTTCGTCAACGCCGGTGGCCGAACATGCGGGTGGGGGAACACGCCGCCACTGCCCGCGCCCGCGAGGAAGCTTCATGTCGTCTGTATCGAGCCTGATGTCCGTGAGCGCGCTTGCGCTCGCCCTCGCCTGGAGCGGGGCGATGCCGGCGGTCGCGGAATCCGCGCCGACACCCCCGGCCAAGCCGTCCGCGTCCGCCTCCAAGGATGCAAAGTCCAAGGACAGCAAAGCCGCCGATTCCAAGTCGAAAGACACAAAGTCGAAGGATGCCAAGGCCAAGGATGCGAAGGCCAAGGACGCGAAGTCGTCCTCGCCTGCGAAGCCGGCCGCGGCGAAACCCGCGACCGCCAAGAGCGCGACGAGCAAGCCCGCGCCGGTTCGCGTCGCCCCCGCCCCACAGGCCGCGCCGACGGTCGGCACGTCGTCCAATATTGCCGGCGGCGATCTCGCCGCGCTGAAGGTGGCGGTCAATGCCGCCCGCAACGGCCGCGCGGCTGAGGCGATGGCCGCGGCGCAGCAGTTGGACGATCCGGTGGCGCGCACGTTGGTGACATGGCTCGTCATCCGGCATGCGCCGAACGATCTCGGCTTCAACACCATCAACGAATTCATCCAGGAAAAGCCGGGCTGGCCCACTCAGTCCACCCTACGCCGCAGGGCCGAGCGCGTGCTGTTCCAGGAGAACAGGGATCCCGCCAAGGCGCAGGCCTTCTTTGCCGAGCAGCCCCCGCTCTCCGGCGAGGGCAAGGTGGCTCTCGCCCGCTATCTCGTCTCCATCGGCAAGCGGCAGGATGCTGCCGAATGGGTGCGCGATGCCTGGCGCAACGACGATCTGAACGAGCTCTTCGAAAACAAGATCATCGACGAGTTCTCCGGCTTCCTCACCCGCGCGGACCACAAGCTGCGCGCCGACCACTTCAGCTACAAGCCGGACACTGACCGTGCCCTGCGCGCCGCCGCGCGCGCCGGAAGCGATATCGTCGCGCTGACCAAGGCGCGCATGGCCATCGCGCGCAAGGAGGCGAATGGCGAGAAGCTGCTCGGCCTCGTGCCCTTCACGCTGTCCAGCGATCCCGCCTATCTCTTCGCGAAGTCCCAGCTGCTGCGCCGGGCCGACAAGCCTCAGGAGGCCGCGCGCGCCCTGCTCGGCGGCGCCAGTTCCGACCAGGTGCTGGCGGATCCCGACGAATGGTGGATCGAGCGCCGGCTGGTCGCCCGCGAACTGCTGGATGCCGGCGATTTCCAGACCGCCTACAAGGTCGCCGCCACCGGCGTGCCGCCGCAGGCAGACAATTACCGGGCCGAGCAGCAATGGACGGCGGGCTGGATCGCGCTGCGATTCCTGAAGGACCCGAGCCGGGCGGCTCAGCATTTCGCCAAGGTCGATGACGACCAGAAGCACCCGATCACCCTGTCGCGCGCCTATTACTGGCAGGCCCGCGCCGCCGAGGCCATGGGCGACCGTGGCCGCGCCAGTGCCGCCTATCAGGCGGCCGCGAAATTCCCGGCGACCTACTACGGCCAGCTCTCGCGGACCAAGCTGGGCATGGCCCCCGTCGTCCTGCGCGGCACGCCCTCGCCGTCCTTCGGCGCACGCGACACCTTCGCCCGTCTCGAGCCGGTGAAGGCCATCCGCATGCTTTACGCCATCGGCGCGCGCGATATCCCTTTGACCATCTATTACGACCTCGCCTGGCGGATGGAGGATTCGAGCCAGCTCGCGATGCTCGCGAACCTCGCGGAATCCAACAATGATCCGCGCGGCGCGTTGGTGGTGGGCAAGGAGGGACTTGCCGAGGGCCATCCGCTGGAGGCCGAGGCCTTCCCCACCTTCGGCCTGCCCAATTACAGCCCGATCGGCGATCCGGTGGACAAGGCGGCGGTCTATGCCATCGCCCGGCAGGAGAGCCAGTTCAATCCCACCATTGTCTCCGGCGCCAAGGCCATGGGGTTCATGCAGGTGACGCCCGCGGCCGGACGGCAGGTCGCGAAGATCACCGGCGTCGCCTATGACGAGCGCCGTCTGATGACCGACCAGTCTTACAACGTACAGTTCGGCGCCGCCGAGCTGGGCGAGCTGGTGGCGCAATATGGCGGCAACTACGTGCTGGCCTTCGCCGCCTACAACGCCGGCCGCGGCAGCGTCGCCAAGTGGATCGCCCGCTACGGCGACCCGCGCGACCCGGACGTGGACGTGGTGGACTGGGTGGAGTGCATCCCGTTCTCCGAGACCCGCAACTACGTGCAGCGGGTGATGGAGAACTACCAAGTCTACAAGGTGCGCTTCAACATTCCGACCAAGCTCCAGATGGAAGCCGACCTGCGCGGCGGACGCTGACCCTTCTCACCGCTTCCGGCGGGGCGGGGGTGCCCCGCCCGCGATGATCGCCTTCGCCTGCCCCATCCAGTCCTCGCGCTCGATGCGGCCGGGGAAGGCGAGATAGCTGCCGACCCAAGCCGCTTCCTCCGGCGTCCATGCGGCGATCTGCCGAAGATGGAAGATGCCGATCTCGTTGAGCCGCTGTTCGTTCTGCGGCCCGATGCCCCTCAATTGCTTGAGATCATCGGCCCCTTCTCCTTCGGGCGCCTCGAGCGCCGGAGGCCGGATGCCGGGGAGGCTCTCCGCTGAACGGCGCCGGGCGCGCGGGGCGGGGCGCGCCGCGGCCGGCGCCGGCACGTCCTCCTCGTCCTCATCCAGAGGGGGAACCGCATTCATGTCCGTGATGCCGAGCCGCGCGAACAGGTCCTGTTGGGGAGCTGGCGCGGGCGTAATCAGGATCGGCGGCTCCGGCTCCGGTGCGGGCTTCGATGCGGCGGGCACGCGCGGAGGTTCGACCATGACGGGAGCAGGCGGCACCTTGGCAGGCGCCGGCTGAGGTGGGCGATGCTTCCGGCCGACGCGATAGCCGACGGCGAGGGCAAGGCCGAACACCACAGCGAGCAGCAGCGCCACCTCGATGGCGAATGCGGTCATGGCCTGCTCCCCCCGTTCCGGCCGAGCGCGTAGCCCGTGGCCAGCCCGATGACCGCGGCGCCGATCACGTAAGGCCAAAGCGCGATGGCAAGGTAGATCATGGTGCGCGCTCCTTCACCTCGATCTCGATGCGCCGATTGAGCGCCCTGCCCGCTTCCGTGTCATTCGGCGCCACCGGCTGGCCCGATCCGAGGCCGACTGCCGTCAGCCGATCTGCCGTGACGCCCTCCGCCACCAGCGCCGCAACCACGGCCTTCGCCCGTGCCTCGGATAGCCGCACATCGGCCGCCGCATCGCCGATGCCATCGGTATGGCCCGCCACCCGCACCATCGCGTCCGGGCACCTCTTCAGCACGGCGGCGATACGATCCACGAGACCGCGGCTCAGCGGGTCGATATCTGCCGTGGTGCCGACGAAGCGGATGCTTCCGCGCGAAAGAACGTCGCCGGCCAGCCGCCCACACTCCGCGATGGCGACCGGCGGCCCCGGCGGGGCGATCTGGAGTGCGGTCTCAACCGAGAACGGGGCGCGCACGGCCCGCTTCAGCGCGGGCTCCACCTCCCCCGCCACGGTCGCGTCGAGGACCGTCCCGATCAGGCGCATCTGCCCGTCGGCGATACTGACCTCGCCGGAGGACAGGCGCGACAGCTGGGCGAGCCCGGCCAGCACCGCCTCGCGGAAGCCGGCCGGCGCGCCGCCGCCGACGGCGGACAGGTCGTTGACCTTTTCCCTGAGGAAATCACGCTCCAATGCCGTCTTGATCGCCGCATGGGCCGCTTCGTCCGGATAGAAACCGGAGACCGTGAGTTCGCTTGCGTCCCGCCGCACGGAGAAGACATAAGGCGAGATGGACGGCGGCCGCACACCCTTCGCATCCACCGTCACTCCTGCTGGAGGCGTCCGCACAGCTTGCATGACGGCCATGTAGCCCGCCGAATCCGCCGCCTCGCCGGAAAGCACCATCCGCGTGCCGGACACCTCGGCCGCCCCCGTATGCATTCGGGCGAGCTGCGCGACCGCGAAGCTGGCGGCGCTGGCCCACACCTCCGGCGCGGGGCCGCCCGATGCGAGCTGCAGGTCGTCGGCGACCTGCAAGCCCTGGAAGCCCGAGCGCGCAGCATCCAGCAGCAGGCGGCGCGCATCCTCGGACGGCGAGAAACCGGACAGGCGCGCCTGCTCCGCGCTGCGCTCGATCTGCCAGGTGAACGGCGACGCGCGCGGTGGCTCCACCGCGAAGCGGATGATCTGGAAGCCCTCAGGCGGCTGCCGGCGCAGCGTGAGGAGAATGTCGAATGCGGTGAAGCTCGGCGCGGCCCCCTCGACCGAAATGGTCGCGTCCGACAGCGTCACCCGTCCCTCGGGCAACTGGGCCAGCAGGGAGCCGGCAAAGCGCACAGCCCGCATCCATAGATCGGGGCTCGGCGAACCGTCCGCCAGCAGCGTATCGTCCTTGATGCCGATGCCGGGCACGGTGGATGAGAGAGCCTTCGCCACCTCGGATCGCGCATCGGCGGACGGCACATAGCCGCTCAGCCGCAGGACCGTTCCGTCGCGCACCGCCGACCAGAGGAAAGGCGCGGCGACGGGTGGGCGCACCTCGAAGCGCGCCAGCGTCATGCCGCTGGGCAGCGGCCCGTGGAGCGTCTGGGCCAGTTCGTCATAGCTCACAAGGTCGCGGGCACGGCCCTCCAGCGCGATGGCGCCGTCGGACAGGGTAAGACGGCCGGAGGGCAGCCGCTTCAGCTGGTTGAGCCCGAAGATCACCAACGCCGCGAAATCGCCGGGTGGAGCTCCCCGCGCACGCACCAGCCGGTTCTGACCCGTGACCTGATCGCCGCCGCTGCGGGCGGCGGCGACGATGCGGACCAGCGCATCGGCGGAGGGGACGTAGCCATCGAGGGCGATGGCGCGCCCGTCCTTCACAGCGCTGAAGGTGAAGGGGCGGCGCTCGGGCAGCAGGGTCGTCGCGTCACGCACCGTCCGGACGCCGAACAGGCCCTCCAGAGAGGCCCGAACCTTGGCCCGCGCCTCCTCCGCGAGGGCCTCGCCCTCCATGGTGGCGTCGCGCCCGGAAAAGCGCGCGGACGCCCAGGATTCGCCCGTACGGGCCAGAACGTCGCGCGCGGCCGAATCGAGCGATGCCTCTATGGGGCTGCGTCCCGACACGATGGCGAATACGGTGAGCAGGAGCAGCGCCGCCAGCCCGAGCGCCAATGGCCACAAGGGGCGCCAGCTCCTGCTCCGGCGCGGGATGACTTCGCCCCGCCCGTCCTCGCCCGCGCTGCTCCCATTACCCTGCCGCACCACCCACACCCCGCTGTCCGCGCCACTCTCAGGCCGCGGAGAAGGACTTCAGCATAGTTCGCCGCCGATCCGAAAGACTTGCGGGCGAAGACGGCGGCAGAGCGGCGCCGGGACACCGCGCTCCGGGTCAGAAGTCGCGGGAGACGAAAAGCAGCGCCTGCTGCGCGCCAACCGAAGCCCGCACCGGCGAGAAGGCCGTCGGCCGGTAATTGGTGGCCGCATTGTAGGTGTAGTCGTACTGCAGAGCGATGGTAAATCTCCGGACCGGCGAGAAGGCAAGATAGCCGCCGACATTGAGATTGGTGCCGCCCGTCGCGCCGTAGGCGGCCCGGGCGCCGCGAGTGTCGAAGTCATAAGACGCGTAGCCGCCAAAGAGGGCCGAACTCCAGCGCTCGTCCCAATTGTGCAGGAGCGAGGCGGTGAAGTTCCAGCCGGCCACCTTCGCGATGTCGCCGAGCGCCCCAACGAAGCCGTCCGGCGCGCCATAGGCGCCGGAGGGATCCACGAGACCGAGATAGGACGTGGCGCCATTGGTGTATGCCGACTGAAGATAGAGCGTGTCGCCCTCCCCCAGCGCTGGCAGGTTGAACATCACGCCCGCCTGCAGCGCATAACCCCAGCCGCCGCCGACGGTGACAACGGGTGTTTGAAGCGCTGTCGCAGTGACCTGATGCAGGGCGCCGGAGAGTTGAAGAGCACCCCAAGTCGATTGATATTTGAGATTCCCCACTACGTCCGGCGCACGCAGGCCAGCCTGATAGTCATCGAGGCCGAAACGGCTGGGGACACGGGCCAATATTCCGTTTTGCCGGCCCGCTGCATCTTCCAGTGAGACGGTGGTGCTGAGGCTGGGGGAGAGTTCGTAGGTATAAGCGATAAGGTTCAGACGCGTATCGTCGCCTACTGTGACCGGATCGGTCCCGAGCACGTTGGCATTACCGTAGAAATCAAAAAACGACTGGGTGTAGCCGGCCGTGAGGCCGGCGAACTGCACGAACACGTCATGCAGGGTCAGCTGTGCCGGCTTCGAACCGACCAGGGTGTTCGGACCGTCCGACCAGGCATCTGACGAGCGCCATTTGAAGCGGGTTTCGAGATAGGCGCGAACCGTGCCGTAGTCGCTCGCGGTACGCGCGTCGAGAATCAATGCGGCCGTCGAGATGGAATAGGTCTGGTCATTGTTCGGCGGGTATTGCGTGTAGGTGTTGTAATAACCTTCCGCCCAAAGATATCCGCCAGCGCGCAGGCAGGTCTCCGTACCGGGAATGAAGATGAAGCCTGGGCCCTGAGCGGTACAGGCCTTCAGGCGTCCGTCAGTCGGTGTCGGAGGTAGCACATCCGCAGCGAGGGCCTGTCCAGCACCGAAAAAAGGAACGCTGCAGACAGCGGCTGCGGCGCACAGGATGCTCAGGATACTGGCCAATGCGATGGCGCGTGAAGGCGGCATCGTCATTCTCTCCGCACGACTTTATTCGAGCGACCAAGGCGATAGCGACCGTCGGGAACAAACCGAGGATTTCGCGAACGTTGCGTCTGGAGCCGCAGATCAACGCGCATCAGCCCGGACCCGGAAGGTGCGAGCGAAAGCATTGGCAATCCCGCCGGCCAAATGACCGCTTTCGGCCAGTATAAAGAGACGAAAATATCGAAGATGCGAAAACTTGGCCGCTGGTCGAACTTGCTGGCGCGGCGGGTAAACCAAGCCGGCAGCGGTGGGCACTTTGTATGATCTGCGGATCGATCTCTCTTAGGCCAGGACCGTCCAATCCCGCTCCGAATGTTAGACAGTAAACAAAGAAAAACCCCGGTGGTTGCCCACCGGGGTTTCCCTTCCAGATCGCGAAGCGATCAGAAGTTGCGCTGCACGCGGATGCCGCCCGACACGATGTCGGTGGAACCGCCAACCAGCG
>JAEZMT010000110.1 GCA_023442085.1 Pseudomonadota bacterium | reverse complement strand
CCCTGGCGGACCAGCCGCCGAGCCTGTTCCCGTTCGAGCCGCTGCTGGAGTTCGAGCAGTGCGAGAACCCGTTCCGCGATCACCTCGCCAAGGAGCCCATCGTGCAGGAGCGCGGCCGGGTGAAGATCCCCACCGGCCCCGGCCTCGGCATCGAGATCGACCGCTCGGTCATCGACCGCTACCGGGTGGCATGAGCCATGCGCTTCGTGAGCTTCCGCCACGCCGGCGAGGACCGCGCCGGCGTGCTTGAGGGCGATGGCGCGGGCGCCGATGACGTGGTGTTCGACCTCGCCCATCCGGCCATGGCCGATGCCCTCGGCGGCGTCGCGCCCCATGTGCATGCTCTGATCCCCGCCGGCCTGCCCGAGGTGGTCGCGCGCATCGCGGCCCACGGGCTTTCCGATGCCGCGCGGCTCCCGGTGCGCGAGATTGACCTGCTGGCGCCCTATGTGCCGCCGCGGATCTACGCGCTCGCCTTCAATTATCGCGATGCGCTGGCCGAGCGCGGCATGGCGGCGCCGGCCGAGCCGGTGCTGTTCATGAAGCAGGCCTCCACCGTGGTCGGGCCGGGCGCGCCCATCCTTCTGCCCCCGGATATCGGCGGCTGCACCTATGAGGTGGAGATCGCCGCCGTCATCGGCCGCCGGGCGCAGGACGTGGCGCGCGAGGACGCGCTCTCCCACGTCGTCGCCTATGCCGTGTTCAACGACATCAGCGCCAGCGAGATGATCAAGCGCGACGGCGGCTTCACCCGTGGCAAGAATCTGCCGACCTTCGGTCCCCTCGGCCCCTTTCTCGCAAGCGCCGACGAGATCGCCGATCCGCACGCGCTCGCGCTCTCCCTCGATGTGGACGGCGCCCGGCTGCAGGAGGGCGTCTCCGCCGATCTCGTGTTCGACATCGCCGATCTGGTTTCGCGCCTCTCGCAGGCCCACACGCTGGAGCCGGGCGACGTGATCGCCACCGGCACGCCGGCCGGCGTCGCCGGCATGCGCAAGCCGCCGGCCTGGCTCAAGCCCGGCTCCGTGGTGCGTGCGCGTGTGGAAGGACTCGGCACTCTGGTCAATCCCATCGTGGAAGGTGCGCCTTATGGTCCGTGAGCGGCCGATCGTCTTCGCCACCAATGCGCTGCATCCGGACGGCGCGGCGCTGCTGGAGGGTGTGGCCGAAATCGTCGTCGGCCCCGACACTTCCGACGACACCCTGCGCCGTCTCACCCGCGACGCCGATGCGGTGATCGTGCGGGCCAAGCTGCCGGACGATGTGTTCGAGGGCGCAGAGCGCGTCCGGGGCGTGGTGCGGCACGGGGTGGGACTCGATTTCATCCCCGTCGCGGCGGCGACCGCGCGCGGCATTCCGGTGGCGAACCTTCCGGGCAGCAACACGCAGACCGTGGCGGAATATGTGTTCTCCGCCCTCTTCGCCCTGCGCCGGCCGCTGGCGCGTGTGGATGCGCGGCTCAGGTCGGACGGCTGGAACCCGGCCCGGGCGCTGGGCGACGCCACCCGCGAGATTGCGGGTTCGACCCTCGGCATCATCGGGCTCGGCGCCATCGGCCAGCGGGTCGCGGCCATCGCGCGGGCCGGGTTCGGCATGCGCGTCATCGGCGCGTCGCGCTCCGGCGGGGCGGTCGAGGGCATCGAGGTGGTCGATCTGGAGGCGCTGTTCGCCCAGAGCGACGCGGTGGTCATCGCCTGCCCGCTGACGCCGCAGACCAAGGGCCTCGTGGACGGGCGCCTCCTCGCCCGGATGAAGCCGGATGCCGTGCTCATCAATCCGGCGCGTGGTCCTATCGTGGACACGCAGGCGCTCCTCACCGCCCTCAAGGCGGGGTGGATCGGGGGCGCCGCGACCGACGTCTACGACAGCCATCCCGTGCCGCCGGACAGCCCGCTCTTCGACCTGCCGAACCTGCTGATGACGCCCCACCTCGCCGGCATCACCGCCACCTCCATGCGGGCCATGAGCATCGGCGCCGCCGAGGAGGTGCTGCGCATCCTCAAGGACGGCGAGCCGCAGAACCTCGTCAATCCCGACTACCGCGCAGCGCGCAGCTGAACCGCGCCGCCAGAGCAGAATCGAGAGAGCCCCATGCGCATCGCCTCCGTCCGTGCCGTCCCCGTCTCCTTCCGCGTGCCCGAGGGCAAGAACGTCACCCTCGGCATCGGACGGGCGGTGAAGCGGGATTCCGTGCTGGTGCGGGTGGAGACGGATGAGGGCATCGTCGGCTGGGGCGAGGCCCATCACGGCCGCTGCCCGGGCGCGGTGGCGAAGCTCATCGACACCACCCTGTCGGAACTGGTGCTGGGCATGGATGCGCTGGACGTGGTGGGCGTGTGGCAGAAGGTCTACCGCATGCAGCTCGCCAGCCACGGCATGGGCGCCGCGGCAGCGCTCGCCCTGAGCGGGCTCGACATCGCCCTGTGGGACATCCGCGGCAAGGCGATGAACGCGCCCATCCATCGGCTGCTCGGCGGGACGCCGAAGAAGATCAAGGCCTATGCCGGCGGCATCTCGCTCGGCTGGCAGGATCCGGCG
Organism: Pseudomonadota bacterium; assembly: GCA_023442085.1. Taxonomy (GTDB): domain Bacteria; phylum Pseudomonadota; class Alphaproteobacteria; order Rhizobiales; family Xanthobacteraceae; genus Xanthobacter. The sequence goes on along the minus strand of JAEZMT010000110.1, from coordinate 18,399 downwards.
GCGCTGGCGGAGGAGGCGCAATCCTATGTAGCGCAGGGCTATCGCGCCCTGAAGCTGCGGGTGGGCGACACGCCCCGGCGCGACATCGCACGCGTGGAGGCGGTGCGCGCGGCGGTGGGGGACGAGATCGACATCCTCGTGGACGGCAACACCGGATGCTCGCTGGACGACGTGCGCCGGGTGATGCCGGCCTATGAGGCGGCGAAGGTCGGCTGGTTCGAGGAGCCGTTCCCGCCGCACGATTACCGCAGCTATCAGGATGCCGCGAAGCTCGGCACCGTGCCGCTGGCGGCGGGCGAGAACCACTATACCCGCTTCGAGTTCACCCGCCTGATCGCGGACGGGGCCGTCTCCTTCGCGCAGCCGGACCTCTCCAAGGCCGGCGGCATCACCGAATGCCACCGCATCGCGGTGCTCGCATCCGCCTGGAAGATGTCGGTAAACCCGCACACATCTGCCACCGGCATCAACATGGTGGCGACGCTGCACCTGATGTGCGCGGTGGACAATCCCGGCTATTTCGAGGGCGACGTCGCCCACCACAACCCGTTCCGCGACGAGGTGTGCGGCCTGCCGTACCAGCTCGCGCCGGACGGCACCGTCACCTGCCGCGAGGGGCCGGGCCTCGGCATCGAGGTGGACGAGGCCTTCCTCGCCGCCCACCCGCTCATCGAGGGCCCGTGCTACGTGTGACTTTGGGGGCCGTCACAGGAAGCCGGTGGAAATCCACGGAACGGCGGCGACGATGATGAGGCCGACGAGCAGCGCGATCATGTAGCCCACGATGGGCTTCATGCCCGCGTCCGGGCTGATGCGGCTGATGGCGCAGGCGGCGTAATAGCCGACGCCGAACGGCGGGGCGAACAGGCCCATGCCCATGGCGAGGATCACCACCATCGAATAGTGCACCTCGTTCACCCCCACCTGCCGCGCGATGGGGAAGAGCAGGGGGCCGAACAGCACGATGGCGGGGATGCCCTCCAGCACCGAGCCCAGCACCACGAACGCCACGATGGACACCGCGAGGAAGCTCGCCGCCCCGCCCGGCAGCGCGCGCATGGCCTCGGCCAGCGCGTTGGAGAAGCCGGACTGGGTGAGCGCCCACGCCATGCCGGTGGCCGCGCCGATGATGAACAGGATGGCGCCGGAGAGCGCCGCCGTGTCCACCAGCATGGGGAACAGGCGGCGGAAATCGAACCGCCGATAGATGAGCAGGCCCGCCACCACCGAATAGGCGATGCCGATGGTCGACACCTCCGTCGCCGTGGCGACGCCCTCGATCACCGCCGCGCGGATGACGAAGGGCAGGGCGATGGCCGGCACGGAGATGATGAAGGCGCGCCCCACCTCGCCCCAGCTCGCCTTGGCGACGCCGCTCAGATCCTCATGGCGATAGCGCCACCACACCACCGTGCAGAGCGCGATGGCGAGCACCAGCGCCGGCAGGAGGCCGCCGGTGAAGAGGGCGGCGATGGACACGCCCGTGACCGAGCCGATGGTGATGAGCACGATGGACGGCGGGATGGTCTCCGTCTGCGCGCCCGTCGCGGAGAGCAGCGCCACGAGGTCGCCGGGCTTGGCGCCCCGCTTGGTCATCTCCGGGAACAGCACCGGGGCGACGGCGGCCATGTCGGCCGCCTTCGAGCCGGAGATGCCGGAGACGAGATACATGGCGCCCACCAGCACATAATGCAGGCCGCCGCGCACATGGCCGAGGAGGCTCGCGAGGAAGGCCACCATGGCCTTGGCCATGCCCGTCATCTCGATGAGCTGGCCGAGGAACACGAACAGCGGCACCGCGAGCAGGATGAGATGGCCCATGCCCTCGTCGAAGCGGCCGATCACCACCATGCTCGGCGTGTGGGTGGACAGCGCGATGTAGGCGAAGGTGGCTATGCCGAAGGAGAAGGCGATGGGCACCGCCATCAGCACCATCACACCCACGCCGAACAGGAAGAAGATCAGGAGATTGTAGTTGCCGAGCGTCCGGAACACCGGCCCCAGCGCGTAGAACCCGCCGACGATGGCGGCGACCACGACGATGGCGAGCAGTGTGTCCCGCGTGGTGGCGTGCTGGGCGAGCTTCAGCAGCCCCACCATCAGCATCAGCACCGTGCCCACGGGGATGGCGGCGGCGCGCCACGTGTTGGGGATCTCCAGCGCCGGCATCACCACATAGGCTTCCTCCTGCGCGTACTCGATGGCCGGATGGAGGATCATCAGCAGGAAGGCCACGGCGGAGGCGATGGCGATCATGTCGAAGAAGGCGCGGGCGCGCGGCTTCATCATGCCGACGATGGCCGTCATGCGCATGTGCTCGCCCCGGTTCAGCGCGATCACCGCGCCGAACATGGACAGCCAGAGGAAGAGCATCGAGGCAAGCTCGTCCGACCAGATGAGCGGTTTGTGCAGGGCGTAGCGGAAGATGACGCCCGCCAGCAGCACCACGATCTCCGCCACAACCAGCGCCGCGGCGGGGATCTCCGTGAGCCAGCCGAGGGCGGCGCTGGCCTTGACCGCCCACGCGCGTCCGGTGGCGTCCGAAGGGTCATGGGTGTGTAGCGACATGGAGACCTCTTGCCCGATGCAAGCGAGCGCGCCGACTCGCGGGCTGAACGGTCTGCGAAGATCGCTCCGGGCTCAAGGGGAAAGGCGGGGGATTGGGCGCCACAGGCCCCGCCGCGTGGGGCTTGCCCACGGCATTTTGGCCTTTCGGCGCGGCGCACAACGCCGGAGCGGCGTTTGTGCGCCGCATCAACGGCTTCCGGGAGGCGAAGTCCTAGACCACCTGTTCGGAGAGGCGGCCCAGTTCCCGCGAGACGAGATCGTTGTAGACGCCCGGTCGCCGCATCAGCTCTTCCGGCGGCCCGCTCTCCACCAGCCGGCCGCCCCGCAGGACCAGGATGCGGTCGAACTTGCGCAAGGTAGAGAGGCGGTGGGCGATGGTGATGACGGTGCGCCCGGTCATCAGCCGCTCCAGAGCGGTGCGGATCGCCTCCTCCGCCTCGGTATCGAGCGCGGAGGTCGCCTCGTCGAGGATGAGGATGGGCGCATTCTTGATGAAGGCGCGGGCGATGGCGATGCGCTGGCGCTGCCCGCCAGAGAGCTTCACGCCCCGGTCGCCGACGATGGTGTCGAGGCCCTCGGGCAATTCCTCGATGAACGGCAGGCAGCGCGCCGCCACGGCCGCGTCCCACACCTCGTCGTCGCCCGCCTCGGGCCGTCCGTAGCGGATGTTCTCGCGCAGGCTGCGGTTGAGGAGGGCGGTGTCCTGCGGCACCAGCGCGATGGTCTGGCGCAGGCTCGCCTCGGTGCTGCGGGCGATGTCCTGCCCATCGATGAGGATGCGGCCGCCATCGAGCGCATAGAAGCGCTGGAGCAACGCGACCAGCGTGGACTTGCCGCCGCCGGAGGGGCCGACCAGCCCGACCCGCTGCCCGGCCTCGATCTCCGCGCTGAAATTCTCGAACACACGCCGGCCGTTGGGGAAGCCGAAGGAGATGTTCTCGAAGCTGACGCGCGCGCCGGCCGGCACCAGCGCCGATGCCTCCGGATGATCGCGCATCTCGTGGGGGGAGAGCAAAGTGGCGAGCGCCTCGGACAGGCGGGCGAGGTGCTGCGTCACGTCCACCAGTGCCACGGCGAGATCGCGGGTGGCGCTGAGAACGGAGATGCCCAGCGTGCACACCAGCACCACGTCGCCGGCGCTGGCCTGGCCGCTTTGCCAGAGCGTGATGGCCCAGGCGAGGAGGCCGATGGTCATCACCACCACCACGCCGGCGTGGAGCAGGCGCAGGCGCTCCAGATAGATGAGGCTGCGGCGGCGGGCGGTCATCTCCTCCGCCACCGTCGCGTCGAACCGCCGGTGTTCACGGGAGATGGCGCCGAAGGCGCGGACCAGCGCCATGTTGCCCACCACGTCCACCATCTCCCCGTCCACAGCCGCCGCCTTGTCGGCGAAGGAATGGTGGAGCGGCTTGCCGGCGGCGGCGATGCGGAACATGACGAACATCACGATCCCCGCCACCGCCACCAGCACCGCCGCCATCTCCACGCTGACGAGGGAGAGGAAGAGAATGGCGCCGAAGGTGGCGACGCAGGGCGGCAGCACGTTCCAGACGAACATGTTCTCGATCTGGAACACGGCGTTGGAGGTCGCCGTCACGCGGCTCGTCAGCACGCCGGGCAGCCGCTCGGTGAAATAGCCGGGGGCGTGGCCGGTGAGGTGGCGGAACAGGTCCGATCTCAGATCGCCCGTCACCGCCACGAAGGCATAGGCCGCGCACAGGCTCGCCACGCGCCACAGCAGCGTATCGGCGGCGATGAAGCCGACCAGAACGAGGAACGCGATCCATGGGCCGGCACCTGGCGTGGCGGGGGCGGAGAGCGAATCCACCAGCAGCTTCACGCCATATTGGGTGCTCACCGATGCGGCGACCGCGCCGAGCACGGCGATGAGGATGACCGTGTGCAGCACCGGGTGCCGCGCCACGTATCGTCCAAGGAAGGCGAGGGGCCGTTGCGCATACTGGCAAAGGTCCACCGGTGCAGCCTGTGCCCGGCTTGCGCCCGCCTCTGCGGTGCGGCGGCGGCGCCAGGATGAGCCCAGCAGATGGGGCGGCGTGGGGCAGGCCTGCCCCTCGGTTTGCAATGTGGTCACAGGCCCTCGCGCGGTTCGGGACGTTGGTCCGGAAGGTTCTGGCGCTCTTGACGCACGAACCCGGAACGCTGCGGGGCGCGGTTCGTTTCCCCTCCGGTGACGAATTCGCTGCACTGCGCCATCCGGCGCGTCGCTGAGGAGGCAGGCATGGCGGACCACGCGCAGCATCAGGGGACATCGCCTCTGCACCGGGCACGAGCTGACGCCTTGGTTTCGCGCCCCTGGCTGAGGCGGATCGCATTCGCGGCGGCATTGCTGCCCGCGACCGCGCTGGCACAGCCGGCCCCTCCGGCCGAGCCAGCGCCATCGGTCCCCGCGCCTGCGACCCCCGCGCCACAGACCCCCGCGCGTCCGGCGCCGCCTCAGGCCGCACCGGCGCGGCCGGCGGTGGAGACGCCGGCCGTGGTACTGGATGGAAGCGTGGCCGAGACGCTCCTCGGCAAGCCGGTGAAGGGCGGCAATGGCGACGACATGGGGCGCGTGGTGGACGTGATGGTCGACCGCGCCGGCACCATCCGCGCCGCCATCATCGATTTCGGCGGGTTCCTGGGGGTGGGCTCGCGCAAGATCGCCGTGGACTGGCGCGTTCTGCACTTCCCCGCCTCCGGGGCCATGGAGTCCATCGGCGCCGATCTCTCCCGGGACCAGCTGCGCACGGCCCCCGTCTACAAGCCGGGCGAGCCGGTGGTGATCGTCGGCCGGGCCGATCCCGCGCCGACACCCCCACCGGCCGCCGTTGTTCCTGCGCCGACACCGGCAGCGCCCACGACCCCGCCCGCCGCCGCTCCCGCCACCAAGCCGTAAGACGCACGGTGGCAAGGCGCATCGGCATGACCGACGTGATCGACGGGCCACCGGGCCAGAGGGACGATGCCGCCGCGCGCCCCATCCCGCCCGGGGCGCCTTCGCCGCCCGCCTCGGCGCGGAGCCGGCGCGGGCTCGACTGGCTGGTGTTCTTCATCGCCGATGTCCAGACCGGCTTCGGCCCGTTCATCGCCGTCTTCCTCACCACCCAGAAATGGACGCAGGCGGATATCGGCCTCGTCCTCACCATCGGCTCACTGGTGAGCCTCGGCGGGCAGATCCCGCTCGGGGCCTTCGTGGACCGGCTGAAGGCGCTGCGGCCCGCCATCGCGGTGTCGCTCCTGCTCATCGGCGGGGCCGCGCTCGCCTTCGCGCTCTGGCCGGTGTTCGCGGTGGTGGCGGCCTCTCGGGTGGTGCATGCGGCGGCGAGCTGCGTCGCCGGGCTGGCGCTGGTCTCCATGAGCGTCAGGCTCGCCGCGCCGGGGCAGGTGGGCGCGCGGCTGGGCCGCAACGCCGCCTTCGCCTCCGCCGGCACCGGCATCGCGGCGGCGGCGATGGGGGCGGTGGGCTATTATCTGTCGAGCCACGCGGTGTTCTATCTCACCGCGCTGATGGTGGTGCCGGCGCTCCTCGCCCTCTCGCGCATCCGTCCCGACGAGATCGCGGCCCCTCCCGCGATCCGGCAGGACGCGGAAGAGGGGAGGGGCGAGGCGAAGGTGGGGCTCGCCGCCGGCCTTCTGGCGCTGGCGCGCAATCGCCCGCTGGTGATCTTCGCCGGCTGCGTCATGGCCTTCCACCTCGCCAATGCGGCCATGCTGCCGCTCGCCGCCAGCATGCTCACCATGCGCTCCACCGAGGCGGCCACCGTGATGGTGGCGGCGGCAATGGTGGTGCCGCAATTCACCGTCACCGTCCTGTCGCCGCTGGCGGGGCGGCTGGCGCAGAGCCTCGGGCGTCGGCCGGTGCTGCTGGCGGGGTTCGGCGCGCTGGTGGTGCGCGGGCTCCTGTTCGCCACCGTCACCGATCCGGTGGGGCTGGTGGCCATCCAGATCCTCGACGGACTGTCGGCGGCGGTGTTCGGCGTGCTGGTGCCGCTGGTGGTGTTCGATCTCACCCACCGGAGCGGCCATTTCAATCTGGCGCAGGGGGCGGTGGGGTGCGCCATGGGCATCGGCGCCTCCATCAGCACTCTGCTCGCCGGCATCGTCGCCGACCGCTTCGGCAGCTTCGCCGCGTTCGAGATGCTCGCGGCTCTGGCGGCGCTCGGCTTTCTCGCGGTGCTGGTCGCCATGCCTGAAACGCGGCGGCGGGAGGAGGACGCGGCTATTTCGGCAGCTTCACCCGATGGCGGGCGATGATCTCGTCCAGCTCCGCCCGCAGCATGGACATGGTTTCGGACAGCCGCATGGCGATCTCCTGGATCGCCGCCTGCGCTGCCTCCTGAAGCACCAGCTTCTTCGCGCGCTCGATGCAGTAGCCGGTGAACAGGGCGTCCTGCTCCGGGCCGAGGGCGAGGCCGGCCTTGAGCGTGAGAATTTCCGCCGCATCGCTGCGGTGGGAATTCACCTTTGGGGAATACAGCGAGGCGTGCCGGCGCCAGTATTCGGCTTCCGCCACCTGTCCGGCCATGAGCACGACGATGGCGTCGGCCATGCGACGCCGGTCTGCTTCCACTGTGGGATCGAGCGGCGCGCTTTCCGCATCGGCGAAGCGGGTCTCCCCGCTCAGCCCGTCCGGCGGGTGCAGCAGCGCCTCGGTCACGTCGCGCCTGAGCAGGACCGCCACGAGCGCGTGCCCCGCCTCATGCACCGCGATGGCCTTGCGGCGGATGCCGAGGGGGATCTCGTGGACGGGCGTGGGATGCGGAACGGTCATGGGCTGCGTAAAGGTCTTGGCGGGTTCGCGACAGCGGGACCCTGGCCGAAGCATTTCCCGTACCAGCCGGGCAGCGGTTCAGCGCGCTGCGCTCACCACCTCGCCGTCTTCCTTGGTGAAGCTTTCCGGCGGTGTCTCCAGCAGATCGAGCACGACCTCGGACGGACGGCACAGGCGCGTGCCTTTCGGCGTGACCACGATGGGCCGGTTCACGAGGATGGGGTGCTCGACCATGGCCGCGAGCAAGGCCTCGTCTGTCACCTCCGGCCCGTCGAGCTTCAGCTCGGCGACGAGGGGCTCCTTGGCGCGCAGAAGGTCGCGCAAAGGCGCGCCGGTGGCGGCGGCGAGGTCGGTGAGCTGCACCTTCGTCCATCCGGTCTTGAGATACTCCACCACCGTCGGCTCGACGCCGGAGGCGCGGATCATGGCGAGGGTGTTGCGCGAAGTTCCGCAGCGCGGGTTGTGATAGATGGTGACCGGAAAATCGCTCATCGACTTGATCTTTCGCGGAAAAGCCAGCCGCACAGGGCCGCGGCGGCCAGGGCGCCCGCCAGTTGGGCGAGCAGGAAGAGGGGGACGGACTGCGGCGCGATGCCGGCGAAGGTGTCGCTCAGGCTGCGCGCCAGCGTCACCGCCGGGTTGGCGAAAGAGGTGGAGGCGGTGAACCAATAGGCCGAGGTGATGTAGAGCCCGACCACCGCCGGCACCATGTCCGGCCGCGCGCGCAGGGTGGCGAGGATGGCCATGACGAGGCCGAAGGTCGCCACCCCCTCCGAGAAGCCCTGCGCCGCGCCGTCGCGAAGCTTGGCTGAAATCTGCACCATCGGCTCGGCGAACATGGCATGGGCCATGAGGACGCCCGCCACCGCGCCGGCCAGCTGGGCCGCGACATAGGCCGCCGCCGCACGCCAGCCGATCTCGCCCCTCAGCGCGAACACCAGCGTCACCGCCGGGTTGAAGTGCGCGCCGGACACGGGGCCGAACGCCGTGATGAGCACCACCAGCCCGGCGCCGGTGGCCAGCGTGTTGCCGAGGAGCGCGATGGCAATGTTTCCGCCTGCCAGCCGCTCCCCCATGATGCCGGAGCCGATGACGATGGCGAGCAGCAGGGCGGTGCCCACCGTCTCGGCGGCGAGGCGGCGCGGGACATCGAAGGCGGGGGGGGCGGCGACGGGCCGGGCCTCCTCGAACGCGGCGGTGGGCGGGCTGATCTGGTTCATGATGAAGGGCCGTTCCGCGTGGTGTGCGGGGCGCAGGCCGCCGCGCCGCCGCGATCGGGGGCGCACAGCTCGGGCCGGCCGCCGCAGCATTGGTCGGTGAGGAAGGCGATGAGGCTATTCACCGTTTCGAATCGCGCCGCATAGATGATGGAGCGGCCCTCGCGGCGGGACGACACCAGCCCGGCATTGGTGAGGAGGGCGAGGCTGGCGGAGAGCGTATTGGCCGGAACGCCGAGCCGCCGCGCCATCTCGCCGGCCGCGAGGCCTTCCGGTCCCGCCTCCACGAGCAGGCGCAGCGCGCTGAGGCGGCCTTCGTGTGCGAGGGCGGAGAGGACGGGCACGGCCTGATTCAATTCCATATTTCATGAATAATAGAAATATAGCCCCGCCGCAACGGCCGGACTACAACATCTGCCCATGGAAGGCTGGCGTCCGTTCTGCCCAGGGTTTAATCAGCGCCCATATGTCGGGCTTTGCAGGCGCCGCCTCTCGTGCGAATCAGAAGAAGACTTCAAACCGTTCCAGTCCGGCCCCCGCGCCTGCCCCAGATGCGCGCCGACCGGCCGGGGAGTTGAGTGACATGATGAGCCACACGGCCGAGCTTTCCGAGGACACCGTCCGTTCCACTCTGGCCAAGGTGCGCACGCCGGAAGGCGTCGCCCTGTCCGTATCGCCGGCGCTGGCCGGCGTCGTGGTCACGTCGGGCAAGGTCTATCTTTCCATCAACATCGATCCGGCCCAGGCGCGGGCGTGGGAGGATGTGCGCATCGCCGCCGAGAATGCGGTGAAGGCGCTGCCGGGGGTTGCCTCGGCCCTCGTCACCCTCACCGCCGAGCGCAAGCAGGCTCCCGCCGCCCCCGCGCACAATCACGGTCATAGCCACGGCCATGCCCATGGTGGGGCGCCGGCGCCGCGCGGCATCGCCGTGCCGGGCGTCGCCTCCATCATCGCGGTGGCGTCGGGCAAGGGGGGCGTGGGCAAGTCCACCACCTCCATCAATCTGGCTCTGGCGCTGCGCGACCTCGGCCTCAAGGTCGGCCTGCTCGACGCCGACATCTACGGCCCCTCGGTGCCGCGCCTCACCGGCGTCGCCCAGAAGCCGGAGACCACGGCGGACGGCAAGACCATGCTTCCGCTGGAGAATTTCGGCCTGCAGCTGATGTCCATCGGCTTCCTCGTGGAGGAAGACACGCCGATGATCTGGCGCGGGCCGATGGTCATGTCCGCCATCTCGCAGATGCTGAAGGACGTGAAGTGGGGTCCCCTCGACGTGCTGGTGGTGGACATGCCCCCCGGCACGGGTGATGCCCAGCTGACCATGGCGCAGCAGGTGAATCTTGCCGGCGCGGTCATCGTCTCCACCCCGCAGGACCTCGCCCTCATCGATGCGCGGCGCGGCGTCGCCATGTTCGAGCGGGTGAATGTGCCGATCCTCGGCGTCGTGGAGAACATGTCCCACTTCATCTGCCCGCATTGTGGCGGGCGCTCGGACATCTTCGGCCATGGCGGCGCCCATGCGGAGGCGGACAAGATGGGCGTGCCGTTCCTCGGCGAGATCCCGCTCCACATGCGCATTCGCGAAATGTCGGACGCCGGCCTGCCGATCCTCGTCTCCGATCCCGACAGCCCGCAGGCGGATGCCTACCGCCACGTCGCCACCGGCGTGAAGGCGGCCCTCGACAAGGCCACGGCGCAGAGCCGGCAGGCGCCGCGCATCGTCATCGAGTGAGGGCGGCTGCGGGACCGGCCGGGGCGGTGACGGGAATTTGAGCCGCCGGGGCATTTTTTCCCCGGGGCGGCGCGTTTCATACCTTCCTCCGCGTTGAGCCCGAACGGCGCCTGTTCTAAAAGCGGTAAGACGGCCCGCCCCAGAAGCGGCGCTGCGTTTAAAGAGCCCCAGGGAGTTCTCCATGAAACGCCGTGAGTTCCTCACCGCCGCCAGCGCGGGTGTTGCCGCTTCCGCAGCCGTGGCCATGCCGGCGATCGCGCAGTCGGCGCCGGAAGTGAAGTGGCGCTGCACGTCGTCCTTCCCCAAGTCCCTCGACACCATCTATGGCGCCGCCGAGCTGATGGCGAAGCAGGTGGCCGAGGCGACCGACGGCAAGTTCCAGATCCAGGTGTTCGCGGCGGGTGAAATCGTCCCCGGCCTGCAGGCGCTCGACGCCACCACCAACAAGACCGTCGAGATGTGCCACTCGGCGTCCTATTATTACGTGGGCAAGGATCCGACCTTCGGCCTCGGCACCGCCATTCCGTTCGGCCTCAACGCCCGCCAGATCAACGCGTGGTTCCTGTTCGGCAACGGCATGAACCTGCTGAACGAGTTCTACAAGAAGTACGGCGTGGTGATGTTCCCCGGTGGCAACACCGGCGGACAGATGGGCGGCTGGTTCCGCAAGGAAATCAAGACGGTCGAGGACCTCAAGGGCCTCAAGATGCGCATCGCCGGCATCGGTGGGCAGGTGCTGGCCAAGCTCGGCGTGGTGCCGCAGCAGCTGGCCGGCGGCGACATCTATCCCGCGCTGGAGAAGGGCACCATCGACGCGGCCGAGTGGGTCGGCCCGTATGACGACGAGAAGCTCGGCCTCTTCAAGGTGGCCCAGTATTATTACTTCCCCGGCTGGTGGGAAGGCTCCGCCGCCCTCAACTTCTTCGTCAACCAGGACAAGCTCGCCGAGCTGCCGAAGAACTACAAGGCGATCCTCACCTCCGCCATGGCGCAGGCCAACGAGAGCATGCTCGCGAGCTACGACGCCAAGAACCCGGTGGCTGTGCAGAGCCTCGTGAAGGCCGGCACCCAGCTGCGTCGTTACCCGAACGACGTGATGGACGCCGCCTACAAGGCCTCGCAGCAGCTCTATGAGGAAATTGGCGGCAAGAACGAGGACTTCAAGAAGATCTACGAGGACATGAAGACGTTCCGCAACAACGCCTATCTGTGGTGGCAGATCGTCGAGTTCACGTATGACGACTTCATGGTGCGCGCCCGCACCCGCGGCTGACGCGACCTGCGGTCACTTCCAGACAAGGCAAAGCCCCGGAGCGACGCTCCGGGGCTTTTTTCTTAAAGAGTCGATCAGCGCGTGCCGCCGGGGGTCGCCTGGGTGCGGCCACCTTCCTGCGCCGGGCCCCGGTGGGGATCCTGGCCGGCCGCCGTGCCGGAGCGCGGGGTCACCGTGCCGGTGGTGTCCATGGTCGGGGCGTTGCCGCTGGACGAGGCACCAGGCGTCGCCTGGGTGCGGCCGCCCTGCTGCGCGGGGCCGTGCTGGGTATCGGCGCCGGCGGCCATGCCCGAGCGCGGGGTGGGGGGCACGCTCGGATCGGGCGCCGTCATGCCGCTGCTGCTCGGGCCGGGGGTCGCCTGCGTGCGGCCGCCTTCCTGCGCGGGGCCGCGCTGGGTGTTCTGGCCGGGGGCGGTGCCGGACTGCGCGCTCGCGGCGCCGGTCATGGCGATCATGGCGGCGGTAGCGACCGGAATTGCAAACTTCGCGATGCTCATGCGGGGTCTCCCTCCAATTGACTGCACGGCATGACAACCGCGCAAACCCCATTTCGGTTCATTCCCGATTTTCGATTGGCGTGAGCTTAGTTGGCGTGGCCACGTTGCAATCGCGCCGCCCTCTGCCTAGTGTCCGCGCGCCTCTCGCGCCCTTGTCCCGCGACGCCGGGGAGGGCGCGCCGTGGTCACGTTCCTGCGAGCTGTTGTGAAATGATCGACCCGAGCCTTCCCGCCCACATGCGCCCCGACCGTTCGTTCCAGGCGCTGCTTCTGACCCTTCAGCGATTCTGGGCGGACCAGGGCTGCGTGGTGCTCCAGCCCTATGACATGGAAGTGGGCGCCGGCACCTTCCACCCGGCGACGACGCTCCGCGCCCTCGGCCCGAAGCACTGGAAGGCCGCCTATGTGCAGCCCTCGCGCCGCCCCAAGGACGGCCGCTATGGCGAGAACCCCAACCGACTCCAGCATTATTACCAGTTCCAGGTCATCCTGAAGCCCTCGCCGGAGAACCTGCAGGAGCTGTACCTGCAATCGCTCGCCGCCATCGGCGTGGACCTGAAGCTGCACGACGTGCGCTTCGTGGAGGATGACTGGGAGAGCCCGACGCTCGGCGCCTGGGGCCTCGGCTGGGAATGCTGGTGCGACGGCATGGAGGTGTCGCAATTCACCTATTTCCAGCAGGTCGCGGGCTTCGAGTGTGCCCCGGTCTCCGGCGAGCTGACCTACGGCCTCGAGCGCCTCGCCATGTATGTGCAGGGCGTCGAGAACGTCTACGACCTGAACTTCAACGGCCGCGAGGGCGCCGAGAAGACCACCTACGGCGACGTCTTCAAGCAGGCCGAGCAGGAATATTCGCGGCACAATTTCGAGGCGGCCGACACGGACATGCTGTTCGAGCAGTTCCGCATGGCCGAGGCCGCCTGCCACAAGTATCTCGCGTTCGGCGACAAGGGCGAAAAGCACGAGATGGCCCTGCCGGCCTATGACCAGTGCATCAAGGCTTCCCACGTCTTCAACCTTCTGGACGCGCGCGGCGTGATCTCCGTCACCGAGCGGCAGAGCTACATCCTGCGCGTGCGCGAACTGGCCAAGGCCTGCGGCGCGGCCTGGCTGAAGACGGCCGGCGGCGGCGCCGCTGCGGCCTGAGGTTAGGAGCAGGCGGCAAGGGAGAGTGCAACCCGGCTCCCGTCCGGTATGATCGACCGGGGGCGACGCGGGGGCGGGGCATGAGCAGCATTGCGGATACGGGCGCGGACGGTGGAGCCTTCGTGCCGCGCGTCCCCGAGGCGCCCGCCCTCTCCCGCCGCCTGATGGCCGCCGGCATGCTGGGCAACGTGCTGGAATGGTACGACTTTGCCGTCTACGGCTTCCTCGCCAGCATCTTCGCCCGCAACTTCTTCCCCGAGACGAGCCCCACGGCGGCCATGCTGTCCGTGTTCGGCGTCTTCGCCGCCTCCTTCCTCATGCGGCCGCTCGGCTCCGTCCTGTTCGGCCATATCGGCGACCGGCTGGGCCGGCGCGCGGCGCTCATGTCGTCCGCCGCGCTCATGAGCATCTCCACCTTCTGCGTCGGCCTCCTGCCCACATATGAGACGGCGGGCGTCCTCTCCGCCGTGCTGCTTCTGGTGCTGCGCCTCGCACAGGGGCTTTCCGTCGGTGGCGAGTACATGACCTCCGCCGTCTTCCTGGCTGAGAATGCGCGGGTGCGCTGGCGCGGGGCGGTGACCTCGCTGGTCATCGTCGGCTGCAATGGCGGGATGCTGCTGGGCTCGGCGGTGGGAGCGCTGGTCTCGGGCCTCATGTCGGCGGACGATCTCGCCGCCTGGGGCTGGCGCATCCCCTTCCTGCTCGGCTGCCTGCTCGGCGGCTTTGCCCTGTTCCTGCGCCGGACGGTGGCGCGGGACGTGAAGCCAATCCATCGCCCGACCCTGCCGGTGGTGGAGGCCTTCCGCGAGAATGGCGGCGACATCCTGCGCGCGACGCTCATCAACATCGTGCTGGGCATCGCCTATTACCTCGCCTTCGTCTATCTCGCGACCTGGCTCCAGCAGCAGGAGCATTTCACGCCCCATGTGGCGCTGGAGCTGAACGCCATCAGCATGGCGGTGGTGATGGTCGGCTGCCTCGGCACCGCCGCGCTGTCAGACCGCATCGGGCGCAAGCCGCTCATCGTCGGCGGCTTCCTGTGTCTTGCCGTCTTCACCTGGCCGCTGTTCCTGCTGCTGCATTCCGGCTCCACGGGGCTGGCGCTGCTGGGGCAGCTCGGCTTTGCGGTCATCGTCTCCATCTATGGCGGCCCCATCGCGGTGGCGCTGGTGGAGATGTTTCCCCGCCACACCCGCTGCACGGCGGTGGGGCTGAGCTGGAACCTCGGCCTCGGCCTCGGGGGCGGCACGGCGCCCATGGTGGCGGTGCTGCTGGTGAGTCTCACCGGGGATGCCATGGCCCCGGCCTTCTATGTGATCGCGGGCGGCATCGTGGCCTTCCTCGCCGCGTTGGGGCTGAAGGAGACGCGCGGCCAGCCGCTCGACTGACCCCGCCCCCTCGACGCGGCGGCCGAAAGGCACTAGCACAAGCCTCGAAATTCACCCTCCGCGCGCAAGCGCCAGCCTCCCCGCATGGGGAGGACGAGCCCGAACCGATGCCCGATCTTCTGCTCGAACTCTTCTCCGAGGAAATCCCCGCCCGCATGCAGGCCCAGGCGGCCGACGCGCTGAAGAAGCTCGTCACCGACGCGCTGGTGGAGCGCGGCCTGCTCTATGAGGGCGCGAAAGCCTTCGTGACGCCGCGCCGCCTCGCGCTCGCGGTGCACGGACTGCCCGGCCGGCAGGCGGACCAGAAGGAAGAGAAGAAGGGCCCGCGCGTGGGCGCGCCCGAGCAGGCGGTGGCCGGCTTCCTGAAAGCGGCGGGCCTTGCCTCCCTCGATCAGGCGACTATCCAGTCCGACCCCAAGAAGGGCGATTTCTACGTGGCCGTGGTGGAAAAGCCCGGCCGCGCCACCACCGAGGTGGTGGCCGAGATCGTGCCGGACATTATTCGCAAGTTCCCCTGGCCGAAATCCATGCGCTGGGGGTCCGGCACCCTGCGCTGGGTACGCCCGCTCCATTCCATCGTCGCCACCTTCGGGGCGGAGGGGGACGAGCCGGAGGTGGTGCATTTCTCCGTGGACGGCATCGAGGCCTCCAACGTCACCCGCGGCCACCGCTTCCTCGCGCCCGAGCCCTTCACCGTGAAGCGGCTGGACGACTGGATGGCGAAGCTGGAGGCGGCCAAGGTGGTGGCCGACCGCGACCGCCGCAAGGAAATCATCCTCAACGACGCCAAGGACCTCGCGCTCGCCGCCGGCCTCGATCTGGTAGAGGACGAGGGGCTGCTGGACGAGGTGTGCGGCCTCGTGGAATGGCCTGTGGTGCTGATGGGATCGTTCGAGGAGCGATTCCTCGACATCCCGGACGAGGTGATCCGCGCCACCATCCGCGCCAACCAGAAGTGCTTCGTGCTGAAGGACCCCAGGACCGGGCGCCTCGCCAACCGCTTCATCCTCATCTCGAACCTCGTCGCCTCGGACGGCGGCAAGGCCATCGTCGCCGGCAACGAGCGCGTCATCCGCGCCCGCCTGTCGGACGCGAAATTCTTCTGGGATACGGACCGGCTGAACGGCCTCGCCAGCCGCATGCCCAAGTTCCAGTCCATCACCTTCCACGAGAAGCTGGGCTCGCAGGCCGAGCGCATCGAGCGCATCGTGCGCCTCGCCAAGGAACTGGCCCCCAAGGTCGGCGCGCCGGTGGCGCTGGCCGAGGAGGCCGCGCTGGTGGCGAAGGCGGACCTCCTCACCGAGGTGGTGGGCGAGTTCCCCGAGCTGCAGGGGCTCATGGGCCGTTACTACGCGCAGGGCGAGAACCTGCCCCCCGAAGTCGCCGCCGCCTGCGAGGAGCATTACAAGCCGCAGGGGCCGAACGACCGCGTGCCGACGGCGCCGGTCTCCGTGGCCGTGGCGCTGGCGGACAAGATCGACACGCTGGTGGGCTTCTGGGCGATTGACGAGAAGCCGACCGGGAGCAAGGACCCTTACGCGCTGCGCCGGGCGGCGCTGGGGGTGATTAGGATTGTGCTGGAGAATGAGCTGCGCATTAGCATCCTTCAGGTCTCGAATTTTGCCTATATAAGTGAAGCAAAAGAGCTGTTTTCTGCTAAAAGAAAAAGCTTGATCAGCGAAGCAAAGGCGGAAATAGAAAAGGCGCGTTTGATTGATTTGCAAATTGAAAGGATTCGTTCCGAAAAGACTATATTTAAAAATCTTAACATTTATCTAAAAGATAAAATCTCGACGAGACTAAGCTATGAGGACAATGCTGATGAACTCGCTTCGCGGGTAGCCGATGCAGTCGTCGAGCCCGAGTTGCGCGCATCCGCTGAGAAAATCAAGTCTGATAGCAATGACCTCCTCGCCTTCTTCGCCGACCGCCTGAAAGTCTACCTCCGCGATCGCGGCGCCCGTCACGACCTCGTGGATGCCGTCTTCGCCCTCGAAGGGCAGGACGATCTCCTTCTCGTCGTCCGCCGCGTGGAGGCGCTGGCCGCCTTCCTCGCCACCGAGGACGGCAGGAACCTCCTCGCCGGCTACCGCCGTGCGGTGAACATCCTGCGCATCGAGGAGAAGAAGGACGGCCGCGCCTTCGCCGGCCCAACCGTCGCCGCGCTGCTCAAGGAGCCGGCCGAGGAGCACCTCGCCGCCGCCATCGACGATGTGAAGGCCCGCGTCTCCAAGGCCGTCGCGGCCGAGGATTTCGCGGCCGCCATGACCGCGCTGTCCGACCTGCGCCAGCCGGTGGATGCCTTCTTCGACGCCGTGACGGTGAACGACGCCGATCCCGCTTTGCGCGAGAATCGCCTGAAGCTGCTCGACGAAATCCGCGCCGCCACCCGCGGCATCGCCGATTTCGACCGCATCGAGGGGTAGGGCGGGGCCTTTTCGATCCCGAAAGGCAGGTTCCCCTCCCGCTGGACGAGGGGAGCCGCGGTGCGCGCCGGCAGCGCCATCCGCACATCCCGGCTTGTCTGCCGCGCGCGGCTCTGCAAGGGTGCCGGCACGTCACACGACTGACGCCAGAACCATCCACCGGGGACTTCGCCGCCATGGGTTTCAAGGGACTTCTCGCTTCCACCGCGCTCCTTGGCACGCTCGCACTGTCCGGCGCGGCCGCGGCCGATCCGGTGAAGGTGGGGCTGGTCTCCACCTTGTCCGGCCCGTCCGCCGTGCTCGGCCAGCACATGCGCGACGGCTTCCTGCTGGCGGTGAAGGAGCTGGGCGGCAAGCTCGGCGGGCAAGAGACCGAGGTGGTCGTCGTCGATGACGAGCTGAAGCCGGACATTGCCGTGCAGAAGGTGAAGGGCCTCTTGGAGCGCGACAAGGTCGACTTCGTCGCCGGCGTGGTCTTCTCCAACGTGATGGGCGCGGTGGCGAAGCCCGTGACGGCCAACGAGACCTTCCTCATCTCCGGCAATGCCGGCCCCTCCACCATCGCCGGCGCCGGCTGCAGCCCGTTCTTCTTCTCCGCCTCCTACCAGAACGACCAGAACCACGAGGTTCTCGGCAAGTACGCCCAGGACAAGGGCTTCAAGAAGGTTGTGCTGATCGCCCCCAACTACCAGGCGGGCAAGGATTCGCTGGCCGGCTTCAAGCGCTATTACAAGGGCGCGGTGGCGGACGAGATCTATACCCAGCTCGGCCAGCTCGACTTCTCCGCCGAGCTCGCCAAGATCGCCGCCGCCAAGCCCGACGCCGTCTTCACCTTCATGCCCGGCGGCATGGGCGTGAACCTCGTGAAGCAGTACCGGCAGGCGGGCCTCGCCGACACCACGCCCTTCCTCTCCGCCTTCACCGTGGACGAGACGACGCTCCCCGCCACCGGCGAGGCGGCGCTGGGCTTCTTCTCTGGCGCGGCCTGGGCGCCGGACCTCGACACGCCGGCCAACAAGGCCTTCGTGGCGGCATTCGAGAAGGAATACGGCTATATCCCCGCGCTCTACGCGGCGCAGGGCTATGACGCCGCCAAGCTCATCGACAGCGCGCTGAAGGCCACCGGCGGCAAGACCGCCGATAAGGCCGCCGTGCGTGCGGCGCTGAAGAAGGCGGAGTTCCAAAGCGTGCGCGGCAACTTCAAGTTCAACACCAACCAGTTCCCCATCCAGGACTTCTACCTCGTGAAGGTGGGCAAGCGGCCGGACGGGAAGGTGGAGACCATGGTGCAGGAGAAGGTGTTCTCCAACTATGGCGACGCCTATGCGGAAAAGTGCGAGATGAAGTGAGGCCGGGCCTCACTTCATCTCGCACTTTTCCG
>JAEZMT010000089.1 GCA_023442085.1 Pseudomonadota bacterium | reverse complement strand
CCACGGCGCGGCGCTGGGCCGGCAACGCCTGGATCCGGGGCTGGACCATCTGGTCGGCCGGATTTGCCACCGTGGGCGTCGCGGCGATCGCGACGATCTCCCTTGTCCCCTCCCTCGGCACCGCCTTTTCCCCGACCAACGGCGATCCCCTGCGCGAACTCGCCAGATGGAGCGACCTCGATGCTGCCGTCCGGCGCCACGGCCTGGCACCAGGGCCCTATGCCTTCGTCACGGTGCCCGTCTGGCACATGGGCGGAAAGGCCGGCTACGCCCTCGGTCCCGCCTGGCCGGTGGCCTGCATGGGCGGCGACTGCCGCGGCTTCCTGATGAGCGACGTGCAGCGCGGACGCGCGGGCGCCGATGCCGTGCTCGTGCTCGATGCCGCATCGCCCGGCCAGATGGACGAGATGGCCCAACGCTTCCGGAGCGTCGAGACGCTGGAGACGGTGGAGATCCGCCACGCCGGCACCGCCGTTGCGCTCGTGGTGCTCGCCGTGGGACGCGGCTATCGCGGCGAACCGCAACCGAATTAGCAACGGGCGGGGTCGGCGATCATGACCGCCCTCCTCGCCGACACCTGCGGCCACGCCGGCCTGAGCTTGCATTCTTAGGGGAGATTTGGCGGGAGATTGCCAAGGGCCGAGGCAGACCGTTGGCGTTGGCATCGGGAGGTGTACCGATATTATGCCGGTTGCATTCTGAGGGGTTCGCACCTTGTCGAGTTTCTACGAGCGGCCGATCCTGAATTCGCCCTATCGCCCGCCCGCCTTGCACCCCCCGTTCGACGAGCACTGACAACCCCTTGAAAGGGATAGTCCCGCTCCAGCTGCATCCGGCTGAACTCGCCCTTCCCCTGAATCGCTGACGTCAAAAGGAGCTCGGCCGGCGGGCTGCGGCTCGCTCGACAGAGGCGAAAGCGCTGCAACTCCGCTGCCACGAGCTACCTTTCGTGGATATCGAACAGCCCTTCCACCTCGACAGGGACGTTGCGCGGCAAGGAGGAACTGCCGACCGCGATGCGCACATGACGCCCGGCGTCGCCGAATACCTCGACCATGAGGTCCGAGGCACCGTTGATGACCTTGGGGTGATCACCGAACTCAGGCACGGCGTTCACGAAGCCTCCGAGGCGCACAACGCCAGCCACCCGGTCGAGGTCGCCACCTAGCGCCTTCGACAGCTGTGCAAGAAGGTTGATGGCGCAAAGGCGCGCCGCGGCCTGACCGTCGGCGAGGGACACTGTGTCGCCGAGCTTGCCGGTGAACTGATCCTGTCCGTCGCGCGTGGGCACCTGACCGGCCACATAGAGGCACGTCCCGACGCGCCGGGTCGGCACGTAATTGGCCGAAGGGACGGCGGCATCGGGAAGCACGATGCCAAGTTGCGCGAGGCGGTCTGCGATCTTGCTCATGAGTTTCGGACCTCCTGTCTTCAAGCTGCGGTCCGCAACGGCACCACCCTGCGGATGCTGTCACGGTTGATGTCGTCGAGAGACCTCCAGCCGCCGATGGCCATGGCCAGGTCGATCTCCGCCTTCAGCAGTGCAAGGGCGTGACGGACGCCCGCTTCTCCTGCGATGGCGAGGCCCCACAGATGGCTCCGGCCGATGAGGACCGCACTGGCACCGAGTGCGATGGCCTTCAAGACATCCGAGCCTCGGCGGACCCCGCCGTCGAGCAGCACGGGAACTTCGCCCCCGACCGAATCGACAACCTCTCCGAGGACCTCGATCGCCCCCAGCGTGGCGTCGAACTGACGGCCGCCGTGGTTCGAGACCTGCACCCCATCGCAACCGAGAGACACCGCATGGCGCGCATCCTCGGCCCGCAGAATGCCCTTGATGATCAGCGGGCCATCCCAGATGCCGCGCAGCCATTCAACGTCCTTCCAGGACACGGCAGGGTCGATCAGCGTCGAGATGTAGCGCGCCATGTCCACCACCCCGCCGCCGCCATAGGGATCGAAATTGCGGAATGTGACGCGCGGCGTGCGCGCCATGCGCATCCACCAGTCCGCGTGAAGGGCCGCATCGGCCAGCGTGCCGAGAGACAGGCGCGGGTCGATGGTGAAGCCGTTGCGTATGTCCCGCTCGCGCCGGCCGAGTACGGGACAGTCCACGGTCAGGACGAGGGCCTCATAGCCTGCGACCCTGGCCCGCGCCGCGAAGTCCCGCGTGATGCCGCGGTCGCGATAGATGAACAGCTGGAGCCAGCGGCCCCCTTCCCCTGCCGCGGCGACCTCCTCGATGGAGAGCGTCGCGCCGGCACTTACTTCCATGATGGTGCCTTCGGCCGCGGCGGCGCGGGCGACGTCCGCCTCCCCCCGCGGCCAGAGCAGGCCCGAGGAGCCCGTCGGCGCAATCAGGACAGGTGTCGAGATGCGCCGGCCGAACAGTGTGCGGCCCTGGTCCCGGATTTCGCCGCCCGTGAGGGCCTGCGCCATGAGCGCGTAGCTGGCGAAGCCGCTGGCGTTCCGCCTGAGCGTCGACTCGTCCCCCGATCCACCGTCAACGAAATCGAACAGCATCCGCGGCAGCGTTCGACGCGCGGCAGCGCGCATGTCGTCGATGGTGAGGAGGGAGGACAAGCGTCTGCGTCCGGTCGGAAACATCGGGGCAACTCGCGCTCGGTAAGGATCAATCAGCGGTCCAACCGCCATCGACGAGGAGGGATGCCCCGGTCACGAGCGCGGCGGCATCGCCGGCGAGGAACAGGACGGCGCCCATCACATCCTCGATCCGGCCGATGCGACCGAGCTTGATGCGCGCACGGACTGCAGCCAGCGCGTCGTCGTCCAGTCCGTAGGAGCGGGTCAGTGGCGTATCGATGAAGGTGGGCGCGATGGCGTTGACGCGGATATCGTGCGGCCCAAGCTCCACCGCGAGCGCCTTGGTGAGGCCCTCGATCGCGAATTTCGAGGCGACATAGAGCGACCTGTTGGCCGCGCCCACATGCCCAAGCTGCGACGAGATGTGGATGATCGATCCCGGTCGTCCAGCGGAGATGAGCGCGCCGGCGACGCTCCGGGCGAGGAAGTAGGCGGCCTTCACGTTCAGATCGAAAACGGCGTCGAAATCCTTGGGCGTCGTGTCGAGCAGTGGGCGCGGGCGATTGGTGCCGGCATTGCTCACCAGAATGTCGAACGGCTCGATCCGCTCCAGCGCGTTCTGCATCGCCGGCAGGTCAGTGATGTCGAGGGGCAGCGCGGATGCCGCGCCGCCGGCCGACCGGATGGCTTCGGCCCCGGCCTCCACCTCCTCCGTCGTTCGTGCGCACAGGGTCACATGGGCGCCCGCATGCGCTAGGGCCGCGGCCGCCCCAAGACCGATGCCGCGCCCTGCGCCCGTGACGAGCGCGCGGCGTCCCTCCAGACGGAAGGACGGTGTTTCCGGCAGCAGAGGCAGGGCCATGCCTCAACCGCCGAGCCGCGCGCGCAGCTCGCCCAGCGCCGCGGCCGCCGCTTCCACTTCGCTCACCTGGAAGCCAGCCGCGAGGTCCGGGCTATAGGCCGAAAGCGCACGCCGCGCGGCCTCGGAATAGACCACCCTTCCGTCACCGCTCACGCTGACGCCGTCCGCTGCCTCGAAGCCTCGGTTCCAGGCCACGGCCTCTGCCTCTGTCATGTCGTCCGGCAGGTCGAGCGCCACCCGGCCGCGATCGACCCTGACCGGATACCCGCCTGGCAGGCCCGCTGGTCCCGGCACGTGGGCGCGGATTTCGCCGTGGCCGGCAAGCGCCAGCAGCACGGGAACGGCGGCAGCGCCGGAAATGGCATTGAGATCGCGGTAGGGGAGCTGGACATGGCGCGTCCAGCCGTCCACGTCCTCGACCTCCTCGCGGCCGATCCAGGCGCGCACGGGGGCGCCTGTGCGCTCGGTGCCGGGCTTCCGCCACTGGACGAGATGCTGGTGGTGGCCAAGCACGCGCACGCTGGCACGCTGCTCGGGAGGGACCAGAGCCTCGATGATGGACGAGAAGATGCCGATATTGCCCACGCCGCAGGTGATTGGCAGGCCGGACGCCGCCAGCACCTGGTTCACCCCATCGGGATAGCAGGTGTTGACGAAGGCAATGTCGGCGCCGCTGGCCTTCGCCGCGCGCGCCGATCTGGACGGCAGCAACGCATGGAACGCGATGGTCATGCCGAAGCCGGCCTCCGCCACCAGCTTCGACCACGCGCTGTCCAACCGGTCGACCTTCCAGGGAGACTGGAGCGAGGCCGACTGGACCACCACGCGGGGCGCGGCGGCGGTGATGGCTTCGCCCACCATCTCCGCCGAAGACTGGTCGACCGCGAGGGTATCGAAGGTGGCCGGCGTGCCGAAAATGGCGGCGCGGGCGTTGCCCGCCTGCGCAAGCCACGTCATGCGCTCGCGATTGCGCCCGCCGATGGTGACCCTGACGGGCGCGCGCGCCGTGGCCGCCAGGTCACCGATCATGATCTCGGCGAAATAGCCGGTTCCGATGATGAGAATGTCGCTGTTGGCCACGGTCTGCCCTTTGTGCTCGGGGATCACTTCAGGAAGTCGTTGGTGAACACCTTGGAGATGTCGGTCTTGTCCTTCATCATCTCCATGGCGATCAGCTGCGCCTGAAGGCTCTCCCAGGCCGCAGTGGTCGAGTGGCCGAGACCGTTCTGCTTCACGTCCGGCGACTGGGTGAGTTTGAGAACCTCGGGCAGCTTCAGCTCCGCATACACCTTGTCGGTGCTGGGATTGGCCTTGATGAAGGCCTCATAGGCCGCCTTGGGATCGTCGATGGCCGCCTGCCATCCCTTCAGGAAGGCGCGGGTGAAGCGCTTCACGAGTTCCGGCTTTTCCTTCACCAGGGCCGGATTGGTGAGCAGGGAGGTGGAGTACATCTTCATCCCGAGGTCCTCGAAGAGGATCCAGCTCACATCCTCGCCCGTCGCCCTCAGCTTCAGCGCGTCGTTGAAATAGAAGCCCACGCCCACGTCGATGCGGTTGGAGGCGATCATCGCGACGAGGGCACCGTCGGCCGGCACCTCCCGCAGCTTGGCGGGATCGAGCTTGAGGTCCTTCTTCATCGCCTCCCACTGGCGCCCGGTATTGCTCTTGAGCTGGACGCCGATGGTCTTGCCGTAGAGATCGGTCTTCACGTCCTTGATGTTCTGGGACGTCTTGAAGATGAAGGCCGTGGGATTCTGCTGGAGCACGACCGCGGTCGCGACGAGATCCAGCCCGCGCTGGGCGCCGATCAGGATCTGGTCGGCGGTGGCATAGCCGAACTCCGCGTCCCGGTTGCCCACCAACTTCACGGTGACGGACGAGCCCTCACCGGGCAGGAGATCCACATCAATGCCCTCGTCGCGGAAATAGCCGCGCTCCAGGGCGAGGAAGATCGGCGCGTGCTCGGCGCCGAATACCCAATCGAGCCGCAACTTCACCTTGTCGGCCGCCTGCGCCACCACGGGCGCCAGAAGCCCCGACAGTGCGATGCCGGCGGCGGCCGTGAGTTTCAGAAGAGACCTGCGATCCGTCCACATGCCCATTCCCCTTTGTTGCTGGAAGGTTCTTTTCAACACGAGGTTTGCGGCCCTGCCGCTCACATGGTGGCCTGCACCCCGCCGCCTTCCGTGGCGGACGGAATGAGGAGGCGCTCGGCCAGCACCACGGCGAGGAACATGAGGATGCCGAGCACGCTGAGGCAGATGATCGCCGCGAACATGAGCTCGGTATCGAGCGTGATGTTGGAGGCATTGATGACGTATCCCAGGCCTTCGCCGGCAGCGACGAACTCGCCCACCACGGCCCCGACGATGGCGAGGGTGATGGAAATCTTCAGCGCCGCGAAGAAATAGGGCATTGCCCAGGGCAGGCTGATCTTGGTGAATTTCTCCCAGGTGCTCGCGCCCAGCGAGTCCATGTATTGCAGCAGCTCGGAATCAACCGACGTGAGCCCCTTGGACGTGTTGATCACCACCGGGAAGAAGGCGATCAGCGCCGCGATCACCACCTTGGGCGTGAGGCCGAAGCCGAACCAGATGAGGAAGAGCGGCGCGAAGGCGATCTTCGGCAGGATCTGCGCCGCCACGAGGAACGGATAGGTCAGGTCACGGATCACCCGCGAATAGGCGATGCCCACTGCGATGAGGAAGCCGCTGACCACGGCCGTCAGGAAGCCGAGGGAAATGGCGACGAAGGTGGGCCAGGTGTTCTTGATGAGGATGGCCCGGCTCTCCCACGCCACCTCGGCGATGCGGGAGGGAGGGGGCAAGATCACCGGCTTGATGCCGAGGAGGTCCACCAGCACTTCCCACAAGCCGAAGAACGCGACGAAGACGAGCACCTGGCCGAAGGTGACCGAGACGCGATAGAGCGAGGCGCCCGACATGGTTCACACCTCCACCAGCGCGGGTGCCGGCGCAGCGGCCGGATCGCGGTGGCGCAACAGTCCGCGGATACGGGAGGCCAGCGCGGCGAAGTCCGGCATTTCGCGGGTCTCCTCCGTGCGCGGCCGGGGGAACGGAACGGAGATCCGTTCCAACACGCGTCCAGGACGCGCTGACATGACCACGATCTGTTCGGACAAGAGCACCGCCTCGGGGATCGAGTGGGTGATGAAGACGACCGTCGTCTCCGTCTGGGCCCAGATGCGCAGCAACTCCTCCTGAAGGGTCTCCCGCGTGATCTCGTCGAGCGCGGCAAACGGCTCGTCCATGAGCAGGATCTTCGGGCGGAAAGCGAGCGCGCGGCAGATGGAGACCCGCTGCTGCATGCCGCCGGACAGCTCGTGCGGGAAGCGATGCTCGAAGCCGGCAAGGCCGGCGACTTGGAGCCAGTGCCGCGCCTCCGCCTCGCGCTCGCTCCGGCTCATGCCGCGGCGGGCGACTTCCATGGTCAGCATCACGTTGTCGAGGGCGCTCCGCCAGGGCAGGAGCAGAGCGCGCTGGAACACGTAGCCCACCTGCCCCTGCACCTTGGTCCGCGCCAGTGGCTCGCCGTCGAACAAGACGCGACCGCCCGAAGGCTGAAGCACACCGGAAAGGATCTTGAGCAAGGTGGTCTTGCCGCAGCCCGAAGGCCCCACCACGCTGAGAAACGAGCCCGGCGCGATGTCGAACGAAACCTTGTCGAGCGCCGTGGTGACGCCCGTCTTGGTCTTGAACACGACGGACAGATCTTCGATCGAGATTCCGGGGGCTTTAGCCATGGCTCAACCGATCCTGATCAACCGGTCGGTGTTGGTGTAGTCCGACAGAAGCTCCGATCCGGTGGCGGTGATCAGCATCAAGTCCTTGTTCTGGACACCAAAGCCGTAGCCCGTGCGGTAGCAGAGGGGCTCAAAGCCCAGCACCATATTCTCTTCGAGCACCGCCGACTTGCCCGGCTGGCCGAGGAGAGGCGTCGCGCCGAGATAGGGGTCCTCGTGGAGGTGGAGGCCGATGCCGTGTCCGACGAAGGAGATCGGCGGCAGGTCGTGCGCCTTCAGCCGGCCGACGAAGTCGTTGTAGATTTCGAGGCAGTCGGCACCAGGTTTCGCAAGATCAAGCAGCCGATACTTGCAATCCACCATCACCTGCCAGATCTCTTCCGCCATCGGCGGCGGCTCCTCAACATAAGCGGTGCGGCAGACCCCCGCCTGATAACCGCCGATGACGGAGAATATCTCCACGCGGCAGACGTCGCCGCGCACAAGCTTGCGGTCGGTGGGACCGACGTTCGGCAATTGGCTGCGCTCGCCGGTGGCGGTGATGAGCAGCTTGAAGTGCTCCGCCCCCAGTTCGTAGATGTTGCGTGTGAGATGAGCGGCGATATCGAGTTCCGTATCGCCGGGCTTGAGGGCCGAGAGTGCGTCTCCGATGGCTTGGTCTGCGATGCGCGCGAGCCGGTGCAGCAGCGCCACTTCGCCCGGCGTCTTGACCTGCCGAAGGCGCGAGAGGAGATGCTCGGCGGGCACGAAGGTAACACCCGGCAGGGCCGCCGAGAGGCGGGCGAAATCGCCAGCGGGGAGATAGTCCATCTCGATGCCGATGCGCCCGCCGGAGAGGCCAAGGCCGTGGAGCATCGTGGCGAGCACGCTCATCGCGTCGTCAGAGAACTCCTTCCAGATGGTGAGCGACACGCCGGGCGCCTCGCGCACCACCGTGCTCTCCTCCATGTCCACCACAAACAGATTGAGCGCCGCATCCGCGCTCACCACCGCCATGGCGTGGCGATGGCGCAGCAGGGGCTGGGACGGCACAACGAAGCCGGCCGCATAGGCGAAGTTTTCCGGCGAGCAGGAGACGATCGCGTCGATGCCCTGTTCGCGCATGGCGGCGGCCTGCCGGCTGAGGATTTCCTCACGCATGTGTTCTTATCCCTGGATGCTTCTGTTCAGGCGGCGACGGTGTAGCGGGCGATCTTCTCGGCATCGATGTCGATGCCCATGCCGGGGCCGGTGGGGACCTCGATGGCGCCGTCCACGAGGGTGAGTGGCTGGCAGATCAGGTCGTCGATGTAGTAGATGCCGCCAATCTGGCCCCGCTGGAACGCCGCAGGGGTGGAGACCGGCACGACGTTCGAGAGGGTGACGGCGGGCGCTGATGCGGCGAGATGGATGTTGGCGAGGTTGCCCACGCCCGTTTCCACCGAGCCGTTCACATTGCAGATGATGCCAGCGGCACGGCACACCGCGGCCACCTCCATCGCCTTGTAGAGGCCACCGGGCTTGGTGGTGTAGATCGAGACGATCTGGGCGGCCCGGCGTTCGATGATCTGGATGGCATCGTGGGCGTTCCAGGCGGATTCGTCGGCCATCACCGGCGCGTCGATGGCCCGCGCGACCTCGGCGATCCGCTCGATACCCATCACCGGCTGCTCGACGTACTTCAGCTCATATTTTTCCATCTTGCGTATGGTGCGGATGGCATCACCCGGCGTCCGGTAGCCTTCGTTGGCATCCACGCAGATGTCCACCTTGTCGCCTGCGGCGGCCCGCACCGCGCCCACCACCGCGACGTCGCGGTCCGGGTCCACACCGATCTTCACCTTGATGGTGCGGATCCCCTCGGCGGCGACCTTCTCCGCCTCGGCTGCGGCGTCCTCCAGCGAGATGAGGCCGATGGAATGGGTGACCGGCACGCGCGACCGCGACTTGCCGCCCAGCAGAGTATGCACCGGAACACCCAGCCAACGGCCACTCACGTCGTAATAGGCGAACTCCACCGCCGCCTTGGCATAGGGATAGCCTTTCAGCACGGCATCCATGCGGGCATGCAGCTCGGCCGGATTGGCAAGCTCGACGCCGACGAGGGCGGGCGCGAGATAGCGCTGGATCAGCAGGTCGGCGATGGCGACGCTCTCGCCGAAGTAGCGGCCGAACTCGCCGCCCCAGTCCTTGAGCGCCGGCGCCTCACCCCAGCCGGTCCGGCCGTCGTCGTCGGTCATCTTCACGAGCAGGTAGCGGCCGATGGGCTCCGTCAGCCCTGTCCATTGATGCTTCCGGCGGGTGGGGAGCTGGACGACTAGGGTCTCGATGTTGGCGATCTTCGGCACGTCTTGGCTCCAATGTGAGCACATAGTGTGATCACATTTTGAGGCTGTCAACGACCCCAGATGAAGATCAGTGCAGTTTTTTTAGTGCTCATTCGTTGGGCGCGCGACGGAAATGACGGCACAGCGTTGAACGTCAACATTGCTCAAAACGCATTGCCCTCGCGAGACTCCCTGCCTCGGGGCAGATCTCCTCCACGCGACTGCAGCGTCGGCGCCCCTTGCTTAATCGGAGCGTTTCCGGCGGCCGCGGCTTGGTGTAATGTCAAGCTCGTTCATTCCGGGTTGCCGATCCCAGACGACTAAATTATTGATCACATATTGAGATCACATAAGTATCGACTGCCTTCCGTTCCGGCCGCTTCCGACAAGCGTCCTGCGGCTGGGCGGCGGTGAGGACCCCATGGCCAACGCGAAGACCGAGAAGACGCCCGCCGCGCCGGAGGAGAAGGCCACGCGCGGGCGCGCACATGTCTACGATCTCGTGGCCAGATACATGTACCGCGGCCTCATGGTCGGCGCGTTTCTGCCGGGGCAGGTCATGAGCCTCAGAAAGCTCGCGGCTGCTCTCGGCACCAGTCCCATGCCAGTTCGCGAGGTGCTGAGCCGGCTGGTCGCCGCCAATGCGCTGGAGGAAACGAAGGGCGGCTCGGTTCGAGTGCCCCGGCTGACGCCAGAGAAGATTGCCGACCTGTTCGATGTGCGCGAACAGCTGGAGGGTAATGCCACCGAACGCGCAGCCAAGTCTTGCACGAAAGATTTGATCTCGGAGCTGACGGCCATCAACAAGAGCCTGCTCCAGGCCATCGAGAAGCGCGACATCATGAACTGCCTGTCGCAGAATCAGAAATTCCACTTCACCCTGTACGAGGCTTCCGGCTCCGACGTCCTGATGCCGCTGATCGAATCCCTTTGGCTCCAGTTCGGCCCGACCATGTACATGTCGTTCCTTGTGCCTTCCATGCCGTGGGATGCTACAAGCCACGTCAAGATCATTGAGGCGCTCAAGGCGGAAAATCCCGGCGCGGCCAAGCGCGCCGTGCTGC
This sequence comes from Pseudomonadota bacterium, assembly GCA_023442085.1. Classification (GTDB taxonomy): domain Bacteria; phylum Pseudomonadota; class Alphaproteobacteria; order Rhizobiales; family Xanthobacteraceae; genus Xanthobacter. The sequence continues at coordinate 22,256 of JAEZMT010000089.1, read as the reverse complement.
ATGACATCCGCCGCACCGGCCAGGCACTGCTCAACGTGGCCGGCGGGCAGAGCATCGAACTGCCCTTCACCCGCGGCCTTGAGCTGCTGTTCGACACCTGATCTCTGGGCAGTTCACGCGTCGGCCGTTGCACCGACTTGGTAGAGCTCAACCTTGGTGCCATCGGGATCTGCCACATAGATGGTGAGGCCGTAAGGCCCATTGTGCAGATCGGTGAAGAACGGCACCCCGGCGGACCGGAGGTGCTCTCTCATGGCGCGCACATCGTCCACTTCGAAGGCGATGTGGTCGATTTGCCGGTGCTCCGCCTCCCGTCCGGCGATCAGCGCTATGCCGTGGTGGAACGCGACGAACGGGCGACCATCAGCGAGTGGCTTGGCCGGCCGGATGGTGAAGCCGAGCAGGCGCGTATAGAAATCCACGGACTTTTCGATATCGGCCACCATGATGAGCTGATGGCCAAAACCTGTAACCCGCGCCGCGGACGCGGCCTGCTGCATGGCGCCGCTCATTTCTTCTGCTCTTCCATGTCGATGCCCAGGATGCCGCCGCGTCCCCAGCTGTCCTTCGGTGTCTCGTGAATCACCACGTGCAGGTGGTCGGGCTTGCAGGCAGCCTCTTCCACCATCGCCTTGGTGATGGCTTTAACGAGGTTGCGCTTCTGCTCCACGGAGCGGCCTTCCCACATCTCGACGACTACGAATGGCATCGCGTTCTCCTTAGCTCTTCTTCAGGTCCCGGACCTGTCATTACGGATTTCTGCGATCCGGCGGCGGATGCCGCTCCACTGGCTGCGGCCGACCGTGACCGGAGCGCGCGAGCCCATGCCACGGGCCCAGATCGCCTTCAGCCCCAGCGCTGCGGCCGCGTCGCGATCGATGGTGCCTGGCGGGGCCGCCACATCCACCAGCAGAGCATGCGCCGGCAACAGGCGCAGCAGATCCTCGCCGAGAATCTGAAGGGGCACGCTGCCGATCACAATATCCATGCGCGGCAGCAGCTCGGGCAGCGCCTCCAGTGGCGCGGAGTCTGCCCCTGCGGCATAGGCCGCTGCCCGCTGGACGGGATTGCGCGCCGCCACGTGCAAATGGGCACCGAGAGCGATCAGCGTGCGAGTGAGAAGGGAGCCGATGGTCCCCTGCCCCACCAGGCAAATATTTGATTTGTGGATGGTGATGCGGGTGTTTTCGATGATCACCCTGAGCACCCCTTCCACGATGGCAGGGCCCCGCAAAAGCATCAGATCCACATCCCACTCATATTCGTGGAGCGTGATGCCGAGCATCTCACAATGGGCCTTCAGGTTCGGATCGGCCCAGCCGAGGATGATGTGTGCGCCCGGCTTCATTCCCGCCAGCATCGCCCGGGTGGGGATGATCTTCTGCGGGCAGCTCGGGGCGAAGAGCGCGCCTTCCTTGGTGATGCCGGGAATAGGGAAAAGGGCGATGTCCGCCCCGCTGAGCGCGTCGGCCGCATCCTGGGCCAGCCGCACGCCTTCGATGCCGCCCTCAGGCCAGGGAAAGCCGAAGGCGCGCACTTCGGCCCCTGTCCCCGCAGCGCAGCGCGCAATCTCCTGCTCACGCGGATCGCCCGCCACCACAGCGATCGTCAGGCCCTGCCAGTTCATGCCGCCCTCACCTTTTCCAGAAGCGCAGCCAAGGAGAGGCCGGCGATGCCCATGGCCTGCGCCGTGCGACCCCCCACGCGATAGTCCACATCGACCGCGGTCTCGGCGAGACGCATCAGCGCGCCCGCCACCGGCACATCCACCCCGGCGATCTGTGCAAACTCCAGGAAGGGCAACAGGCCGTGGCCGAAGTCCTCCTTGTAATAGCGATGGTCGAACGATCCCGGCGCGCGAATGCGCTGGTTCGCCGAGCCGGCGGAGATGGCACCGCGATAGTCGTCGGGATCATCCAAGGCATCGATGGTGCCGATCTTCTGCATCTCGCCCATGAGGTTGGGCAGGTCGTGGCCGAACGCACGGGCGACCGCGAGCCGTTCGCCGTCGAGAGCGCGGACGGTACGGGCCACACCCTCGGTCATGCCCTCCACGTAGAAGGTGAAGTTGCCGCCGGTTGCCTCCACCCAGGCTGCCGCCAGCACGGCACCGGGCGCGTGGAGCACCATGTTGACGTTGCAGAGTCCCGAGGCGAGGACGTCGGGAACCGGCGTCGCGCCGGGAAACAGCCCGATGGCCAGATCGAGAACATCCCGGGTCGCTCCGAGAGACGCCGCCCGCACCGCGCCCGCCCGCCCGCTGACGGTGACCGAATCCGGGCTGTATTTGCGCGCCACGTAGGTAAGCGTGGAGAACTCGACCAGCGGCGGCGGCCGGCGACCCGCCTGAACGAACGCCTGGACGAATTCCAGCGCGCCGCCGGTGTGGCCGGGATTGAGGATGACCGGCATATCGACGCGCATGTCCGCATCGATCATGGCGCGGGAAACACCCGCGTGCAGGAAGGTGGGAAGCACCACGACCGCCGCGTCCGCGCCCGCGAGCGCCTCCCCCAGGTTCGTGGTCATGCGCTGCGGCATGGCGAGCCCATCGCCGAGAACACCGTCATAGACGATGCCGCCGCGCTCCAGATGCGGCGCGATGGTCGCCTGCGAGCGAGACCAGACGCGCACCCGGTGTCCGGCCGCGAGCAGCTCGACCGCCGCCGCACATGCTCCGGCCCCGCACCCCACCACGGTCACATCCATGCTGACTCCCTCAACCTTCGCGCCCCGACCGCGACTGAACCGTACGGATAGCGGCACCGTCGCTTATTCTGAAAAACTTGATCACATTCAATGATCACAAATAGCGCTGTCAAGCAAAACCGGATGCGTCGCCAGACTGCAGACAAAAGCAGCGCGCAGCTAACGATATTGGCATCCCATTGCGGGCATCTGCCTCTGTTTTAATCACGCCACAGAACCGCCTGCCGCAGCGGCGGATGCGCTTGACAGACCCATTTTTGTGATCACATTATGAGATCAATAATGGACGAAAGTCCTTCCGCCCTTATTGCCTTCAACGGGAACATTGCGCCCCGGAGATCCGGCCGGCGCCGCGGAGACCATCCATGACAATCGAAGCCTGGACACGCCCCTCGGCCCGGATCGGGCGCATGGCCCGCATCGGCCTTGCCGCAGCCCTCGCGCTCGCCGCCACTGCAGCCGCGGCGGCCGAGGACGTGAACGTAAGGTTCAGCTACAAGCTGAAGGGGGAATACGGCTTCTTCTTCATGGGCCAGGAAAAGGGCGTCTATGCGCAGGCCGGCCTCGCGCCGCGCTTCGGCGAAGGAGCGAGCTCGCAAGCCGCGCTCGGCACGCTGCTCCAGGGGCAGGACGACCTCGTGGTGATGCCCGGCATTTTTGCCATGTCCGCCATTCAGAAGGGGATGCCCGTCAAGATCGTGGCGCTGTACCAGCCGGCGGCCCCGAGCGTGCTGCTCTCGCATCCCGCCAAGCCCGTACGGGTACCCAAGGATCTGGAGGGCAAGACGGTCGCCGCCCCGGTGGGCGAGACACCGACCACCTATCTCGGCATCTTCTGCAAGATCAACAATGTAGATTGCAGCAAGGTCAACCGCATCCAGATGAACGTGCAGGCCCGCGTGGGTCAGTTCATGAGCAACCAGATCGACGTGATTGGCGCTTACCTCACCAACGACGTGCCGATCATCCAGGAGAAAGCTCCCGAGGAGATCATTGTTCTCGACCAGGCGAAATATGGGCTGATCGTGCCGGGCCTCGCTGTCGTGGCGAGCAATGACGGCATCGCCAAGAAGGGCGACATGATCCGCAAGTTCATCGCAGCGACCTCCAAGGCGGTGGAGCTGACCCGCGCCGATCCCGCCGGGGCAACAGCGGCGTTGCGCGCCGCTTGGCCCAACAGCCCATCGGCCGCCGTCATCCAGAAGCAAATCGAGGCCACCTCCCAGTCCATCCCTGCCGCGGCGAGCGGGAAGCCACTCGGCTGGACCGATGCCAGCGTCATCACGGGAGCGCTTGAACTGATGGCGAGCGTCGAAACCATCGACGCGCCGAAGCCCGCCGACGCCTTCTTCACCAACGCGCTGCTGGCCAACTGAGCGCGGGCCGGCCTTGCGTTCCACGGCGAGGATGCGGCGATGAAGCCAGCCCCGTTCAACTACCACCGGCCATCGAGCATCGAGGAGGCCATTGGCCTCCTCGCCGCGTACGCCGGCGAGGCGAAGCTCATTGCCGGCGGGCAAAGCCTGATGCCCATGCTGGCCTTCCGGCTGCTCGCTCCAGTCGCGCTCGTCGACGTTGCCGGGCTCCCGGGGTTGGACACGATCACACTCGATGATGACGGCCTGCGCCTCGGGGCCCGAGTCCGCTGGCGTGACATCGAGCACCACCCCATGCTCGCCTCGCGCTACCCCCTGCTCTTGGAGGCCGTTCGGCACGTGGCGCACTACCAGATCCGCAACCGTGGCACGGTCGGGGGAAGTCTCGCTCATGCGGACCCGGCCGCCGAATTTCCCGCGGTAGCCCTGCTGCACGATGCCAAGGTCGAGATCGCCGGTCCGATCGGCAGGCGCACGATAGCGGTGAATGACTTTCTCCTCGGCATGCTGACCACTGACCTCGCCGAAGATGAGATCATCCTCGGCATACGGCTGCCGCTTTGGCCCGAGGGCGCACGCTGGGGCTTTCGGGAGTTCGCCCGTCGCCGCGGCGACTTTGCGATGGCGGGCATCGCTTTGCGGTTCACATGCGCCAACGGCGCCATCGCGGCGCCCGTCGTCGTGGCCTTCGGCGTAGGGCCCCGTGCGGTCCGGCTCTCCGGTGCCGAAGACCTGCTGAGACATGCCCGCCCCCAGGATGATCTGATTGCGGCCTTTGGAGCCGCGGTCGCCGGTGCAGCCGAGATGGACCCGCCCTCGGATCCGCAAGGATCGCCGGACTATCGGCGCGCGCTCGCTGCCACACTGGCGGAACGCGCCTTGGCCGATGCCATTGGCCGACAGGTGGCGCAATGACGGAGGCGGTCCTCATCCGGCTGCGTGCCAATGGGACGGAAGCCGAAGTCCGTGTCGAGCCGCGGCGCACGTTGGCCGACTGCCTGCGTCAGGATCTGGGATTGACCGGCACCCATGTGGGCTGCGAGCACGGGGTGTGCGGCGCCTGCACGGTGCTGGTGGACGGCCTCGCCCTGCGCGCCTGCCTGATGCTTGCCGTGCAGGCCGATGGCGCGGAGGTTGCCACTGTCGAGAGCCTCGGCGAGCCAGAGCGCCTGTCTGTGCTCCAGCAGGAATTCCGAACCGCTCATGCCCTGCAATGCGGCTTCTGCACGCCTGGCATCCTGATGACCGCGCATGCCCTCCTCACCGAGGAGCCGGACGCGAGCGACGAGCGCGTGCGCGAGGCCGTGTCCGGCCACATCTGCCGTTGCACGGGATATCTACCCATCATCGAGGCGGTGGCACGCGCCCGCGACCGGCTCAAGGTCAGCCGCGGGGGAACTTCGACATGAGCCGCCCCAACCGCTTCTACATCGGCGAGCCGGTGCCACGCGTCGAGGACGCCCGGCTCCTGACCGGGCGCGGCTGCTATGTGGACGACTTCGCGGCCCTCGATGCTCTCCATGCCGTGGTGGTCCGCAGCCAGTTCGCGCACGGCCGCATCGGCGCCATTGATGCCGCTGGCGCGCTCGCGCTACCGGGTGTCGCGGCGGTTCTTACATCCGACGACATTGACGGCCCTGTTCCTTGCATTCCTTTCCGCAATCCGGCCATCGCGCAGGCATTGCCTTTCCGCCAGCCGGTGATCGCGCGCCATAAGGTGCGTCATGTCGGGGAGCCGATCGCCGTGGTCCTCGCCGAGACCCGCGCGATCGCGGAGGACGCGGCTGATCTGGTGATGGTTGAGATCGAACCTCTGCCGCCTGTTGCCGGCGTCGATGCCGGGCGCGGCGGGACGGTTTGCCTCTTTGAGGACCAGGGCACCAATGCCGCCATCCGCTACGTGGCCGAGCGAGGCGACGCCGAGGCGGCATTCTCAAAGGCTGCCTATCGGCGGCGTGAGACCTTCCGCACCCAGCGCCACTCGGCCTCGCCGATGGAGACACGCGGCCTCGTCGCCCGTTGGGATCCGGAGCGCGGGCACCTTGAAGTTCACGGCGCGGCCAAGGTGCCCTTCTTCAATCGCAGGGTCCTGGCGGGAATGCTGGGGCTCGACGAAGACCGGATCGATCTCATCGAGCTGGACGTGGGCGGCGCTTTCGGCGTCCGGGGTGAGTTCTACCCCGAGGATTTCCTCATCCCGTTCGCGGCTCGCCGCCTTGGACGACCGGTGCGCTGGCAGGAGGACCGCCACGAGCACATGATGGCGGCGAACCACTCGCGCGAGCTCAGCTTCGATATCGAGATCGCCTGCGAGCGGGATGGCAAGATCCTCGCCTTCCGGGGACGGGTGACCTGCGACCAGGGGGCTTATGTGGGCACCACGGGCGGCATCCTCGCCTCACGCTCTGCCCAGTTCCTGCCCGGCCCCTACGACATTCCGGCCGTTTCGCTGGAAGTCGAAGGCATCGTGACCAACAAGACACCGGCCGGCAGCTATCGCGGTCCGGGCCGCTTCGAATCGAGTTTCGCGCGGGAGCGGCTGATCGACATCGCCGCCCGCGACCTGGGCATCGACCCGGCAGAGATGCGCCGGCGCAATTTCATCGCCTCAGGCGCCTTCCCTTATTCCCTCGGCCAGCTCGTACCCTATGAGGGGGAGGCCGTGCTGGAGAACGGTGCCTATGGCTTGGTTCTGAAGCGGTGCCTCAAGGAGATCGGCTGGGACGAGAAGCATCACCTGCGCGGGCGGATGATCGATGGCCGGTTTCATGGCCTCGGCCTCGGCAGCTTCGTCGACAGCAGCGGTGCGGGACCGAGGGAGAATGCGCGGATCCGGCTCCAGCAGGACGGCAGCATCGCCCTGTTCGTGGGCTCGTCGGCGCTCGGCCAGGGCATCGAGACCGCGTTCTCGCAAATCTGCGCCGATGCCCTCGGCGTGCCTATGGAGACGATTCGTGTCTTCCACGGCTCGACGACCCTGCTCGGCGAGGGCTTCGGCTCGTTCCACTCCCGGTCCATGGTGATGGGCGGCAATGCGGTGATGGATGCGGCAGCGAACTTCATCGAAGCCGCGCGCATCAAAGCCGCCGAAGCCTTCGGCCGGCCGGTGGAGGAAATCACTTTTGCCGCGGGCGTCTTGTCTCCTTCCGCCCCCGGCCACGCCCCCCTCGCGCTTGCCGACCTCGCCGGTTTGGCCGGTCCGCCAGTTGAGGCGGAGGGGACGTTCGGCACAAAGGTGAAGCCATTCGGCGCCGGCACCCATGCCGCCCATGTGGCCGTGGACCCGCGGACCGGCGCAGTGGAGGTCGTCGACTATGTGGCCGTCGAGGATGTCGGTCGCATGATCAACCCCATGCTGGTGCACGGTCAGAAGGTGGGGGCGATCGTGCAGGGGCTCGGGGGCGTGTTCCTTGAGGAATACCTCTACGACGAACACGCCCAGCTGCTCACAGGCTCCTTCGCCGATTATCTCCTGCCCACGGCCACCGACTTTCCCCACATCCGGGTGGTGACCCTCGACGAGACCAGGACTTCGAGAAACCCTCTAGGCCTGCGTGGCGCAGGCGAAGACGCCATCGCGCCCGTTGCGGGGGTCATCGGCAATGCCGTCGCTGACGCCTTGTCGAGCCTCGGTGTCATGCCGACGGCGCTTCCCCTGACACCCCACGCAGTGTGGCAGCTCATCAAGGCCGCATCCGCCAGCGATGCGCTGGCACGCGCAGGCGCCTGAGGAGGGGCGGATGGACATTTCCGGAACCGAGATCATCCCGGCCCCCCGTGCCCTCGTATGGGAACGGATGAACGATCCTGCCGTCCTGCAACGGTGCATCCCGGGGTGCACGTTCCTTGAGGCCCAGGAGGACGGATCCTTGCTTTCGAAATCGACGCTCAGGATCGGCCCCATCAAGGCGACCTTCACCGGGCGGGTCCGCTTCGCGGATGTGGCTCCGCTCGCCGGGTACACGCTTATCGGCGAGGGCCAGGGCGGGGTCGCCGGATTTGCCCGCGGCCAGGCGATAATCCGTCTGGAGGATCACCCGCACGGCACGGCGCTGATCTATGACGCGCGGGCCGACGTGGGCGGCAAGCTCGCCCAGCTTGGCGCGCGACTCATGGAATCCACCGCCCGCAAGCTGGCCGGCGAGTTTTTCGGAACGTTCTCTGCCGAGGCGCAGGAAGAGGGCGCCGCAGCGGCGGCAATTTCGATATGAGCCGCGGCGGCGCAGCGGCCCGACCCGCCATGGGACCCGAAAAGTCAAGGCAGCTCATGACCTACCGACGCAAAGCGCAGCTGACACGGCTTCTCGGGCGCTTTGCCCCCCTGATTTTCGTGTCGGCCATCCTGCTGACGTGGCAGGTGGCAGTTCCCCTGCTAGGCATTTCCAAATTCGTGCTGCCAACACCGCTGGCCATCGGGCAGCGCATGGCGCTGGATGCCTCTCTTCTTGGCGGGCATTTCTTTTTTACTCTGGTCGAGGTCGCGGCCGGCTTCACCTTCGGCGTCCTGGTGGGTGTGCCGCTGGCGTTGGCCATCTTCTACTCGCCGATCTTCGAGCGCGCCGTCTATCCCGTGCTCGTCGGCCTCCAGACCGTGCCGAAGGTGGCGCTCGCCCCCATCCTCGTCCTGTATCTCGGGTACGGCTGGACGCCGAAGATCACGCTTGCTTTCCTGATCGCGCTGTTTCCCATCGTCGTTTCTACGGTGGTCGGCCTCAACGCGCTCGACAAGAACCTCGTCAATCTCGCCCGGTCGATGGGTGCGAGCGAATGGCAGACCTTCTTCAAGATACGCCTCCCGGCGGCGCTGCCGAACATTTTCGGCGGCCTGAAGGTCGCCGTCTCACTCGCGGTCATCGGCGCGGTCATCGGCGAGTACGTGGCCGCAGAGCGCGGCCTCGGCTACCTGCAGCTCCAGGCCAACGCACAGCTCGACACCACGCTGAACTTCGCCGCAGTTGTGGCGATCTCGCTGCTGGGCGTGGCACTCTATTTTCTCATCAACCTCATCGAAAAGCGCGTGACCTACCAGCGGGATCCCGCGGTGTGACGATGCGCAGGGACGCGAATGGCATGCAGAGCGCACTGGTGAAACAGCATGAACAGCGGACCGGCGCAGCTGTGGAGATCTCCGGCGTCTCCAAAACCTACGTCACCCGTCAAGGTGCCGAGGTTACAGCCCTCGAGCGGCTCGACCTCTCGCTGGAGCCAGGCTCTTTCGTCGCGGTGGTGGGACCAAGCGGGTGCGGCAAGAGCACGCTTCTTTCCATGATCGCCGGCCTGTTGACGATGACGACAGGGGAAATCCGGATCGATGGCGACGCGATCCGGACTCCGCATTCCAAAGTCGGCGTGGTGTTTCAATCCGACCTGCTGCTTTACTGGCGCACCGTGATCGACAACATCCTCTTGCCGGTCGAAATCAAGCGGCGGGACGTCGGTGCCTACAGGCGCTCGGCGCAAAATCTCCTCGCTCAGGTTGGGCTCGACGGCTTCGCGAACAAGTTTCCCGCCGAGCTCTCCGGCGGCATGCGCCAACGCGTCGCCATCTGCCGCGCTCTCATCCAGGAGCCGGAGCTGCTTCTGATGGACGAACCATTTGGCGCTCTCGATGCCCTGACCCGCGAGCAGATGATCATGGATCTCCAATCCATGTGGCTCCGCGTGGGCAACACCGTGATCTTCATCACCCACGGGATCGACGAGGCAGTCTTCCTCGCCGACCGAGTATTGGTCATGTCCCCACGGCCAGGGCGAGTCGACCTCGACCTGCCGATAGAGATCGATCGGCCACGACAGTGGAACAACATCCACGCCAATGAGCGATTTTCGCACTACGTTCGAGCGATCCGCGACGTCTTCGAGGCACGCGGCGTGCTTGTTTCGAAATGATATGTTTCTCTCTAAATGTTCCCGTTAATAATTTGGGGAACCAACTCTTTCGAGGGGGGATGGAAATTGGCCTTAGCCATGACGTTCCCTTTTATGGCCCAGACCTGAGCCCCATTTCTCCTCCGGTTCAGGAGAGAGTCCGCATGTTGGTTTGTGGCCTCAGGCGGCCACGGTTTCCAGTGTGAGTGTTGCGGTAAACTCGGCAGGGGATCGATGGCCCAGCGCCGAATGGGGTCGGTTGCGGTTATAGTCCTCCTTCCATGAGCTGATGGTGGCGTGCGCCTGCGCCAGGTTCGAGAACAGGGTATCATTCAGGCACTCGTCCCGGAACCGGCCGTTGAAGCTCTCCACGAAGCCGTTCTGCATGGGCTTGCCCAGGGCGATATAGGGCCATTCGACGCCTGTCTGCTGGCACCACGTGAGGACCGCCATCGAGGTCAGCTTGGTACCGTTGTCCGAGACGATGGCCGAGGGCTTTCCCGGACAGCCACGAGCGCATCCAGCTCACGCGTCACCCGAAGGCCGGACAGCGAAGTGTCAGCAACCAACGCCAGGCATTCCCGGCTGAAGTCGTCGACCACGGCCAGCACCCGGAAGCGGCGGCCATCCGTGAAGGCATCCGACACGAAGTCGAGGCTCCAGCGGACATTGATCCGATCCGGGACCAGCATGGGCCGCCGTGTGCCGAGCGCCCGCTTGCGGCCCCCGCGCCGGCGCACCTGGAGCTTCTCCTCCCGGTAGAGCCGGCGCAGCTCCTTGTGGTTCATGACGATGCCCTGGCGCCTCAGCATGACGTGGATCCGCCGATAGCCGAACCGGCGGCGCTCGCCGGCCATGGCCTTCATGGCCTCGCGCAAGCCTGCATCCTCGGGACGGATGCTCCGATAGCGCATGCTGGTGCGATCGACGCTCAGGGCCTTGCACGCCCGACGCTGGCTCACCCAGTGCGCGGCACAGGCGTGGGCCACGGCTTTACGCCTCGCATCGGGCGTCACCATTTTTTGCGGCGACATCCTTCAGGATGGCGTTGTCCAGCATCTGCTCGGCGAGCAGCTTCTTCAGGCGGGCGTTCTCATCCTTGAGCGCCTTCAGCCGGCGGGCATCGGACACGTCCATGCCGCCATACTTGGCCTTGCACTTGTAGAAGGTGGCCCAGGAGATGCCGTGCTTGCGGCAGACATCGGCGGTCTTCGCCCCCACCTCCTGCTCCTTCAGCATCCCAATGATCTGTTCCTCTGTGAACCGTGAGGCCCGCATCGTCCGTCTCCGTGTCGACGGACTCTATCTAAATCTGGAGGAGGTCTAGGGGCTCAGGTCATCGCCTACACTCTCAAGCTGCCGCCGGAAGCCTTCAAGGCGTGGTCGCGGAACCTCGACACGAGGACGCCCTCACCACCTTCACCAGCTACGGTGCGCTGCCGGTGCATGGGCAGGGGAAGGTAATGCGGGGGATGGTGGAGCGGCGGGAGGTTCCCCAAGACCAAATCGCGGCAGCCATCGCCACGCTGGCGAGGTTCGGCAAATAGGGATCGTTACAAGGGCATTTGCCCCGGCCGATCGAGCGCAGATGGGATGGTGCGGCCTTGCCGCCCCCGCTCGGCTCATCCTATGCACTGCGGGTAGCATGACGGAGCGATCCGCGGCGAATCGCGCAGGCTGGTGCGGGATGGGATATGTCTGCACGGCAAGGGGCGGCAGCGCCCCGGGGCGCGAGGACCGCACGAACGCTGCCGCCGTGACCGAGACCGAGAGACGCCTGACGCATGCCGATCCTGAACTGGCTCACCCGAGACGAAGACGTCCGCGCCGCCCAGCGCGTGCCCTATCGGCTGCTGGAGGAGGCACCGGAGCTTTCCGCCGGCGATCCGGCTTCGGGCAACATGCTGATCCAGGGGGACAATCTCGATGCGCTGAAGGCGCTGCTGCCCTTCTATGCCGGCCAGGTGAAGTGCATCTATATCGACCCGCCCTACAACACCCGCTCGGCCTTCGAGCATTATGACGACAATCTCGAACACACCCAGTGGCTGGCCATGATGTGGCCAAGGCTGGAACTGCTGCGCGAGTTGCTGACGGAAGACGGGTCGATCTGGGTTTCGATCGACGACAATGAAGGGCACTACCTCAAAGTCATCATGGATGAGGTGTTCGGCAGAAGAAATTTCGTCGCTAACGTCGTGTGGCAAAAGCGAATCGGGCCAGACAACCGAGTACCTCTCGGCGATGCTCATGAAAATATTATAGTTTACGCGCTTGATAAGGATAAATTCAACTTATCTGCCAATAAGCTTGCGCTTACAGAAAAACAGAAGTCTGAATTCAAAAACGATGACAATGACCCCCGTGGACCGTGGACATCATCGTCTAACTTTTCGGCTCAAGGGTATCGGCCCAACCAGATGTACACGATCCAAACGCCGGGGGGAGCCATCCATCAGCCGCCACCCGGACGATGCTGGGTAACTATCGAGAGCGAATATCGGCGGTTACTGGCTGAGGGTCGGATGTGGTTTGGCAAAGATGGAAGAGGAAGCCCTAGAAAGAAGACCTATTTAGCAGAGCAGGTTGGCAGAACTTCCTGGACGTGGTGGCCAAACGACGAAGTTGGAAATACGCAAGAGTCGAAGAAGGAAATTATCAATCTATTTGGTACCGACGAGCAATTCTCTACCCCTAAGCCCGAGCGACTTCTTCACCGCATCCTCCACATCGCCACCAATCCCGGCGACCTCGTGCTCGACTCGTTCCTCGGCTCCGGCACCACGGCGGCGGTCGCGCACAAGATGGGGCGGCGCTATATCGGAATCGAGATGGGCGAGCATGCCGTCACCCATTGCGCGCCACGCCTTGGGAAGGTGATTGCCGGCGAGCAGGGCGGCATATCGCAGGCCGTTGGTTGGCAGGGCGGCGGCGGCTTCCGTTTCTATCGGCTCGGGCCGCCCGTGTTCGACGAGGATGGGCATATCCGCGCCGATATCCGCTTCTCCGTGCTCGCCGCCCACATCTGGTTCAGCGAAACCGCCACGCCGTGGAATGCCAGCGCCGGCACGCCCCTGCTCGGCTTTCTCGACGGGCGCGCCTTCGCCCTGCTCTATAACGGCATCCTCGGCGACAAGCGCCCCGATGGCGGCAATGTGCTGACGCGGGCGACGCTGGCCCTCATCCGCGCCGCCATTGCGCAGCAAGACCCGGATTTCGCCGGGCCGCTCACCATCTATGGCGAGCAGTCGCGCATCAGCCCCCCGGTGCTGGCGCGCGAGCAGGTGACGTTCAAGCAGACGCCCTATGACGTGAAGGCGAGGCGCTGAAAGTGGCCGACATGCAGCTGAAACCCTATCAGGCCGACACGCTCGCCCTTCTCCGGCGCTTTCTGGAAGAGGCGCGCGTGGCCGGCCCGGCCAATGCCTATGACACCATCGCCCGCGAGCCCGAGCAGGCGCGCCGCCTCGGCCGCTTCCGCACCGGCTATGTGCCGCTCGCGGGCCTGCCCGGCACGCCCTATGTCTGCCTGCGCCTGCCCACCGGCGGCGGCAAGACCATTCTCGCCGCCCACGCCATCGGCGTTGCGCGCGATGCGTGGATCGAGAAGGATTTCCCGCTGGTGCTCTGGCTGGTGCCGTCCAACACCATCCGGCTGCAAACCGTGGAGGCCTTGAAGAACACCCGCCATCCCTACCGGCAGGCGCTGGATGCGGTGTTCGAGGGCCGCGTGCGGGTGTTCGACATCGCCGATTTCGCCCTGATCCGCCCGCACGACATCCGCGACAATGCCTGCGTGGTGGTGGGCACGATCCAGACCCTGCGCGTGAACAACACCGAAGGCCGCAAGGTCTACGCCCACAACGAGAACATGGAGCCGCATTTCTCCGCCATCCCGGCCACCACCGCCGGGCTGGAGCAGCGCGACGGCTCCACCGACACCGTGGGCGATCCGCGCTTCTCCTTCGCCAATCTCATGCACATCCACCGTCCGCTGATGATCGTGGACGAGGCGCACAACGCGGTAACCAGCCTGTCGCGCGAGATGCAGGCGCGGGTGAACCCGTGCGCCATCATCGAATTCACCGCCACGCCGCGCCTCAACTCCAACATCCTGCACAGCGTCAGCGCGCAGGAATTGAAGGACGCGGAGATGATCAAGCTGCCGATCATCCTCGCCGAGCACGACAGCTGGCAGAACGCGGTGAACGGCGCCATCGCCAGCCGCGCGGCCCTTGAGAGGGCGACCAGGGGCGAAGCCGATTACATCCGGCCCATCGTGCTGTTCCAGGCGCAGCCGAAGAATGGCGAGGTGACGGTCGAGGCGCTGAAGGCGCACCTCGTCGAGGTGGAGCAGATCGCGCCCGAGCGCATCGCGGTGGCGACCGGCGACCAGCGCGAACTCGACGGCATCGACCTGTTCGACCCGAAATGCCCCATCGAGTACGTCATCACCGTCGAGGCGCTGAAAGAGGGCTGGGATTGCTCCTTCGCCTATGTGTTCTGCTCGGTGCAGAATATCGGCAGCGCCACGGACGCCGAGCAGTTGCTCGGCCGCGTGCTGCGCATGCCCTACGCCCGGCGCCGCAAGGCCGATGCCCTCAACCGCGCCTATGCCCATGTCTCGGAAGCCTCCTTCGGCGCCGCCGCCAAAGCCCTCACCGACAAGCTGGTGGACATGGGCTTCGACGAACAGGAAGCCCAGGAGGTGATCGAGCCGGCGCAGGGCCATCTCGACGAGACCGGCCTGTTCGCGCCGCGCGAGCGGCCCGCGCCGGTGTTCCGCCATACGGTGGATGCAGACCCGGAGGTGGTCGAGGCGCTGGCCACCGTGGCGGAGGATGCCGTCTCAATCGTGCCCGCGGCAAACGGCGCCGTCGAAATCGCCGTCACCGGCCGTTTCGCCCCGGATGTGGAAGCCGCCATCGCCTCCGCTCTTCCCGAAGCCGCACGCTACGGCTTCGCCGAAGCGGTCCGTCGTTACCGCCTCGATCTCAAGGACCTCTTGTCGCCCGCGGAGCAGGGCGAGCGGTTCACGATGCCACGCCTCGTCGCCGAGGTGCAGGGCCACCTCGAATTCGCCGACACTGACGTGTTCATGGAGTTCGCCGACTGGTCGCTCGCCGCGCATCCCGCGCGCCTCGACGAAGCCGCCTTTTCCATTCGTGAGACGGCGCGCAGCTTCGAGATCGATGTGGACGGGCGCCGCGTGAGCTATCAGTTCGCCAGCGAGGAGGAGCAACTCGCCATGGACGTCGACGTGGACGGCTGGTCCGCGCAGGGGCTGGTCCTCTGGCTGGATCGACAGCTGCGCCAGCCCGACATCCACCAGTCCGACCTGCTGAAATGGCTGAGCGACTGCGTCGGCCATCTTACCGGCCCGCGAAAGATTCACCTTGCGGCCCTGATGCGCACCAAATTCATCCTGGCCCGCAAGCTCGCCGAACGGATCGCTGCGGCGCGCGCCGCCGAGCAGTCAAAGGTCTACCAACGCTTCCTCTTCGCGCCCGACGCCAAGGTCGCGGTGTCTTTCGACAACGGTTTCGCGTTTCGGGAGGGGATGTACCGGGATGCGCGCAGGCAGCGCGACGGACGGTGGAAGCCGCGCAAACACTTTCTCGGTGCGGATCATCTGCCGGCCTTCGATGGCGCCACGGAGGGCGAGGAACTGCAATGCGCCCAGGCGATCGACAGTGTGCCTACTGTAAAATTCTGGCTCCGCAACGTGGCGAAGCACCCGCAATCCTTCTGGCTGCCAACCGCCAGCGGCAAGTTCTATCCCGATTTTGTGGCGGAGCTTCATGATGGCCGCCGTGCAGTCATCGAGTACAAGGGCGCTTTGTACGCCGGCGCCGGCATCGACGACACCAACGAAAAGCGGGCCGTCGGCAAACTCTGGGAACAGAGCAGCGATGGCCGCGGCCTGTTTATCATGGTCGAGAAACAAATCGGGGATCTCAACATGCGCGGGCAGTTGATCGAGAAGTTCACCTAGAGCGCGGGCAGAGCCTCCGTTCGCCCCTCCCCCTTCCACGCCTCCAGCTTGTCCGCCCACCACTGCATCATTCGCACCCGCTCCTCCCAATGCTCCCCGCGGGCATAGGCGCGGCGGATGGCGTCGGCGTGCCATTGGCTGCTTTCATTCAGCGGGGTTGACGCGGTGGCGCGGAAGCCGTGGGCGGTGACTTCGTCGGTGGTGTAGCCCATGCGGCGCAGGGCGGCATTCAGCGTGTTTTCCGAGATCGAGCGCACGGTGGACCGGACAGAGGGAAACGCGAGCCGGCCGGTTCCCGTATGCAGGTGCAGCGCTCGCAGGAGCGCCACCGCCTGTGTGGGCAAGGGGATGCGGTGGGGACGGCGCATCTTCATGCGCGCGGCGGGAATGGTCCAGACGGCCTTGTCCAGATCGAATTCCGCCCATTCGGCCGCGCGAAGCTCGCCCGGCCGGGGAAAATGAGCGGGAGAAGGGACAGCGCCGTGCGCGTCGTCACCTGCCCATCAAAGGAATCAAGGGCGCGTAGGAAAGCGCCAAGTTGCGCGGTGCCGATCAGCGCGGCGCGGTGCTTCACCTTGGGAGCCACCAGCGCGCCCCGCAGGGCGAAGGTCGGATCGTTCGCGGCGCGCGCGGTGGCGATAGCATAGCGGAAGACCGAGCCCACCGTCGATCGCAGCCGCCGGGCGCTCTCCCGTCGGCCGCGCTGCTCCACCTTGCGGAGCACGACGAGCACCTCAGCCGCGGCAATCTCCGAAATCGGACGATCGCCGAGATCGCCTTAGGCGAAGGACAGCAGCCATTCGACCTTCGCCAGCGTGGCCGGCGCCCGGCCTTCGCGCCGCAGCTTGTCGAGATACTCTTCGGCGACAAGCCGGAATGTGTTGCGGAAGGTCGCCACGGCCGCGATGCGCGATTCGCGCCGGGCCTTGGCGGGATCGATCCCGTCCGCCAGTTGCGCCTTGGCTTCGTCCCGCTTCTCCCGTGCGCTGGCGAGCGTGACGATCGGATAGGCACCCAAGGCGAGGAGCTTCTCCTTGTCCTCGTACCGGTACTTCAGCCGCCAGAGGCGCGAGCCGTTCGGATTGACGAGGAGATGCAGCCCACCGCTGTCCGACGCCTTGAACGGCTTCGCGCTGGGCTTGAGATTGCGAATGGCAAGGTGGGTAAGTGCCATCGGTGGCGGTATCGCCGCTGGGGGTATGGAGCCGATACCCCCAAAGCTACCCCCAGATTTGCCGGATGCAACCGCGCCTTCCCGCACCATGCCGGACGGGCAAAGAGGATCAAGTCGTTGATTTTTCAGGATTGGAGGATCGCTTCGGACGCACTGGAGCGTGAAATGGTGCCCAGGGGCGGAATCGAACCACCGACACTGCGATTTTCAGTCGCATGCTCTACCAACTGAGCTACCTGGGCATCCGCCGGGCCGGAGCCCGGGTCCGGGAGGCCGTCGGCGCTTCCGGAGCGGCGAGTGTATAGGGAGGAAATCGGGCCGTGTCCAGAGCCGGCGCGCGAGTGGCGAAACGGGCGGCACTGGCTGTGGACAAGGGGGGTGGGCGCGGGCCGCGGCTTGTTGCGGGACAAGGCGTTCCATCCATTCGGCCCGATCGGCGGGAAGGACTTCGCGCGACGCGCCCGTGGCGTGCAAGCGGGGCGAGCGGCTTGTTTCGGCGGCGCGCGGCGAGGCGCGAGTCGCCAAGTGTGCGATGCATTCTTGCGCGGAAGCTGGCACAATGGCCGGCAAATCACCGCCTGGGCGCGCATGCGACCGTCGGGAGCATCGGACGGACGGGGGCTGGCGTGGCCGAGCGTAAGATGAAGAGCGTCGCCGAAGTGAAGAGCATGGATCCGGAGGGTGCCGAATACGCGACCGGCTCCGGCGCCCCGGCGGCCGAGGCGGTCACGCTGGAAGAGGCGCTGGGCGTGCAGGTACGCTCCATCCGCCGCGAGTTGGATCTCACCGTTTCCGATCTCGCGGGCGCGGCCGGCATCTCGGTGGGCATGCTGTCGAAGATCGAGAACGGGCAGATCTCGCCTTCCCTCGCCACGCTGCAATCCATCGCCAAGGCGCTCAACGTGCCGCTCACCACGCTGTTCTCCGCCTTCGAGGAGCGGCGCGACTGCTCGTTCGTGCGGGCGACGCAGGGCGTCATCATCGAGCGGCGCGGCACCAAGGTCGGCCACCAATATGAACTGCTGGGCCACGGCCTCGGCGGGGACATCGTGGTGGAGCCCTACCTCATTACCCTGACCGAGGAGGCGGCGCCCTACACCGGCTTCCGGCACGCGGGCGTGGAGTTCATCTACATGCTCTCCGGCGAGGTGCTGTACCGCCACGCGGACCGCACCTATCACCTGCGCCCGGGCGACGCGCTGATGTTCGATTCCGGCGCCGCCCATGGCCCGGAGGACCTCATCAAGGCGCCCATGACCTACCTCTCCATCATTGTCTACGGCCGCGATCGGCACTGAGCCGAGGGCCACTGCTCCCGACGATCGATAAAGTTTTCCTCCAGAGAAAATTATATTCTCTTCTGATTGACGCCTCCGGCGAACGGGCGTACTCCTTTGTGACAAGGCCGCAGCGGCGGCTCGCAATGGAGCAAAATCAAACGCCATGTGCGGCATCGTCGGACTTTTCCTCAAGGACCCGAAGCTCGAGGGCGAGCTCGGTGCCATGCTCGCGTCCATGCTCTGCGTCATGACCGATCGCGGCCCCGACAGCGCGGGCTTCGCAGTCTATGGCGCAGGCGGCAAGGACAGCGTGAAGCTCTCCCTGCGCGCCCCACGGGGCTATGATTTCGAGGGCCTCGCCGCCGGCCTCTCCGGCCCGGCGAACGGCATGCCCGGCCTCGTCCTTCATGGCACCCATGCGGTGGTGGAAATCCCGCAGGTGCGGGAGGCCGCTGTGCGCGCCTTCCTCGCGGAGCGCCACCCCGAGGTGGCGGTGGTGGGCACCGGCTCGCGCATGGAGATCTTCAAGGAGGTCGGCCTGCCCTCCTCCGTGGCTGAGACCTTCGGCCTTGCTCAGATGCGCGGCACCCATGGCATCGGCCACACCCGCATGGCCACCGAGAGCGCGGTGACCACCGCCGGTGCGCATCCCTTCTCCACCGGCGCCGACCAGTGCCTCGTGCACAACGGCTCGCTGTCCAACCACAACGCTTTGCGCCGGCAGCTGAAGCGCGAGGGCATCGCCATCGAGACCGAGAACGACAGCGAGGTGGCCGCCGGCTATCTCACCTGGCGGATGCGGGAGGGCGCCTCCCTCGGACAGGCGCTGGAAGCGGGCCTGAAGGATCTCGACGGCTTCTTCACCTTCGTGGTCGGCACCGAGAGCGGCTTCGGCGTGCTGCGCGATCCCATCGCCTGCAAGCCGGCCGTGATGGCCGAGACCGACCAGTATGTGGCCTTCGGCTCGGAGTATCGGGCTCTGGTTGACCTGCCCGGCATCTCCAAGGCCAAGGTTTTCGAGCCCGAGCCCGCCACCGTGTACTTCTGGGAGCGCGCACAGTGAACGCCATTGCGCCGGACGTGACCTTCGACCTCGCCACCACGCCGCTGCGCGAGCTGAACGAGACCCTCCACAAGGCCACCGCCGAGACCAACGCCCGCCGCTGGCGGGTGCTGAACCCCAACGGACGCCACGCGGTGGCTGTGGGTCTCAACCTGCCCCTCACCGTCGAGATCGAAGGCAACGTCGGCTATTACTGCGCGGGCATGAATGCGGAAGCTTCCGTCATCATCCATGGCAATGCCGGTCAGGGCGTGGCCGAGAACATGATGAGCGGCTTCGTGCATGTGCGCGGCGATGCCAGCCAGTCGGCCGGCGCCACGGCCCATGGCGGCATGCTCGTGGTGGATGGCAATGCCTCCGCCCGCTGCGGCATCTCCATGAAGGGCGTGGACATCGTGGTGAAGGGCTCCATCGGCCATATGAGCGCGTTCATGGGCCAGTCCGGCTCCCTCGTGGTCCTGGGCGATGCCGGCGAGGCGCTGGGCGACAGCCTCTACGAGGCGAAGCTCTTCGTGCGCGGCACGGTGAAGAGCCTCGGCGCGGACTGCATCGAGAAGGAGATGCGGGACGAGCACAAGGCGCTCCTGGCCCAGAAGCTGAAGGCCGCCGGCCTCGAAGGCGCGGTCGATGTCTCGGAGTTCAAGCGCTACGGCTCCGCCCGCCAGCTCTACAACTTCCACGTGGACAACGCGTCCGCCTACTGAGGCGCGCCGCCGTCGCGCCCGCCACGGGCGGGACGCACCGACCGCATTCGAACTCTTCCGGGTGAGGACCCTATGACCGCCCACAACAACACGCCGCGCACCCCGCCGCGCTTCTCCGCCACCTTCGATCCGGCGACGCTGGCCGAGATCCGCCGGGCCGCGGCGACCGGCATCTACGACATCCGTGGCGCCGGCACCAAGCGCAAGCTGCCCCACTTCGACGACCTGCTGTTCCTCGGCGCTTCCATGTCGCGCTATCCGCTGGAAGGCTATCGCGAGAAGTGCGGCACCGAGGTCACTCTCGGCACCCGCTTCGCCAAGAAGCCAATCACGCTGAAGACCCCCGTCACCATCGCCGGCATGAGCTTCGGCGCGCTCTCGGCGCAGGCGAAGGAAGCGCTGGGGCGCGGCGCCTCCACGGTCGGCACCTCCACCACCACCGGCGACGGCGGCATGACGCCGGAGGAGCGCGGCCAGTCCAAGACCCTCGTCTACCAGTACCTGCCGTCTCGCTACGGCATGAACCCGGTGGACCTGCGCAAGGCCGACGCCATCGAGATCGTCATCGGCCAGGGCGCCAAGCCCGGCGGGGGCGGCATGCTGCTCGGCCAGAAGATTTCCGATCGCGTGGCCGCCATGCGCACCCTGCCGAAAGGCATCGACCAGCGCTCGGCCTGTCGCCATCCCGACTGGACCGGCCCGGACGACCTCGAAATCAAGATCGAGGAGCTGCGCGAGATCACCGACTGGGAAAAGCCCATCTATGTGAAGGTCGGCGCCTCGCGGCCCTATTACGACACAGCGCTGGCGGTGAAGGCGGGCGCCGACGTGGTGGTGCTCGACGGCATGCAGGGAGGCACCGCGGCGACGCAGGACGTGTTCATCGAGCACGTGGGCATCCCGATCCTCGCCGCCATCCGCCCGGCCGTGCAGGCGCTCCAGGACCTCGACATGCACCGCAAGGTGCAGCTCATCGTCTCCGGCGGCATACGCACCGGCGCGGACGTGGCCAAGGCGCTGGCGCTCGGCGCCGACGCGGTGGCCATCGGCACGGCGGCGCTCGTCGCGCTCGGCGACAACGATCCCCAGTGGGAAGACGAATACCAGGCGCTCGGCTCCACCGCCGGTGCCTATGACGACTGGCACGAGGGCCGCGACCCCGCCGGCATCACCACGCAGGATCCCGAGCTGTCCAAGCGGCTCGATCCGGTGAAGGCCGGCCGCCGCCTCGCCAACTATCTCTCGGTGATGACGCTGGAGGCGCAGACCATCGCCCGCGCCTGCGGCAAGAGCCACCTGCACAATCTGGAGCCGGAAGACCTCGTGGCGCTGACCGTGGAGGCCGCCGCCATGGCCGGCGTGCCGCTGGCCGGCACCTCCTGGGTGCCCGGCAAGACCGGCGGATACTGATCCGACCCTACAGGCCGCGCCGCTCGACCGGCGCGGCCTTTTTCAAAGAACACCGCTTCCAAATTCCGGGGACTTTCGCATGGACCACTTCCGCTATCCGCTCCGCGAGGCCGAAGGCCGCGCCTCCGCTGCTGCCCAGATCGACCTCGCCAAGGTCGCGAAAGAGCGCGGCATCAAGTATTTCCTGATTTCCTACGTGGACCTGTTCGGCGGCCTGCGCGCCAAGCTGGTGCCTGCCGCCGCCATCGGCCCCATGCAGAAGGAAGGCGCGGGCTTCGCCGGCTTCGCCACCTGGCTCGACATGTCCCCGGCCGACCCCGACCTCTTCGCCGTGCCGGACCCGACCAGCCTCATCCAGCTGCCGTGGAAGGAAGAGATCGGCTGGCTCGCCGCCGATCTCTACATGGACGGCAAGGAAGTGGAGCAGGCGCCCCGCACCGTCCTGAAGCGGCAGCTCGCCGCCGCCGCCGCCCTAGGCTACGAGATGAAGACCGGCGTCGAGTGCGAATACTTCCTCATCACGCCCGATGGAAAGTCCATCTCGGACACCTCCGACACCGCCGAGAAGCCCTGCTACGACCAGTCCGCCCTGATGCGCCGCTATGAGGTCATCAAGGACATTTGCGACGCCATGCTGAAGCTCGGCTGGGGCGCGTACCAGAACGACCACGAGGACG
>JAEZMT010000080.1 GCA_023442085.1 Pseudomonadota bacterium | reverse complement strand
CCTCGAACGCGCCGATATTGCCCTTGGGATCGCGCGGCCCGCCGTTCCAGGTGGTGGGCACCACGCACTGGTAGTTCTCGATCCGCCCGTCCTTGATCTTGATCCAGTGGCCGAGGCCGCCGCGCGGTGCGGCGACGGTGCCGACGCCCTTGGCTTCCTTCGGCCAGGTGGCGGGGTCCCACTTCTCCATATTGGCGGTGGCGGTGTCACCGGCCTTGATGTTGGCGATGAGGTGGTCGAAATCGTCCAGCATCATCTTGGCGCAGTAATGCGCCTCGAGCGCGCGGGCGAGGGTGCGGCCGATGGTGGTCGGCAGCGCCTGCTTGGCGGTGAGGTTGGTGCCGGCGAGCGTGTTGAACGTGCCGAGCGCCTCGTCCACCTGCCCCTTCACATAATCGACGCCCTGGGCATAGGCGAGGATGTAGCGGGCGAGCGGGCCCACCTCCACCGCATTGCCCTTCCAACGCGGCGCCTTGATCCAGGAATATTTGGCGTTCTCGTCCACCGCCTCGATGTTGGTGCGGGTGCCCTTGGCGTTGGGGCCGAGCTTGTACTGCGGGTCGGTCACGCCGTCCCACGGATGCAGGCCCTTGTCGTTGTTGCCCTCGCCGTAGGTGTACCAGGAGTGCGCGACGAATTCCTGCACCTGCGCCGGGTCGCGCGGATCGATGGGGTGGACCTCGTTCCAGTTGCCGTTGAGGATGACGCCGCCGGGCAAGCGGTCGGTCTTCTTCTGGCCCTGGATGGCTTCGTAATCGCCATAGTCCATGACGTTCTGGCCGGAGAGGCCGCCGCCATAGAGCCAGCCCTTGTAGAAGGAGGCGATGGCGATCACATCCGGCACATAGACGTTCTGCGAGAACTCGAAGGCCTCCTGAAGCTTCAGCTTCACGAAGTTCAGCCGCTCCATGTTGAGCGGGGCGCCGGCGGCCATGTCGCCGTTCATGTTGATGGCGCAGGGCACGCCGCCCACAAGGTAGTTGGGATGCGGGTTCTTGCCGCCGAAGATGGTGTGGACCTTCACGATCTCGCGCTGGAAGTCGAGGGCTTCCAGATAGTGCGTCACCGCGAGGAGGTCCGCTTCCGGCGGCAGCAGATAGGCCGGGTTGTCCCAATAGCCGTTCTTGAAGATGCCGAGCTGTCCGCTCTCCACGAACTTCTTCAGCCGGTTCTGCACGTCGCGGAAATAGCCGGGCGAGGACTTGGAGTGGGCGGAGATGGACTGCTGCAGCACCGAAGTCGCCTTCGGGTCCGCCTTCAGCGCATTCACCGGGTTCACCCAGTCCAGCGCGTGCAGATGGTAGAAGTGGACCACGTGATCGTGCCACTGCAGCACCTTGGCCATGATCTCGCGGATCAGGAAGGCGTTGTTGGGGATCTTGATCTGCAGCGCGTCTTCCACCGCGCGCACCGAGGTGAGCGCGTGGCAGCCGGTGCACACGCCGCAGATGCGTTCCACGAAGGCCCAGGCGTCGCGCGGGTCGCGGCCCTTGAGGATGACTTCCAGCCCGCGCCACATGGTGCCGGTGGAGACCGCGTTGCGGATGATGTTGTTGGAATCCACATTCACTTCGCAGCGCATGTGGCCTTCGATGCGCGTCACCGGATC
This sequence comes from Pseudomonadota bacterium, assembly GCA_023442085.1. GTDB lineage: Bacteria > Pseudomonadota > Alphaproteobacteria > Rhizobiales > Xanthobacteraceae > Xanthobacter. Next base: position 8,750 of record JAEZMT010000080.1, on the reverse strand, counting down.
GACGACGATGCGCTTGCCGGAGGTGTCGAGGGAAAAGCCGTTCGGCGTCTGGATGGTCACTTCTCGCCTCCCTCGGTCTTCTGGGCGCCGTCGGTATTCTTGTGCTGGGCGCGCTTCAGCGCGCTGATGGCGGCATGGACCGCGACGCCCGCGCCCACCGCGCCGGCGGCGACGAGGCCCACCTGGTCCGCATTGGCTTCAATGCCGAAGCCGGAGCCCTTGAGGTCGGCGAGGCGGGCGTACCACGAGCCCTTGTCCCAGAAGCCGTCTTCCGAGCAGCCGATGCAGCCGTGGCCGGCCTGGATGGGGAAGGACACGCCATCGTTCCAGCGCACGGTGGAGCAGGCGTTGTAGGTGGTGGGGCCCTTGCAGCCCACCTTGTAGAGGCAATAGCCCTTGCGCGCGCCCTCGTCGTCGAAGCTCTCCACATACTGGCCGGCATCGAAATGCGGCCGGCGATAGCATTTGTCGTGGATGCGCTGCGAATAGAACATCAGCGGCCGGCCCTGGCGGTCGAGCGCGGGGAGCTGGTCGAAGGTGAGCATGTAGGTGATGACGCCGGTCATCACCTCGGCAATCGGCGGGCAGCCCGGCACCTTGATGATGGGCTTGTCGAAGATCACCTCGTGCACGGGCGTGGCGCGGGTGGGGTTGGGGCGCGCGGCCTGCACGCAGCCATAGGAGGCGCAGGAGCCCCAGGAGATGATGGCCTTGGCGTCCTTCGCCACCTTCTTCAGCTGGTCCACAAAGGGCTTGCCGCCGATGATGCAATACATGCCATCCTCGTTCAGCGGCGGGTTGCCCTCCACCGCGAGGATGTAGTTGCCCTTGTACTTCTCCATCACCTCGTCGAGGATCGCTTCCGCCTGATGGCCGGCGGAGGCCATGAGGGTGTCGTCATAGTCGAGCGAGATCATCGACAGCACCACATCCTTCACCAGAGGATGCGCCGAGCGGATGAAGCTCTCCGAGCAGCAGGTGCATTCCAGCCCATGCAGCCACAGCACCGGGGTGCGCGGCTTGGTTTCCATGGCCTGGGCGATCTGCGGCGCGAACTCCGGCCCGAGGCCGAGGGCCGCGGCGGTGAGCGAGCAGTATTTCAGGAACGAACGGCGGGTAATGCCCTGCCGCCGCATGACCTCATAGAACGTCTCGAGGGCCATAAAGGCGTCCCCCCTGTTGGCAGCCTTTTGGGCTGACCTCTGGACTGACCGTGTCCTCCCGTCCGGCGTCGAGGCCGGGGGATTGGAACCGTTTCAGCAAGGGGTGTGCCAGAGGGGGAGTGTGAGCATTTTCAGGGGGTTGGGTGCGGCGGTGGGGTGGAAGGGGTGGATGGGGGGTGAGCGGTTTGAGGGGTTGGGTGGAAAGGGGGTTGCCGGGAAGCCCAGCGAAAACGTTTGTGTTCGCGCGATCTGGCTTTACAATTTATTGAGAGGCAGGATCGGGACATTGCTGACTAGGTTATGCTGTCTGCGTAAAAATTAGGGAACTGAGGGAGCTATAATGCCAAAGATTTTATCAATTGTGATTGTACAATTGGCGTCATGGGCGTCTATATTAAGTCTTTATATTTCAGTTTATCCTATTTCTGACAGTAGGCCTTGGTGGCATTGGATTCTTATGGCGATTTCATTTATCGCGCCCATGTATCTAATATTTTTCGAAATAGATAACTATCGCAAAAGCAGGCCAAAAATATTTAAGAGTCAGTCAGAAATAAACAAGTATCTCGATAAATGGATTTCGTCGGGTGGGAAAACTGCGATATTCTCAAGAGATATGAGCTGGTCAAAAGATGACAACATTATGAGAAGATTGAAGCAAAAAGCCTTTGATAAAGAGCTTATACTATGCGTCCAAAGTCATAACAAGGAAATTTCTTTGTTAGAAAATTGCGGAGCTAAAGTGATATATTATGATGGGTTAATAGTTCCTAGATCGAGATTTACGATAGTTGATTTTGAGAAGGAGGGGGCTCGCGTTGCTGTTGGCATACCTGATGTTGATAACCACGTAATCCAAGAGTTTAAAAATGGAGATCATCCATTTTTCGGAGTGGCAGAAGATCTAGTTAAAGTAATGATGTCAATAGATAAGGTAAGGCCAACATAATAATGGAAATCGAATCAATTATTGCACAATGGGACGCGCTTGCGCCCGAGCGATTGCGCCAGATCGAAAGCGGGCAGGATATCACATATCGGCTATTTTTAGTACCGCACATATTAAAATTAGCCGGCCGTATGGGCGGTATGAGAATAATTGATATCGGGTGCGGAGTTGGTTTTCTAGCGCGCATATTGTCGGATGAAAGTGCAAATGTTATTGGTATAGATCCTAGCCAAGAAAGTATCCGAATCGCCTCTATATATACAAACGAAGTTAAGTTTATTGTATCAACGGTAGAAGACTACGTGAATCAGTGTTGTGAAAAGAATGATATTGCGATATGCAACATGGTGTTTATGGATGTTATTGATCTAAATAAGGCGGTTAGCGCGTGTGCCAAAATTCTACGTCCGGGCGGTAGATTAATTTTTTCGATAACACATCCATTTTTCTGGCCGAAATATGCAGGGTATGAAGATAAAGAATTTGTTTATAGCCAAGAAAAGATAATTCAGGCGCCATTTGTAATTACAAATGATAATAGTATTAATCTTATAAGTACCCATGTTCATCGTCCAATTAGTGTTTATATAAACACATTCATCAAATATGGATTCCGTATCGAGCAAATTTGTGAGCCAATGCCCGAAAAAGATGTTGAAGATCTATATAAATCTAAGTGGGAATTCCCAAGATATTTATTTGGGTCTCTATCTTTACCGTCATAGATGTGCGTTTTGAATGGTGGAGCCATTCAGTTTGTCCGGCGAGCGTTCTCGTGGCCATATCTCATTATTCTTCTCATCTGCTCTCCCCCACCTCTTGCATCCCACCCCTCCCCCTGCCATATAGCGCGTGGGAGGTTGGCGGTGGACGAGCCACTCGCCAACCGGGTCAGGTCCGGAAGGAAGCAGCCCCAACGAGCCCGGTCTCGGGTCTTCGTCCAGCCTCCCACCCCATTCAGCACGGAACTGACCGGCGCGCGGCCCCATCGGCCGTCGCGCCTGTGGGCGTTTCGGGCGCCTGAGCGGTTGGAGGTCGCGCGCGCGGCAAAGCCCGCGCGGCGCCTGAGCGAAGGCAACGTAAAAGCGGCGAAGGCAACGCAAAAACCCATCCTCCGGCTGAGGCCGGAGGATGGGGCAGCGGGGCGGGAAGGGTCAGGCGAGGCTGAGCTTCACGTCGATATTGTTGCGGGTGGCGTTGGAATAGGGGCACACCTGATGCGCCTTGGCGATGAGCGCCTCGCCGGCCGCGCGGTCCACGCCCGGCAGGGACACCGCCAGCGCGATCTCCAGGCCGAAGCCGCCTTCCGAGCGCGGGCCGATGCCCACGGTGGCGGTGACGGTGGCATCCGCCGGCACCTTGGCGGTGCCGCCCTGCGAAGCCACGAACTTCATGGCGCCGAGGAAGCAGGCCGCATAGCCGGTGGCGAACAGCTGCTCGGGGTTCACACCCTCGCCGCCGGGTCCGCCCAGCTCCTTCGGGGTGACGAGCTTCACGTCGAGATTGCCGTCCAGCGTGCCGGAGCGGCCATCGCGGCCCCCGGTGGCGCGGGCGGAGGTGGAGTAGAGGACGTTGACGGGCATGGTGGGCTCCTGCGGGTTAGTAATTTCATGAGCGATTAAATCGTGTACGATCTAAATAGCGGAGGCGATGGCGGCCGTCAAGCGGTTGCGATCCTGTCGTGCGCGATTTATCTGAAAGCAGCCCCCGAGGCCCGCCATGTCCGAGAAAACACCAGAGTCCACGCCCGCCCCCCCTGCCCTGATGCCGGTGGAGGACATGGTGTGCTTCGCCTTCTATGCCGCGAGCCACGCCTTCACGCGGGTCTACAAGCCGCTGCTGGACGAGCTCGGCCTCACCTATCCGCAGTATCTCGCGCTCGTGAGCCTCTGGACCGAGGACGACCGCACCGTCGGCAGCCTCGGCGCCGCGCTGGGGCTGGAATCCAGCACCCTCACGCCGTTGCTGAAGCGGCTGGAGGCCCTCGGCCACCTCACCCGCAGCCGCGATCCCGCCGACGAACGGGTGGTGCGGGTGAAGCTCACGCCCCAGGGCCGTGCCTTGCAGGAAAAGGCCCGCCACATCCCCGGCTGCATCCTCGCCGCCACCGGCCTCGAGCTTGCCGATCTGGTGCGCCTCCAGCGCGAGGTCACCAGCCTGCGCGCGGCGCTGGAGACGGCCGCAAAGGACTGAGGCAGCTTCATCCCCGCGCTTGTATACGGTACACCGGATGCGGAAACGCCAGAACAACCGGGAGGCCGCCATGCTCGATCCCCATCTCGCCGGCCACATCACCTTCGCCCCCGCCGCGCCGGACCTGCCGCCGCTCGCCCCCGGCCATCACGACCTCGGCCTCTCGGCGGAGCGGGATGCGCTTCTTGTGGTGCCGGAGGGGCTGGAGCCGGGCGTGCCGGTGCCGCTGATGGTGCTGTTCCACGGCGGCGGCGGCAGCGCGCAGAAGATCCTGCCCATGATGGAGCAGCACGCCCTCACACACCGCTTCCTGCTGCTGGTGCCGCAGTCCGTCTTCCCCACCTGGGATATCGTGATCGCCGGCAACGGGCCGGACCGCGAGCGGCTGGAGACGGCGCTCGCACTCGTCGCCCGGCATTTCGAGATCGACCGCACCCGCATCTGCTTCGCCGGCCATTCGGACGGCGGCAGCTACACCCTCTCGCTCGGCCTCACCAACGGCCATTTCGTCACCCACCTCATCGTCTCCTCGGCGGGGTTCATGTCCGTCCAGCGCCAGAGCGGGGCGCCGCGCGTCTTCATCTCCCACGGGGTGAACGACGAGCAGATCCCCGTGCAGCGCTCCGGCCGCGCGCACACGGCCCTGCTGAAGGAAGCGGGCTATGACGTGACCTACATGGAATACAACGGCCCCCACGCCTGGCAGCCGCCGGTGGTGGGCCTCGCGGTGTCCTTCTTCCTGGAACCCGCCGCCGCGCCCGCCACGCCGTGAGCCGGCTTTGATCCACCCGCTGGACAAGCCCCCTACGAAGTGATGAGGTCGCTCTAAACAGAGCAAGAATGGCGGTTTCCGGTTGGGGGGCCGGGCGGGGATCATGCTTCAGGCGTCGGTCGTCATCTTCGCGGCACTGGCCTATATCGGCCTTCTGTTCGCCATCGCGAGCTATGGCGACCGGCTGCGCCCGGGCGCGGGCCGCGGCACGGCGCGGCCGATGATCTATTCCCTGTCGCTGGCGGTCTACTGCACCTCCTGGACCTTCTTCGGCTCCGTGGGCCTCGCCACCACCCAGGGCTTCGACTTCCTCACCATCTATCTCGGCCCCATCATCCTGATGACGGTGGGCGCGCCGCTGTTCCTGCGCGTGGTGCGGCTGGCCAAGGCGAACAATATCACCTCCATCGCGGACTTCATCGCCGCCCGCTACGGCAAGAACCAGGGCATCGCGGCGCTGGTGGCCATCGTCGCCATCATCGCCGCCGTGCCCTACATCTCGCTGCAGCTGAAGGCGGTGTCGGCCTCGCTGGTGGCGCTGCTCGGGCATTTCGCGGGGGACCACGGGCGCGGCACGCTGGTGGGCGACCTCGCGCTGTTCGTCGCCTGCGCCATGGCCGCCTTCGCCATCCTGTTCGGCACCCGCCACACCGACGCCACCGAGCACCAGAACGGCCTCATGCTGGCCATCGCCACGGAATCGCTGGTGAAGCTCGCGGCCTTCCTGGGCGTCGGCCTGCTCGTCACCTTCGTCATCTTCGACGGCCCGTTCGCGCTCTGGTACGCGGCGCGGGAGGCGAGCGCGGTGGCACCCTTCGAGCGCGGGCTGTCGCTGGAAAACTGGCTCACCATGACCATCCTGTCCGGCGGCGCCTTCATGCTGCTGCCGCGCCAGTTCCACGTGGCGGTGGTGGAGAACAAGGGCGAGAGCGAGATCCGCCGCGCGCGCTGGCTGTTCCCGCTCTATCTGGTGCTCATCAATCTGTTCGTGGTGCCGCTGGCGCTGGCGGGCATGACGCTGTTTCCGCTCAACATGGTGGACAGCGACGTCTATGTGCTCGCCGTGCCGCTCGCCGCCGGCTTCGACAGCCTCGCGCTGCTGGCCTTCGTCGGCGGCCTCTCGGCGGCCACCGCCATGGTCATCGTGGAGTGCGTGGCCATCGCCATCATGGTCTCCAACGACCTCGTGATGCCGCTCCTGCTGCGCCGCCGCGCCGCCCGGTCGGCCCACCTGCCCGAGGGCGAGCCGCGCGAGGACATGACCGGCCTGCTGCTGATGGTGCGGCGGGTGTCCATCTTCGTCATCGTCCTCCTCGCCTATCTCTATTACCGCACCACCGGCGAGGTGCAGCTGGCGCAGATCGGCCTGCTCTCTTTCGCCGCCATCGCGCAGGTGGGGCCGGCCTTCGCCGCCGGCCTGCTCTGGCAGCGCGCCACCGCCAAGGGCGCCATCGCCGGCATCGTGGTGGGCGGGGCCACCTGGGCCTACACGCTGATGGTGCCGAGCCTCGCCGAGGCCGGGCTGATCTCCGCCGGCGTGCTGAACGACGGCCCGTTCGGCATCGGGCTGCTGCGCCCCACCGCGCTGCTCGGCCTCACCGCCGGGCCGCTCGCCCATGGCGTCGCCTGGAGCCTCGGGCTCAACACGCTGGCGCTGGTCATCGTCTCCTTCCTCACCCGCCCCTCGCAGATCGAGCGCACGCAGGCGCGTCTGTTCGCGGGCACGGGCGACCGGCCGCCGGCGCGCCCCGCCTTCCTGCGCTGGCGCTCTTCGGTCTCCCTCGGCGAGCTGATGGCGACCGTGGAGCGCTATCTCGGCGCCGAGCGCGCCCGCGCCGCCTTCGACAGCTACGCCCGCCAGCATGGCTTCAAGCTCGACACTCACCGCGAGGCGGACGCGGGCATGGTGCGCCATGCCGAGCATCTGCTCGCCTCGGCCGTGGGCGCGGCCTCGTCCCGTCTCGTGCTCTCGCTGCTGCTGCGCAAGCGGGCGGTGTCCACCAAGGCGGCCCTGAAGCTGCTGGACGACGCCTCCGCGGCCATCCAGTACAATCGCGAGCTGCTGCAAAGCGCCATCGACCATGTGCGCCAAGGCATCGCCGTGTTCGACCGCGACCTGCGCCTCGTCTGCTGGAACCGGCAGTTCGGCCAGATGCTGGATCTGCCCGGCGAATGCTACGCGGTGGGCGTGCCGCTCACCGACATCCTCGCCGCCGCCCCCGCCGACGACGAGGGCGAGGACAACAGCGACATCGCCGCCCGCGTCACCCGCCGCGTCACCCGCTACGTGAGCCCTGACCCCGACTTCTCCGAGCGCCTGCACCAGCGTGGCGCCGTCATCGAGGCGCGCTCGGACCCCATGCCCGACGGCGGCATCGCCGTGACCTTCACCGACATCACCGCGAGCGTGGAGGCCGCGCTCGCGCTGGAGCGGGCCAACGAGACGCTGGAAAAGCGCGTGCGCGAGCGCACCGAGGAGCTGGAGCGGCTCAACGGCGCGCTGGAGATCGCCAAGGCGGAGGCGGACGAGGCCAACCTCTCCAAGACGCGCTTCCTCGCCGCCGCGAGCCACGACATTCTCCAGCCGCTCAACGCCGCCCGCCTCTACGCCACCAGCATGGTGGAGCGGGCCAAGGGATCGGAGGAGGAGCGCCTCGCCGGCAACATCGATGCCTCACTGGAATCCGTGGAGGAAATCCTCGGCGCTTTGCTCGACATCTCCCGCCTGGACAGCGGCGTCATGCGGCCGGAATTCTCCGCCTTCCGCATCGCCGACGTGCTGAAGCCGCTGGAGACGGAATTCGCCCCGCTGGCGCGGGAGAAGAACCTCCAGCTCACCTTCGTGCCCTGCTCCTTGGCCGTGCGTTCCGATCGCCGGCTGCTGCGCCGCCTGTTGCAGAACCTCGTCTCCAACGCGGTGAAATATACCCAGCGCGGCCGCATCCTCGTCGGCTGCCGGCGAGTGGGCGGCAAGGTGCGGGTGGAGGTGTACGACACCGGCGTCGGCATCCCCCGCTCCAAGCACAAGCTGGTGTTCCAGGAGTTCCAGCGCCTCGACCAGGGGGCGAAGGCGGCGCGGGGCCTCGGGCTCGGCCTCTCCATCGTAGAGCGCATCTCGCGGGTGCTGGAGCATCCGGTCGCGCTGCGCTCGACCCACGGCAAGGGCTCCGCCTTCACCGTGGAGCTGCCGGTGGCCGTCTCCATGCCGGAGGAGCGCGAGACGGCGCCCAGCCCCGCCCGGCGCGGCGCGCAGCTCGACGGCCTCACCATCCTCGCCATCGACAACGAGCCGGCCATCCTCGACGGCATGCAGATGCTGCTCACCGGCTGGGGTTGCGACGTCATCACAGCCGCCAGCGCCCAGGGCGCGCTGGAGGCCATCCGCCACCGCCGCAAGAAGCCCGACGTGGCGCTCGTGGACTACCATCTCGACGGCGGCCACGGCATCGAGGCGATCATGTCGCTGAGGTGGAAACTGGGGAAAATACCGGCCGTCCTGATCACCGCCGACCGCTCCAAGAAGGTGCGCGACGCGGCCCGCGCGGCGGACATGGAAATCCTCAACAAGCCGCTCAAACCCGCCGCGCTCCGGGCCATCCTCGCCCACTGGCGCATCGCCCGCGCCGCCGCCGAATAGTCTTTCGCCGGCTTTCCGCGCGTCCTTTCCGCCACA
>JAEZMT010000036.1 GCA_023442085.1 Pseudomonadota bacterium | reverse complement strand
TCGCTGCTCTGCGCCGAGGCCCCGGACCTTGCCGCGACGCTCGCCTCCGCCAACATCCGATTCCTGTGGCACCCGACCCTCTCCGAGGAAACCGGGGACGAGGCCATCGCCGTCTTCGAGGCGGTGCTGTCCGGCGCCATCCGCCTCGATGCCCTGTGCATCGAAGGCGCGCTGCTGCGCGGGCCGAACGGCACCGGCCGCTTCCACATGCTCGCGGGCACCGACACGGCCACCATCGACTGGGTGCGCCGGCTCGCCGCCGTGGCGGAACATGTGGTGGCCGTGGGCACCTGCGCGGCCTATGGCGGGGTAACGGCAGCCGGCGTCAATCCCGCCGATGCCTGCGGCCTGCAATATGACGGGCGGCGTCCCGGCGGCGCGCTCGGCGCCGATTTTCGCGCCCGCGCCGGCCTGCCGGTCATCAATGTGGCCGGCTGCCCGACCCATCCCAACTGGGTGACGGAAACGCTGATGCTGCTTTCCGCCGGACTCATGCACGGCGGCGACCTCGACAGCTACGGCCGCCCGCGCTTCTACGCCGACCACCTCGTCCACCACGGCTGCCCGCGCAACGAATATTACGAGTACAAGGCCAGCGCCGAGAAGATGAGCGACCTCGGCTGCATGATGGAGCACCTCGGCTGCCTCGGCACCCAGGCCCACGCGGACTGCAACACCCGCCTGTGGAACGGCGAGGGCTCCTGCACCCGCGGCGGCCACGCCTGCATCAACTGCACCGCGCCCGAGTTCGAGGAGCCGGGCCACGCCTTCATCGAGACGCCCAAGATCGGCGGCATCCCCGTGGGCCTGCCTACCGACATGCCAAAGGCGTGGTTCATCGCCCTCTCCTCCCTCGCCAAGGCCGCGACGCCCGAGCGCCTGCGCCGCAATGCGGTGAGCGACCACGTCATCACCCCGCCCGCCGTCCGGGACATCAAGAAGCGATGAGCCGGACACGATGAACGACGGCACGAAACGGCTGGTGGTCGGCCCCTTCAACCGCGTGGAGGGCGACCTGGAGGTGCGCCTCGACGTGGCGGACGGAGCCGTGAAGCAGGCCTTCGTCTCCTCGCCCCTGTTCCGCGGCTTTGAGCGCATCCTGGAGGGCCGCGATCCGCGCGACGCCCTCGTCATCGCCCCGCGCATCTGCGGCATCTGCTCGGTGTCGCAATCCCATGCGGCGGCGCTGGCGCTGGCGGCGCTGGAAGGGGTGGTGCCCACCGACAACGGGCGCGTCGCCACCAACCTCATCCTCGCCACCGAGAATGTGGCCGACCACCTCACCCATTTCCACGTCTTCTTCATGCCGGATTTCGCCCGCGCGGCCTATGCCGACCGGCCGTGGTTCGCGGAGGCCGAGCGGCGGTTCAAGGCGGCGCAGGGGGTGAGCGTGCGCGACGCCCTCGCCACCCGCACGACAATGCTCCACGTCATGGGCCTGCTGGCCGGCCGCTGGCCGCACACGCTGGCGCTCCAACCCGGCGGCGTCGCCAAGGGGGCGGACGCGCGGGACAAGATGCGGCTGCTCGCCACCCTCGGCGCGGTGCGCGCAGATCTTGAAGCCCGGCTCTACGGCGCACCGCTGGAGCGCGTGGCGGCACTGGCCGAGGCGGAAGAGCTGGACGTCTGGCGCCGCACGGGACCGGACGGCGATTTCCGCCTGTTCCTCACCATCGCCGAAGACCTCGACCTCGCCGGACTGGGTCGGGCCGACGACCGTTTCCTCTCCTACGGCGCCTATCCGCAGGAGGAGGGACGGCTCTATGCGGGCGGTACCTTCGCGGCGGGACGTTTGGGGACGGTCGATCCGGCCACCATCGCCGAAGATCATGCCTTCGCCCGCATGGAGGGGCGGGAGGCGCCGCATCACCCTTTCGCGGGCTCGACCTTTCCCGATGGCGCCGACGAGACCGGCTACACCTGGTGCAAGGCGCCGCGCCTTTCGGGCCTGCCTTTTGAGACCGGCGCCTTCGCCCGGCAGGTCATCGCTGGCCAGCCCCTCGCCCGCGACCTTGCGGCAAAGGAAGGGGCCAATGTGCGCGCACGCGTCGTCGGACGGCTCATCGAAACCGCGCGCACGCTCATCGCCATGGAAGGCTGGGTGCGGGCGTTGAGGCCGGGTGAGCCGTGGTGCGCGCAGGGCGCCCTGCCGCAGGCGGGCCGCGGCTTCGGCCTCACCGAAGCGGCGCGCGGGGCGCTCGGGCACTGGATGGTGGTGGAGCGCGGCCGCATCGCCCGCTACCAGATCATCGCCCCCACCACCTGGAACTTCTCCCCCCGCGATGCCTCCGGCCAGCCGGGACCGCTGGAGACCGCCCTCGTCGGCGCGCCGGTGCGCCAAGGAGAGAAGACGCCGCTTTCCGTGCAGCACATCGTGCGCTCGTTCGATCCCTGCATGGTCTGCACGGTGCATTGAGCGGCCATGGGCGCGGGCGAAATGGACGGGTTCGCGGCCGAGACCTTGGAGATTTCCGGAATCGTGCAGGGCGTGGGCTTCCGGCCCTTCGTCTATCGCCTCGCTTTGCGCCTCGGCCTCGACGGCACCGTCTCCAATGCCGGCGGGCGGGTGCTGATCCATGCGGGCGGGCCGCTGGCGGCCCTCGAGGCCTTCGCCGCGGCTCTGGTGGCCGAGGCGCCGCCGCTGGCGCGCATCGAGCGGGTGGAGCGAAAGCCGGCCGCCTTGCCCGAGTCCGGATTTCGCATCATCGAGAGCGGCGCGGGCACCGTCTCCATCGGCGTGGTTCCGGATGTGGCCACCTGCCCGGCCTGCCTTGCAGAGATCGCCGATCCGAAGGCCCGGCGGCACCGCTACGCCTTCACCAATTGCACCGATTGTGGCCCGCGCTTCTCCATCGTCGCCGGCCTGCCCTATGACCGCCCCGCGACCACCATGGCCGGCTTTGCCATGTGCGCCGCCTGCCGCGCGGAATACGAGAACCCCACCGACCGGCGCTTCCACGCCCAGCCCATCGCCTGCCCCGCCTGCGGACCGCGCCTGTGGCTGGAACGGGAGGGGGCGGAGATCGCGGCGTCCGACCCCATCCGCGATGCGGCCGAACTTCTGCGCGCCGGCCATATCTTCGCGATCAAGGGCATCGGCGGCTTCCACATCGCCTGTGACGCCACGAACCCCGAGTCCGTCGCTACCCTGCGCGCCCGCAAGCACCGCCCCACCAAGCCGCTGGCGGTGATGGGGGACCTTGCCACCGCCCATCGCCTCTGTGTCATCAACCCGGACGAGGAGACTGCTCTTCAGGCTCCCGCCGCGCCCATCCTGCTGCTGCCGCTCCGGCGGAACGCGGACCTCGGCCCGGGGATTGCGCCGGGCCAGAGCCACCTCGGCCTCATGCTGCCCTATACGCCGCTCCACCATCTGCTGCTTGAGGCGGTCGGCCGCCCGCTGGTGATGACCTCCGGCAACCGCTCAAGCGAGCCGCAGATCTTCAGAGACGAGGAAGCCCGAACCGGCCTCGCCGGCATCGTGGACGGCTTCCTCATGCACGACCGCCCCATCGCCCGACGCCTCGACGACAGCGTGGCGCGCTTCGCCGCCGGCAAGCTCAGGGTGATGCGGAGGGGGCGCGGCCTCGCGCCGCTTCCCCTCGCTCTGCCGGAGGATTTCGCCGACGCCCCGCCCGTGCTCGCCATGGGCGGCGAGCTGAAAAGCGCGCTCTGCCTCACCCACGGTGCCCGCGCCCTCCTCTCCCACCACCTCGGCGACCTGGACGAACCCGCCACGGGCGACGCGTTCGAGACCGCTTTGGCCGATTATTCCGCCCTCTTCGCCCATAAGCCGCAGGTGATCGCGGCGGACCTCCACCCCGATTATCGCGCCAGCCGCCTCGCCGCCGACCTCGCCGAGGTGCGCCAGCTCCCGCTGGAGCACGTCCAGCATCATCACGCCCACATCGCCGCCGCCATGGCCGAAAGCGGCTGGCGGCGGGCGGATGGCAAGGTGGTGGGCATCGCTCTCGACGGGCTGGGGCTGGGCGAGGACGGCACTGTCTGGGGCGCCGAGGTGCTGCTCTGCGACTATCGCGAGAGCCGCCGCATCGCCCGCCTCTCCCCCATCCCGCTCGCCGGAGGTGATGCGGCGAGCCGCGAGCCGTGGCGGGTACTGCTCGCGCATCTCGACCGGGCGCTCGGGCGCGCAGCGGTGGACCGGGACGCGAGGCTCGCCGCCCTCTTCGCCGGCAAGCCGGTGCCCACCCTGCGCGCCATGATGGACAAGGGCCTCAACGCCCCCCGCGCCTCTTCCGCCGGCCGGCTGTTCGATGCTGTTGCGGCGCTCCTCGGCTTCACGCCCGACCGGCTCTCCCACGAAGGCGAGGCGGCCATGGCGGTGGAGGCCGCAGCGGAGGGCCAGGCGCCGCCCTATCCCTTCGCGATCACGACGCAGGGCGACCTCGTGGAGATCGATCCTGCCCCACTCTGGCGCGCCCTCCTCGCGGACCGGGCCGCTGCACGGCCGCTCCCGGACATGGCCGCTGCCTTCCATGCCGGGCTGGCGGATGCATTCGTCGTTGTCGCGGCGCGGGTGGCGGAAGAAGCCGGTACCCAAGCCGTCGCGCTCTCCGGCGGCGTGTTCCAGAATGCCCGGCTGCTGGAGGAGACCGTCGCCCGGCTGCGGTCGCGTGGCCTCACGCCCCTCATCCCGTCGCAGGTGCCGGCCAACGACGGCGGCCTTGCCTTGGGGCAGGCGGTGGTCGCTGCGGCGCGACATATGGCGTGAGCCATGCGGGCGGGGCCGTTCCCGTCCGGCGCGGGCGGGACTATGGTGGCAGCATGACCACGCCCCATCGTCCGCATCCGCACAGCCGCCCCGAAGGCCGCGCCGCGGCTGCCGTGAAAACCTTCCTTCTCGCCGGCTCCACCCTGCCCGCCCCCGGCCTCGCGCCCGGCCTGCATGTGGTGGCGACCCCCATCGGCAACCTCGCCGACGTGACGGTGCGCGCGCTGGAGACGCTGGCAGCAGCCGACGTGATCGCCTGCGAGGACACGCGTATTTCCCGCCGGCTGCTGGACCGCTACGGCATCCAGACCCACCTCGTCGCCTATCACGACCACAATGGCGCCAGCGCCCGCCCGAAGCTGCTCGCACGCCTCGCCGCCGGCGAGCGGGTGGCGCTGATCTCTGATGCGGGCACGCCGCTGGTGTCGGACCCCGGCTTCAAGCTGGTGGTGGAGGCGGCGGAGCTTGGCTTCCCCGTTCATCCCGTGCCCGGCGCCTCGGCCCTGCTCGCGGCGCTGGTGGCGGCGGGCCTGCCCACCGACTGCTTCCTCTTCGACGGCTTCCTGCCACCCAAGGCCGGCCAGCGGCGCAACCGCATCGCGGCCCTCGCCGCCGTGCCGGGCACGCTCGTGTTCTACGAGACCGGCCCGCGCCTCGCCGAGAGCCTCGCCGACCTCGCCGAGGTGCTCGGCCCCCGCCGCGCCGCCGTGTGCCGCGAGCTGACCAAGGCGTTCGAGGAGGTGCGACGCGCCGACCTGCCTGCCCTCGCCGCGCACTACGCGGACGCGGAAGATCCGAAAGGCGAGATCGTCGTCG
>JAEZMT010000475.1 GCA_023442085.1 Pseudomonadota bacterium | reverse complement strand
GGCTGAAGCCCTGCCCGCCGACCACGCGGCGGTGATCGCGCCCGTGGGCGTCGGCTTCGGCCTGACGGATCTCAAATGGCTCGCCCCGGTGCGCGCAGGCGACACCATCACCTTCTTCACCGAAATTCTCGACGCCCGCCCCAGCACCAGCCGCCCAGGCTGGACCATCTACCACCGCACCGGCAGCGCCCGGCGGGAGGATGGGACCGAGGTGATGCACTTCGAGCTGAGGCACCTGGCGCCGGACGCGCGAGAACCGCACCAGGTTAGCACGCGGTAGTTGCATATCGGAATATATTCCTATATCGTCTCCTTCGGATTGACGGAGGAGAGCGGCTGTGTCGCAGACAGATGCAGAATTGGATGCCTTCGACCGATTGCGCCGTCTCACGCGGCAGCTGAACCTCGATGTCGCGACGTGGCGCCTCACGCTCGCATTGAAGGGAGGCTACGATCCCAGCCAGCCGCGAATCCCGAGCGGCGAGCCCGGTGGCGGGCAATGGACTGGTGGCGGCGACGGCAGCACGGGGACCAAACCTGCCGGTGCGGAGCGACGTGTGTCGATGGCGGCGCGGCGCATTTCGCCCGCGGCAGAAGCGGAATGCGAACGCTTGAACAAGAGAGACACGGCGTACTGCACGGCCATCAAGAATTCAGCATGCCACGGTCAAGCATCGCTGCGATATGCTTCCTGTTTGGCCGGAAAACCGCTTCCTCCTCTCCCATTCTGAGAGAATAAAAATGTTAATTCTGACTCACACGCTTTATCTCAATCGGCCTGAAGGCGAAATTCCGATCGAAATCCGTATTTACAGGCCAGCACCCAAGGACGGCTGCTGGGCCTGCACTTTCGAAATCGACTGGCCGGAGGGCCCCAAGACCATGTCCGGCGCCGGCCTAGATGCATTGCAGGCGCTGGTGATATCCTTGCAGATGATTGGAATCCAGATCTATACGAGCACCTATCATCACGATGGAGCCCTTCGCGCCTACGACAACGAAGAGGGCTATGGCTTTCCCATCGCCCGAAACGTCCGTGACCTATTGGTCGGCGCTGACAAGATTTATTTATAAACCCATTGGTATACCCGCGTACGAAACCGCGTTTAGATGCAAGGTACAATTTTTGTGGAAATCTTTAATGCTCATCCTGACCCATACTCTGCATCTCAATCGACCCGCCGGTAAGGTTCCGGTCGAAATCCGCCTGTATCAGCCCCTCCCAACGGGTGCGTCCTGGATATGCAATTTCGAGATCGACTGGCCGAAGGGCCGATTGGCTCGCCATGGCGTGGGCGAAGATGCGCTGCAGGCACTGGTCACCGCGCTGCAGATGATTGGCGCTCAGATCTACATGAGCCCGTATCATGAGGATGGCAGCTTGCGCGCCTACGACCGCGAGGACGGCTACGGTTTCCCGGTCCCGAACAACCTGCGCGATCTGCTTATCGGCGTCGACAAGATGAGCTTCTGATTTCAGCCCTCTGCGGAGCCCAGTCATGGTGATCCTCACGCACACACTCTTCATCAGGGGCGAGGGCGGCGACACGCCGGTGGAGATCCGCCTTTACCAGCCCGAACACCTCGTGGAGGACATCGGCGATTCCTGGGGCTGCCGCTTCGAGATCGACTGGCCGGACCGCACCAAGAGCATGGTCGTCCATGGATACGATGCCCTGCAGGCGCTCATCCTCTCCATGATGTGCGTCGGTGTGCACCTCTATGTGTCCGAGTATCACGACGACGGCCTGCTCTACTCGCCCGATCGCGAAGGCGGCTATGGGTTCCCCGTCACTTCGAACATCCGCGACGTTCTGGTGGGGAGCGACAAGGCCACCTTCTGGCCTGACGCGCCGGTATCCCCACGCCCAGCTTGACGTTTGCGTCATCCTCGCCTTCCATCGGCCTCCAACGACAGGGAGGCCGCCTTGCCCGACATCTTCTTCGAAGATTTCATCATCGGTGAGGTGAAAACGTTCGGCTCGCACAAGGTCACGGAGGAGGAGATCCTCGCCTTCGCGCGGGAGTTCGATCCCCAGCCGATGCACCTCGATGCGGCGGCGGGCAAGGCGTCCCTGCTCGGGGGGCTCGCGGCCTCCGGCTGGCATTCCTGCGCCATCATGATGCGGCTCGTCTGCGACGGCTTTCTCGTGCGCACCGCCGGCCAGGGCTCGCCCGGCGTCACCGAAAACAAGTGGCTCGCGCCCGTCTTCCCCGGCGATGTGCTCACGCTCCGCCGCACGGTGCTGGAGAGCCGCACCTCCAGGAGCAAGCCCGACATGGGGCTCGTGACGTTCCGCTTCGAGCTTCTCAAGGCCGACAAGAGCGCCGCGGTCGACCAGACCTGCGTCTGCATGATCGGCCGTCGCAACCCGGGAGCGCGCCTCGCATGATGTATTTCGAGGACGTCGAGGTGGGCGCCACCGCCGCGCTCGGCAACCACACCTTCACCGAGGCGGAGATGCTGGCCTTCGCCCGCCTCTATGATCCCCAGCCGTTCCATGTGGACCCTGAGGCAGCTCGGCGCAGCCCGTTCGGGGCGCTGGTGGCGTCGGGGTGGCATACCGCAGCCATGTGGATGAAGTGCTTCGTCGCCTCCAACATGGCGCTGCCCAAGGAGGCGTCGACGCCTGGCGAGGAAGGCGTGCCCGGTGGCGGCTCCTTCGGCCCGGCCTCGGGCTTCACCAAGCTGCGCTGGCTGAAGCCGGTCTATGCGGGCGATACCATCTCGTTCGCCACCGAGGTCCGGGACAAGATCACCATCAAGTCCCGGCCCCAGTGGGGCTTCCTGCGCACCTACAATTCCGGGGCGAACCAGTACGGTGATCTGGTGATCGACTTCGAGAGCACGGTGCTGATGCGGCGCCGCCCGTGAGGGCGGCCTACCCTTCCAACTCCTCCTTCAGGATTTCGAGCCGCAGCCATTCCTCTTCCGCCGCATCCAGGGCCGCCTGGGTTTCGGCGAGGGCCCCCGAGGCCTTGTCGAAGCGCGCCGGGTCGCGGGCATAAAGGGCAGGATCGGCGATCTCGGCGGCGAGCGTCTCCAGCTTGGCGCGCAGATCGTCCATGGTCTTGGGCAGCGTCTTGAGCGCATGCTGCTCATGGAAGGAGAGCCGGCGCTTGGCGGCACCGGCCGGCGCCTTGCCGGCCTCCTGCTTCGATTCTCCGGCCTTGGCCTTCTGCGCGGGCGCGCCTTTGTCCCGCGCCTCCACGCCCCGGCCGCGCTGCGACAGCATGTCCGAATAGCCGCCGGCATATTCGCGGAACGCGCCCTCCCCCTCCGCCATGATGACGCTGGAGACGGTGCGGTCGAGGAAGTCACGATCGTGGCTGACGAGGATGACGGTGCCGGGATAGTCCGCCACCATCTCCTGCAGCAGGTCGAGCGTTTCGAGGTCGAGGTCGTTGGTGGGCTCGTCCAGCACCAGCACGTTGGAGGGCAAGGCCAGCGCCCGCGCCAGCATCAGCCGGCCACGCTCGCCGCCGGAGAGCACGGAGAGCGGCGCGTTGGCCTGCTCAGGGGTGAAGAGGAAGTCCTTCAGATAACCCATCACGTGCTTGGGCACGCCGCCCACCTGCACCTGGTCCGAGCCGCCGCCGGTGAGGGCATCGCGCAGGGTGGTGCCGGGGTCCAGCGCCGCGCGCTTCTGGTCGAGGCTGGCGACTTCGAGATTGGTGCCGAGCTTCACCGTGCCCGCATCGGGAGCAAGCTCGCCGGTGAGCAGCTTGATGAGGGTGGTCTTGCCGGCGCCATTGGGGCCGATGATGCCGATGCGGTCGCCGCGCAGGATGCGGGTGGAGAAATCCTTCACCACCGCGCGCTCGCCAAAGGATTTGGCGATGTGCTTCGCCTCGATGACCAGCTTGCCGGAGGCCTCGGCCTCGCTCACCGCCAGCTTGACGTTGCCCACGGCGCGGCGCTCCTCGCGCCGGTCCTTGCGCATGGAATGCAGCAGGCCGAGGCGCCGCACGTTGCGCTTTCGCCGGGCGGTGACGCCGTAGCGCAGCCAGTCCAGTTCCGCCACGATCTTGCGGTCGAGCTTGTGGCGCTCGGCCTCTTCCTGCTCCAGCACCTCGTCGCGCCACGCCTCGAACGCGCCGAACCCCTGCTCCAGCCGCCGCGTCTGCCCACGGTCGAGCCAGACAGTGGCGCGCGAGAGGGTTTCAAGGAAGCGCCGGTCATGGCTGATGAGCACAATGGCGGACTTCAGCCCCTTCAGCTCGCTTTCCAGCCATTCGATGGCCGGCAGATCGAGATGGTTGGTCGGCTCGTCCAGCAGTAGCACGTCTGGCTCCGGCGCGATCACACGCGCCAGAGCGGCCCGGCGGGCCTCGCCGCCGGAAAGATGGGCCGGGTCTTCCTGTCCGGTGAGGCCCAGCTCGGTGAGCAGATATTGGGCGCGATAGGCATCGTCGCCCGGTCCGAGACCGGCTTCCACATAAGCGAGCGTCGTCGCATAGCCGGCAAAGTCCGGCTCCTGCGGCAGATAGCGCACCGTGCATCCGGGCTGGAAAAAGCGCGTGCCGGAATCCGGCTCAATCAGCCCCGCCGCCACCTTAAGCAGCGTGGACTTGCCCGAGCCGTTGCGACCGACAAGGCACACCCGTTCGCCCGCCGACACGGAAAGCTCCGCGCCGTCGAGCAGAGGGGTGGCGCCGAAGCGCAGATGGATGTCCTGGAGGAGAACGAGCGGAGGAGCCATGGGGCCGGATTAAAGCCCAATGGCCCGGAACGCAAAGGCCGTTCGCGCAGAACGCCGCTTTGCGCCGCTCGCCTCACAGAACGCAAAGATGAGCGCGCCGCACCGAACTACGCGGGCGGCGAGCACATCTCGCAAACCATCAATGTACGGTGGACGTCGGATTCAGCTTCGACATCTGGTCCTTGAGAACCAGCTTCTTGCGCTTCAGCTCTGCGACACGAAGAGGATCCGAGGCGGGGCTGTTCATTTCGCGGTTGAGCTCCTGCTCGATGGCCGCGTGACGCCGCTTCAGTTCCTGAAGGTGCGACTGGATGGACATTCTTAGCCACTCCCTGTCTGCAACACGACATCAGTCTGTCACGGAGCCGACGAAGAGTCGACCGCCTTGTCGACCACCTTCTCGCGCCGCTTTCCGCCCCTCCGGCGACCTCCCATCTTGCGGCGCCGCATACCCGTGCCATAGTCATTCCAAATGGGGGCGAGCGGGCGGCGGACCTGCGCGCCGGTGACAGGACCGGGCATGACGAGCGACGAGGAACGGGATCTCAAGGTCCACCTGGAACGCCTGAAGCAGGAGCATCGGGATCTCGATGCGGCGATCGAGGCACTGACCAGCGTGTCGGGATCGGACATCCTGCAGATCCAGCGGCTCAAGAAGCGCAAGCTGCAACTGAAGGATCGCATCGGCCAGATCGAGGACGAGCTGTTCCCCGACATCATCGCCTGAGCGGAGGCGCGACGGGTCCAAGGCCGAGCCTCCTGAGGAGGCGCCGGTGCACTTTAGGACAGCGCAAGCGCGGAGGCCGGGCGTACCCGGCATCCGCAGTCGGCACGAAAGTTCAGAGCTGGGCGAGCAACGCGGTCGCGCCGGAGGCGTCGGCCTTGGAGGGCACGTCCTCGACATTGAGCGTCTTCACAACGCCGTCCTCGACCACCATCGAATAGCGCTTGGAGCGCACGCCGAGGCCGGCGGCCGAGCCGTCGAAGGTGAGGTCGAGCGCGGTCGCGAAGGACGCGTCGGGATCGGCCAGGAACACGATCTTGCCATCGGAGCCGGAGGCCTTTTCCCAGGCGCCCATGACGAAGGGGTCGTTCACCGAGACCACGGCGATGGAGTCCACGCCCTTGGCCTTGATGGCGTCGGCCTCGTGCACGTAGCCCGGCAGGTGGTTCTTGTGGCAGGTGGGGGTGAAGGCTCCCGGCACCGCGAACAGCACCACCTTCTTGCCCTTGAAGATCTCGTCCGTGGTCTTCGGCACGGGGCCGTCCTCGGTGGGAACACGGAAGGTGGCGTTGGGCAGTTTATCGCCGACCGAAATGGGCATCGTCTTCTCCACAATCTTGGGCGTTCGCGCCCGCGCCGACAATACGGCCTTTTGACCGGGAGAAAAGCGCCCGCTCAGGCTGGAGCTGGCCGAACTCAGCGCGGCGGAATCGGCGGGATGGGCACGGTCGTTACGATGGCCTTCGGGCCGTCCACGAGGGTCAGGGTGAGCGGTGCTCCGGAGGGCTCGGTCCCGGCTGGAATGCCGTCGAGCGGCAGGTCGAAACGGGCGGCACCGTCCGGGAGCATGGTCTTCTGCGGCAGCGGCAGAGCCCAGCGCGCGGGCCCCTCGGCAAACAGGTCGGCCTTGGGGTTCTGTGCCTTCACCTCGATGACGACACGGGGCGGCGTGGCGGACGCATCAAGCGCGACCGCCTGAATGGATGTGGGCTCCGCCACACCGAGCGGGCGCTCCACCGGGAGGGCCGCGCGGGCCGCCGCGATTCGCGTCGCCTCGGCCCCCGCATCGCCGCCCAGCGCGATGGCGAGTTCGGCGCGCGCGGGCATGCACAGCGCCTCGCACACCGCGAAATCCAGCGCGAGAGAAAGCCGGGCCGGCTTGTCCTTGTCCTTCAGTTCCACCTTGAGCGGGAACAGGACCGAGCCCTTGTAACCGATGGCAAAGCCCCCGCCCCCGTCGGCGAACCGCTTGGGTGCCGGCCATTCCATCGTCACGCGCGCGACGTTCTCCGAGCCGCTCCAGTCCAGCGTCGGGGGCACGCCGCTGTCGCCTGGATAGCGCCAGTAGGTTTTCCAGCCGGGCGCAAGCTTCAGCTCGATGCCCGCATCCGCGTTGATCCCGGAGACGGCACCGGCCAGCAGGATCACATCGGCGCCCGCAACCTTCACCGGCGGCGCGCTCGCGGCGCGAGAGGCAGGCGCAAGGGCGGAAATCATCGCGCAGGCGAGGACTGCGCGGGCAAGGAATGCGCGGGCAAGGAATGCGCGGGCAAGACCGCCGCGAGACGATAAGGCGATCGCGGCCGCGCGCCATGCGCCGGGGAAGCGCGGAGGGGTCGATGTCATGGCCTTCCGGGTACCTTCTCGCGGCCCCGACGCAAAGCCCCAAGCCGTCGCCCTGGCGCGCACAAGCGTGTGAGCCGCGCGGGCCAACCGCGCCGGACGGGAGGCGTCAAAGCCGCCCGCGTTGCAATCCGCATTTCCAAGACGGACGAACGGCGGTACCCTTTCTCCATGACTGCGAGCCAGAACCACACGATCGAAAGCGGGGGGTCGGGTTTCCTCGATGGGCAGATGCTCATCGCCATGCCGACCATGCGCGACGAGCAGTTCGCCCGCACCCTCGTCTACATGTGCGCCCACTCTCCGGAAGGAGCCATGGGCATCGTGGTGAACCAGCCGGCGAGCCACATCGACTTCACCGACCTCCTCGTCCAGCTCGACGTGGTGCCCGCCTCCGAGCGCATCCTGCTGCCCAGGAGCGCAGGCACCGTCAAAGTGCTGCGGGGCGGACCGGTGGAGACGGGACGCGGCTTCGTGCTGCATTCGGCAGACTATTTCGTCGAAAATTCCACGCTCACCATCGACGACGGCATCTGCCTCACCGCGACGCTGGACATCCTCAAGGCCATCGCCGGCGGGCGCGGACCGCGCAGCGCGGTGCTGGCGCTCGGCTATGCCGGATGGGCGCCGGGCCAGCTCGAAACCGAGATTCAGGCCAACGGCTGGCTCAACTGCCCGGCCGACGCGGACCTGATCTTCGGCGAGGGCGTGGAAACGAAATACGACAGCGCTTTGCGCAAGCTCGGTATCGTGCCGGGCATGCTTTCCAGCGACGCCGGCCACGCCTGACGGGCCTTCGAGCGGGGTTTGTTGCCTTCGCTCAAGCGCCGCGCGGAATTCTTACGTTGCTTCGCTCAAGCGCCGCGCGGGCTTCTTGCGTTACTTCGCTCAGGCGCCGCGCGGGCTCCTTGCGTTGCTTCGCTCAGGCGCCGCGCGGGCTATAGACGGGCGCCGCTCGGGCCGCGGACAACGGGCACGGCTCAGTAGCTGTCGCCCCAGCGGCGCGGCCGGTAGAAGGTGTGGACGCCGATCTTGTCCAGCTTCCGCATCTCCCGCACCCAGCTCGGATGCACCCAATAGGCGTGGTAGTGGGTGGCGCGGCCGATCGAGGCAAGCCACAGCTTGCCGTCCAGCATCTCGGCGGCGATTTCCTTGGCCTGCACCCACATGTCCGGCTCGCGCACCACGTCCTTCACGTCGTCGCAGGCGAAGGTGAACTGGCAGGCCAGGTGCCTGTGGGCGTTCTGATAGACCGCGCCACAGACGTCGTTGGGGTAATAGCCGGAGAACACCCGGTTCACGATGACCTGCGCCACCGCGATCTGGCCGCGCTTGGGCTCGCCGCGGCTCTCGAAATAGATGGCTTCCGCCAGGCACTTCTGGGCCCGCGCCAGCTTCTCGCCACCAAGCTCCAGCCGCTGGGCCGGCGAGGGCCAGATGCCGTCGCTGGGCGGCGTCTCCAGCTCCACGGTGCCGTCGGGCGAGACGAGGTTGGCCTCGCCCTCGGCATGCGGGGCGGGATGCGGCACATAGCCCTGCTCCGCCAGGGCCGCATACTGGAAGGCGAGGGCCGGAAACAGCACGGGATCGCGGCTGAACACCGCTACCGGATCCTGATGCGGCACGGGACGCACGAGTTCCGTACCGCCGCCGAAGTCGTTGAGCGCGTCTTCCGGCGCATCCTCGCGCGCCAGTGCCTCGGCGGCGCGGCGCGCCCGTTCCAGATCGGCCGGGACTTCTTCCGCCGCAGCGACCCGCGCGGGATCCTGGATGAGCGGCAGTTCGAGGACGATGTCGAGCGCTAGTTCCAAATAGGCGCCGGACATGTCGTGGTGGCGCGGCGGCTCGGCGGTTTCGCTTTCCGACAGAACCAGCGGCGGGGGGAAGGCGAAGGCGTCGTCATCCGCCGGGCTGGCGGCGGGCGATGAAGAGGAAGACGCGGAGGCCAGCGCGGGCGCGATGAGGTCCGACGGTTCGATGCCCGTTACCCCGCCTTCCCCTGCGCCATCCGCGCGCGAAACCTCCATCACCGGCTGGGCGGCAACGGCCGCGGCGCGGGCGCTGTCGTCGGAGACGGGAGCGAGGGAGGCGGTGACGATGGCGCCGGGTGCGACAACACGGCGCGCCGGCTGGGCGGCCTCGGCGCGCGCCTCGCTCGGAACCTCCGGCAGGCCGGTACCGACCGGCTGCGGCAGATCGAGCGTAGCGAGCTTCAGCGCCCGCGCGGAACCCGACCAGAGGCCGAGCCCCGAAACCGCCGTCACGCCCTTCGGCGTCCGACCGGATGCGTCGTCAGCCCCCGCCCCGCAAGGGGTTGCGATGATGAAGGCCGAGGCGACGAGAAGCGGCGCCAAAGCCTGACCGGCCCTCGGCCATCGATCCCGACAAATTCCCATGCGCCAGCCCTTGCCGAGACTTCATGTCCCCAATAGGGCGCCGGACCGTTGCCGGCCGGCGACACGCAAGAGCATTGTCCAATCAGTCTTGCCTGGAGGTTAATTCCCGCGCCAGCTCCGCTTCTCGGGCGAACGGACCTTTCGCGCTCGGGCGGAAATTACGTGTCCGCGCAAGGCCATGGGTGCCGAAGCGGACGCGCACCGCCTCCTCAACCCATTTGTCCTCCTGCGCCTCTCGCTGCGCCGCGCGCCGGTCTCCCGCGTCCAGAAAGGCGCCATGGGCCGCGACCGCCGCCTCGAAGGCGTCGAGCCCCTCCCCGGTCGAGGCCGACAGGCGGATCACCGGAACGGTCCAGCCGGCGGAGGCGGAGCCGGCCAGCGACAGCGCGCCGGCAACCTCGGACGCGGCGCGGCGGGCGACCTCGGCCATGTCCGCCTTGGTGACGACGATGATGTCGGGCAGTTCCATCACGCCCGCCTTCATGAACTGAAGGCTGTCCCCCGAGGCCGGCTGGATGCACAGCACCACCGTGTCGGCAACGAGAGAAATGTCCGCCTCCGACTGGCCGACGCCCACGGTCTCAACGATCACCAGATCGTAGACGGCACGCAGCAGCACCACGGCGGCGATCGAATCATCGGAGAGACCGCCCAGGCGGTCGCGCGCGGCCATGGATCGCACGAACACGCCCCGGTCGTCGGGATCGGTCTTCATCCGCGCCCGGTCGCCGAGCAGCGCACCGCCGGTGCGCCGCGAGGACGGGTCCACCGCCAGCACGGCCACCGTGCGGCCCGCCGCGCGGGCGCGCCGCACCATCGCATTGGTGAGGGTCGATTTGCCCACCCCGGGTGGCCCGGTGAGCCCCAGCACCTCCGCGCGGCCGGCGCGGGCGGCGGCATCGAGCAGTGCCACGAGGTCGGGCTGGCCGCGCGCCGTCTCCACCAGCGCCAGCGCACGGGCGACGGCGCGTTTTCCCCCGGCTGCCAGCGTGGCGAGATCGGGCACGATGGAGGTGCGGGAGCGGTCTGGGGCGTCGGCGGGAGCAGGCTCGGGCGGCATGGCGTCAATCTATCCGCCGCACTGCGGGAGGCAACACGGCCGAACCTGCGCCAACGGAAAAAGGCGCCGGCAAAAGCCGGCGCCTCTCCCACTGATCGGATCCGTGCGGGGGAACGGAACCGATCAACAGTCCTGAAAATCGAGGATCAGCCGCAGTAGCCGCGCGACACCTTGACCACGTTGCCGTTGGTCTGGCGCAGGTAGCAGCGGCCGTTGTTGCCCCAGAAGTAATAGGCGCGGCGCTGGTCCTGCTGGTTGCCGATGATGGCGCCGGTGGTGCCGCCGATGATGGCACCGGCCGCGGCACCGCCCGCATTGCCCGTTACCGCGCCGCCGATCAGCGCGCCGGCCGTGCCGCCGATGAGCGCACCGCCCACGGTGTTGTTCTGCGCGCTGGCGGTGACGGCGGAGCCGGCAAGGAGGGCCCCGGCCAGGGTGAAGGCGGTGAACGCGCCGAAGACGGCTTTACGGGTCGACATCTTGATCCTTTCCGCATCCGCCGGGCGTCGGCCCGCGGCGTGCTGCGATGGCACCTGATCTAGCAAAGGCCACATGAACGCCAGATGAGCGGGTCGTTCGGGCGGCATGCAGCTTCGTCCAAGGTTCGAAGCCCAGCAAGCCGGCCTCGGGCACCTCCCCGGGGCAGCGGCGCGGCCATGTGCGGGAACATCTCTTGCATCTGCAACAGCTCTTGCATCCGCAAGGCGCTCCGGGCAGGCTCTCGCGCCCGGTACGAACCGGCTCACAGCTTCGTGTTCAGGACAGGTCAATGAGTGAACGCAACCCCTTCGGCGGGACCATCAGCCACCTCTCCCCGTCGGAGGTCCGACAGGGTCTCGCCGACGGCAGCATCCTTCTCGTGGACGTGCGGGAGCCGAACGAGATTCAGGCCGAGCGCATTCCCGGCGCGGTCAATTTCCCGCTGAGCACGTGGGATCCGACCGCTTTGCCCGATCCGGCGGGCAAGCGCCTCGTATTCTCCTGCCGGTCCGGCCAGCGCTCGCAGCAGGCCGCCGCGGCCGCGCAGAAGGCGGGCCTCGCCTATGAGGAGCACATGAAGGGCGGCATCATCGGCTGGCGCGAAGCCGGTTTCGAGGTCGAGCGCGGCTGAAGCGCAACAGCCGGCGCCTAATCCCCTCCGGCAAGCCGGAGGGGAAGGTAAGTCAAAGCGGCAGCGCGATCGCTCAGGCGGTCGCGGCGTCCAACTCGGCGATGATGGCCTTGCCCATCGCCTCGGTGCCGATGGTCTCCATGCCCGGCGCGGCGATGTCCCCCGTGCGCTTGCCGGAGGCGAGCACGCCCGCGATGGCCTGCTCGATGCGGTCCGCCACCGCGCCCTCGTTGAACGAATAGCGCAGCGCCATGGCCAGCGAGCCGATCATGGCGATTGGGTTGGCGATGCCCTTGCCGGCGATGTCAGGGGCGGAGCCGTGCACCGGCTCATAGAGGGCCGCGCGCTTGCCGGTCGCCGCATCCACCGCGCCGAGCGAGGCGGAGGGGAGCATGCCGAGCGAGCCGGTGGCCATGGCGGCGAGGTCGGAGAGGATGTCGCCGAACAGGTTGTCGGTGACGATCACGTCATACTGCTTGGGCCAGCGCACCAATTGCATGGCGAGCGAATCGGCCAGCGCATGCTCCAGCTCCACGTCCTTGTAGGCGCGGGCGTGGAGGTCGGTCACCACCTGCTTCCAGAGCACGCCGGAGCGCATCACGTTGTGCTTCTCGGCGGAGGTGACCTTGTTGCGGCGGGTGCGGGCCAGCTCGAAGGCCACGGCGGCGATGCGCTCGATCTCGTAGGTGTCATAGACTTGCGTGTCGATGGCGCGCTTCTGGCCGTTGCCGAGATCGGTGATGGTCTTCGGCTCGCCGAAATAGACGCCGCCCGTCAGCTCGCGGACGATGAGGAGGTCGAGCCCCTCCACCACCTCGCGCTTGAGGGACGATGCATCCGCCAGCGCCGGATAGCAGATGGCCGGGCGCAGGTTGGCGAACAGCTGGAGATCCTTGCGCAGACGCAGCAGGCCTGCCTCAGGGCGCGCCTCATAGGGCACGTCCGCCCACTTGGGGCCGCCCACCGCGCCGAGCAGGATGGCGTCGGCCGCCTTGGCGCGCACCATGGCGTCCTCGGAAATGGCCACGCCGTGCGCGTCATAGGCGCAGCCGCCGACCAGATCCTCCTCGATGGCGAACGAGGCGAGGCCCGCCTGCTCCAGCCACTGGGCCACCCGTTTCACCTCGGCCATCACTTCGGGGCCGATGCCGTCGCCGGCGAGCAGGAGGAGCTTGTGGGTGGCCATGGGTGGGTTCCTCGAAGTCTTGGTCTGGGTGCGGCGTGGCGCCGTTTTTAAGGCTGCCCTGAGGGCGGCGGCTCGGCGCGGAGTGCTAGGGCCTCGCCGGGCCGATGGCAAGGAAGAACACGTCCGTCGGCAGACTTCAGACCCCTTTCACGAAAGCGGCGAAAGCCTCCGCGTAATCCTTGTGCCAGCGCGACAGAGGCGGACGGTTCTCGATGATGTCGCCGGCTGCCCAGGCGATGCGCTTTTCGTCCAGCGGGCGAGCCACGTCATTGTCCGGGCAGAGAATGTAGAAATCGCCCGCCTCCAGCTTCTCCAGCAGGAAGTCCACGGTCTGCGCGGCGGTCCAAGCCCCCGCCGGCTTCTCGGTGCGCCCACCCGCGGCCAGCGGGGTAAAGACGAAGCCGGGTATGAACAGCCGGGCGGACACCTGGCAGCCCGGCGTGTTGCGCAGTTCGTGCTCCAGCGCCTCCGTGAAGGCCTTCACCCCGGCCTTGGACACGTTGTAGGCCGGGTCGCCCGGCGGGGTGGTGATGCCCTGCTTGGAACCGGTGTTGACGATGAGCCCCGGCCGACCCCGTGCGATCATCTTCTGCCCGAACGCGCGGCTGCCGTGGATGATGCCCATCAGGTTCACGCCGAGCACCTTCTCCCAATTGGCGAAGGGGCCGAAGATGGCGCTGCCCGGCTGCACGCCGGCATTGTTCATGAGAAGGTCGGTGCCGCCGAAGCGCCCTGCGACGATCTCCTCCAGCCGCTCCAGATCCTCGGGGCGACTCACATTCGTGGCGACGGCGAGAACGTGTCCTTCCCCGCCCGGCGCCACGGCCGCCACCTGCGCCGCGGCGACTTCGAGCTTTTCGCCCGGCAGGTCCGCGAGGGCCACCTTCAGCCCGCGTGCGGCCAGCTTTTCCGCAGCGGCAAGGCCGATGCCGGAAGCGCCGCCGGTGATGACGGCGACGGCGCCGGAGGAAAGTGCGGGATGGGTCATGACAAGTCTCCGATGAGGTTCGCGCGGTCAACGCCTTGTGGCGACGAAGGCTCCGCCGACGATGAGCGCGCAGGCCACTGCCAGCGCGATGGAGGGCGCGGAAAAGCCGGTCACCACCAGCAGCAAAGTGGACAGGACCGGCGCCGCATAGGAGGCGACGCCCAGAAGGCGCACGTCGCCGCGCTTCATGCCGATGTCCCAAGTGTAGAAGGCGAGCCCTACCGGCCCGATGCCGAGCAGCACCAAGGCCACCCACTCCCCGGTGGAGGCGGGCCACACGGTCTCCTCCCAGGCGAGGTGACAGAGAGCGGCCAGCACCGCCGTGGCGAGGCAGAAGCCGGCCACCGCCTGCGTCGGCACATCCGCGAAGTGGCGGGAGGCGACCGAATAAGACGACCAGATGAAGGCGCAGGCGAAGGCCGCGAGATAGCCGGGCAGGAAGCGCATCTCGATGCCGGAGAAGCCGCCCTTGCCGGCAAGCAGCACCACGGTGCCGGCAAAGCCCATGAGCGCGCCGACAACATGCACGCGCCGAAGGCCGCCGCCGGGCAGGAAGGCGGAGAGCAGCACGATCAGCAGCGGCCACAGATAGGCGATCAGCCCCGCCTCTGCCGCCGGGGCCAGTTTCAGGGCGGTGAAATACAGGAAATGATAGCCAAACAGTCCGCCCACGCCGTGGAGATAAGCGAGCGGCCTCTGCTTGAGCACGGAAAGCCCCGGCCCGGCGAGCGCCGCGCCCAGCCCCACCGCCCCGCCGATGGCGAAGGTGAGCGCCGTGAGCAGGAAGGGCGGCACCTTCCCCGTCGCCGCCGTGAAGAAGGCGAGCGTCGCCCACAGCAGGATGGCGAGGAAGCCGATGCGCGTCGCCGTGGCGGAAGACATGGCGCGATCAGGGGCCGAGGAGATCGATCAGCGCGGGAATCAACGGCTCGTCGGCGGGCGGCATGGGGATGTCGCGCAGGCGCGCCGGCCGAAGCCATTGCAGCGCCTGGTGCTCCTTCTTCTGGATCACGCCCTCCCAGCGACGGCAGATCCAGAGCGGCATGAGGAGATGGAAGGTCTCGTAGGGGTAGCTCGCGAACGTGAGGGGGGCGAGGCAGGCCTCCTTCACCGTGATGCCCAGTTCCTCGTCGAGCTCGCGGATGAGCGTCTCCTCCGGCCGCTCGCCCGCCTCCATCTTCCCGCCGGGAAACTCCCATAGGCCAGCCAGCGCCTTGCCCTCCGGCCGCTGCGCCACCAGCACGCGGTTGTCAGCGTCGACCAGCGCGCAGGCGACGACGAGGGTGATCTTGAGGGGGAGCGCGGAGGTCATTGAGCGTTCCAGGTGACAAGGACTTTGGCGCAAACTTCAACCGGTCCGAGGCCGGTCGGAACCTCGACTGTGACCCGCTCCACACTGTCGGTTCCTGGGACGACACGAAACTTGGGGACCTCGCATTCATCCGCAGACGGATCCGATATGTGCGCGATGCGGCCGAGCGTAAGTCCAGCTCCGACTGCCAAGCGACGGGCGTTTCGCGTCGCAACGGAAACTGCGGCATCGACAGCCTTCTGTCTCAGCGCCTCGCGGTCCCGTACACCGTAGACCGTCTGGGTGACTCGGCTGGCGCCGTGCGAGAGCGAACCTTCAGAGAAGACCTTGACGGCAGCGATATTGCGGACCGTAACCCGGATCCCCGTGCTCGCTTCAAACCAATCCGGACTTTTAGGATTGAAGCGATCAGGGCCATCCCAAGGTCGGTTCCGCGTTACCGTAACGATGCCATTCGCGAAGACATCGGACGCCGGAATGCCCTGCCCAACGCCAAACGCGGCAAGCTGCTTCATAGCATCGTCGAGGGCCTGTCGAGCGAAGCCCTCGGTTTCGCCGCGCCCGATCACCGACAGAGCGACCGTCGCAAACTCCGGCGCGCCTTGGGCGATGGCATATCCTGCAGCCTCAACGGTGGCAGGACCTGCCAACGCCACGTTCTCGGCATCGGACAGCCGCGCGCTCGCAAAAACCAACCCAATTGCAATCGCGAGGCGGCCCGCAACCCTCACGAGCGATAATCCCCGTTGATCGCCACATATTCCTTGGTCAGGTCGCAGGTGAGCACCCGGTCGGTGCCGCGGCCCAGGCCGAGGTCCACGGTGAGATCGATCACCGGGTTCTTCATGTATTCGGAGACCGCCGCCTCGTCGTAATCGGGATCGCGGGCGCCCTCATTCGCGACGCGGATGTCGCCGAAGGAGATGGAGAGGAGGTCGCGGTCGGCGGGTTCGCCGGCCTTGCCCACCGCCATCACCACGCGGCCCCAGTTGGCGTCCTCGCCGGCCACCGCCGTCTTCACCAGCGGCGAGTTCGCGATGGACATGGCGATGCGCCGCGCCGACTTGTTGGAGACGGCGCCCGTCACGGTGATGCGCACCAGCTTGCGGGCGCCCTCGCCGTCGCGGGCCACCTGCTCGGCGAGATCGGCGAGCAGCTCGGTCAGCGCCCGCTTGAACGCCTTCAGCGCGGGATCGTCGATGTCCTTCACCGTCTTGGCGCCCCGGGCCTTGGCGGCGCCGGTGGCGAACAGGAGGAGCGTGTCGGAGGTGGAGGTGTCGCCGTCGATGGTCACGGCGTTGAACGTGGTCTTCACGCCCTTGGAGAGCAGCTTCTGCAGCACATCGGCGGCAATCGGCGCGTCGGTGAACACGAAGGAGAGCATGGTCGCCATGTCGGGTGCGATCATGCCCGCGCCCTTGGCGATGCCGTTGATGGTCACCGGAACGTCGCCCAGCAGCACCGTCGCGGTGGCGAGCTTGGGGAAGGTGTCGGTGGTCATGATGGCCCGCGCGGCATCAAGCCACGGCCAGTCCACGAGCTGGCCCACCGCGCTGGTGAGGGCCGCCTCGAACTTGGTTGCGTCCAGCGGCTCGCCGATCACGCCGGTGGAGGCGAGGAACACCTCGGTGGGCTTGCAGCCGAAGGCCTTGGCGGCGAGGTCGGCGGTGAGGCTCGTCGCCTCACGCCCCTTCATGCCGGTGAAGGCGTTGGCATTGCCGGAATTGACCACCAGCGCCCGCGCCTTGCCCTTCTTCAGCAGCTCGCGGCACCATTCCACCGGGGCGGAGGGGCAGAGCGAACGGGTGGTAACGCCGGCCACCGTGGTGCCGGGCTCGAACGCCATGGCGAGGACATCGGTGCGCCCCTTGTAGCGGATGCCCGCCGCCACCGTGGTGAAGGTGACGCCCGGCACGGGCTTGAGCTCGGGCACGAACGTCGGCGCGAGGGGAGACACGGTGGTCGACATGGGCAGTCCCCGTTGATGGCGCGCCACCTGTGCCGCAGCTCAGGGCGATAGGCAAGGGAGACGAGAGCGGCGGAGATGCGGGAACGCACCGCCGCCGCGCGTTCTTCGGCTCCTTTAGCCGCCGATCTTCTTGCCCGCCGTCCAGCAGTCCTGCACGGCACCGATGGCCTGGCCGGCATCGGTCATGTCCCAGTCGAAGGTCTTGCCGGCGATCTTGAGCGAGACCTTGCCGCCCTGCCGCAGGGCATTGAGCACGTCGTCGGTGATGAAGACGCGCTCGCGGACCCCCGGCTGGCTGGCGACGAGCTCGATCGGCTGCGACGCCTTGCCGATGTCCAGCGATCCCGAGACCTTGCTGCCCGGCTTGAGGCTAAGGTCCGGAAAGGCGATGGCCCACTTGCCGTTGGGATAATAAAGCAGCCCGACAATGCCGCTGTTGGTCTTGGTGATGCCACGGCACAGGAAGAACTTGCCGTCGTCCAGCACGGTCTCGACCTTCCACTGGCCGAACGCACGGAACTGGGTGTTCGTCTGCTTGCCGGCCTCGGCTGCCCCGGCGGCCACGACAGCCGCCGCAACGATGGCCATTCCCCAGAAACGCATGTCATTCCCCTGAGCATCTGCCCGCCGCACCGGACCGGCGCGCCGGAGCCTGGTCGATGGCCAGGCGCGTTGCAATTCATCCTCCAAATTTGCCCGTATCGTGTCGGGGCCGGACGTCGTCCACCGTCCTTCTGGCATCGAGCCCGTCCAACCGTGAGGAGAGCGACATGCGCGTGATGGTCATCGTGAAGGCGACGGCCGACAGCGAAGCCGGGCTGATGCCCGCGCCCGAGCTGCTGGAGGCCATGGGCCAGTTCAACGAGGAACTCGCCAAGGCCGGCATCATGCGGGACGGCGCCGGCCTCAAGCCGTCCGCACAGGGCAAGCGCATCGGTTTCGATGGCGCCTCCCGCATCGTCATGGACGGCCCCTTTGCCGAGACCAAGGAACTGATCGCCGGCTACTGGCTGTGGGAGGTCAAGGACATGGAGGAGGCCGTCGCCTGGGTGAAGCGCTGCCCCAATCCCATGCCCGGCCCCAGCGAGATCGAGATCCGCCCGCTCTACGAGATGGAGGATTTCGGCGACGCCGCGACCGAGCAGTCCCTGGCGCCGCACGAGCGGGCGCGGGAGATCCTCGCCGGACGCGACGGGGCTCAATAGCCCCGCGTCGGGTCCACCCGGTTCAGCACTTCCTCGCCCGCCTCCACCCGCCGGATGTTCTCCGCAATCTGGGCGGCGGCGCTGGCGGGGATGGCGATGGAGGCGAGGTGCGGCGTCACCAGCACGTTGTCCATGCCCCAGAGGGGGCTGTCGGCGGGCAGCGGCTCCACCTCGAACACGTCCAGCGTCGCCTCGGAAATGTGGCCGGAGCGGAGCGCCGCGATCAGGGCGGTCTCATCCACGACCGGACCGCGCGCGACGTTGATGAACTTGGCTCCCTTCGGCAGCTGGGCGAGGCGCTCCGCGTTCATGAGGTGGCGCGTCTCGCCGGTGAGCGGCAGCATGACCACGAGGATATCCGCCTGCGCGAGGAAGCCGGGCAGCGCGCCGGTCCCATGGCAGGTCTTCACGCCCTCAAGCTGCTTGGGCGAACGGGACCAGCCCCGCACGTCGAACCCGTGGCGCACCAGCTCCAGCGCGGCCGTGGAGCCGAGTTCTCCGAGCCCGAGCACGCCGACGCGGATCTCCCCCGCCGTGCGCGGATGCACATAGTGCCAGCGCCCGTCCCGCTGCGCCCGCTCGAAGGTCGGGATGTCCCGGGCATGGCGCAGCACGCAGAACAGCACGAAGGAGGCCATCATCCGCGACATGTTGGGGTCGGACAGGCGGGTGATGGGAAGGTGCGGCAGGT
>JAEZMT010000225.1 GCA_023442085.1 Pseudomonadota bacterium | reverse complement strand
TTCCTGCACCATCAGGTGCGCTCCATGGTGGGCTCGCTGATGCGGGTGGGCGAAGGCCGCTGGAGCGCGGACGATCTTGCCGCCGCCCTCGCCGCCGCCGACCGCACCCGCTGCGGGCCCATGGCGCCGGCAGCCGGCCTCTATCTCGCCGCCGTCAGCTATTGAATCTGCGCGATTCTCCAGGCTCCAGCGGGACGCTGGGCAACATCTTGTAAATGTTGCTGACCTCTCGGGCTGGAACGGTCCGGTGCCCTAGAGCATTTCCCCATGGAAGACACCTCTGGGGCGAAAGAGGACGACGAGTCCGATGTTCAGTTTCCGAATGCCACGCTGGCAGCCCACGCGCCGCCGCGTCCCCTTCTCGCTCGCCCATGTGATTGCCCGTTCCGTGCCGGGTGCGCCATGCGGGTGGGTCTTCTTCGACGGCAGCGAGACGCGGATCGATACGCAGGACGGCGAAGCCGTGATCATTCCGGGCGGCGCCTTCTTCCCCCGCGAGGCTCATCGCTTCGCAAGCGAGGGGGAGGCGCAGGTTGAGGCCTCAAGGCTGAACGACGCCAGCCTCTGCCTGGACCGGCCGTGGCGCGTGCGCGCCGCTTCCGCATTCACGGTGGAACGCGTCACCGCCTCGGGCAGGCCGATCGCCAGCCATGGCTGAGGGCCTAGTCGGTCCTCCAGCGCAAAAAAGCCCCCGGAAACGGGGGCTTTTTCGCATTTGGAAAGCGGCGCGACTCAGATCGAGCCGTTGATCCACTGCACCAGCTTGGCCTTGGGAGCGGCGCCCACCTGGCGGGAAGCGATCTTGCCGTCCTTGAACAGAAGCAGGGTCGGGATGGACATGATGCCGTACTTGGATGCCGTCTGCGGATTCTCGTCCACGTTCAGCTTCACGATGCGGACCTTCTCGCCCAGCTCGCCGGAGACCTCCTCCAGGATGGGGGCAACCATGCGGCACGGGCCGCACCACTCCGCCCAGAAGTCGACGATGACCGGCGCGCTGGACTTCAGCACGTCCTGATCGAAATTCTGATCGGAAACCTTCTCGACGGCCATGACATACCTCGTAGGGCAGAACGGGGAGAACCACTGGATGTTGGGGGAGAACGTAGGTACCCCCTCCCCTCTCCGTCAAGGCGGCTTCACGCGCCCTTGACGCTCGGCATCATGAAAGATGGTGCAGGAACGCCGAGCCGGGCCAGCGCGGCCTCCAGCCGGTCGGGGAAGAGCGGCACCACGCGCGGCCCGGCCGTATAGACGATCCGCGCCTCCACGGGACGCCCGCCGAACGCCTGCGACAGAATGGCGCCGTAGACCGCGAGCTGGGAAACATAGCTTTCACCGGCCTCGGCGGGGCCGGAAGGCAGCACCCTGTCGGTCTTGAAGTCGGCGACGAGGATGCGGTCCGGGAGCACGACCAGCCGGTCGATGCGGCCGCTGACGGCGAACATTTCTCCGCCCGCCCCCGCAATGCGCCCAATCACCGGCACCTCGGCCCGGCTTCCCGCGCCGAACAGCTCCGCGAGCGGCGCATGGCGGAGCACGGCCAGCGCCTCGGCGAGAATCGCCCGGTGGGCCGCCTCATCCACCCCATCGGCCGCATGGCGGAGCAGGCGGAGGCCGGCGGCCTCCCGCTCCGCTTCGGCGACCTCCGGCAGACCGGCCAGCAGGCGGTGGATGAGATCGCCGCGCAAAAGCGGAGGCAGCGCGCTCTCCGGCAGCGGCGCGGGGGCGGACGGGCGGACGGGCACAGCGCCACTTTCAATGCCGGATGGGCGCAGCCGCCGCATCACCGCTTCAGGCGGCGGGGAATGGGGGAAGGCGAGGGCTTCCTCTGGCTCGACCTCAGCCGGCACCGCCGCACCACCCGCCACCTTCAGCCCCGGACCCCGGCGCCAGCGCAGCACCTCGCCTTCGAAACCCAGCGCCGGACCGGCGTCGGCTTCCGGCTCCAGCGCCGCGCGGGCGAGGTCGTACCAGCAGCCCTCGGGCCGGGCGTGGGGTTTGTCCTTGGCCGGTGAACGGGTCTCGGCGCCGCAGATGACGAGGGCATCCTCGGCGCGGGTGAGCGCGACGTAGAAGAGCCGGCGATACTCCTCCAGCTCGCGGGCGGCGGCGGCGGCGCGGGCGGTGGCGAGCACCTCCGGGTCCTCCGCCTTGCGCGGCGCCAGCACGGGCACCCCGTCCCCCGGCAAAGCGAGGAGACCGCCGGCGATGCGCGGGCGGGGCATGTCCACCGTGTCGGCGAGGATGACGAGGGGCGCCTCAAGGCCCTTCGCGCCGTGGGCGGTCATCACCCGCACCTCGTCGCGCCCGCTCTCCATGTCGCGCTTGGTCTCGGCCCCGCCGCGCCGCAGGAACGCGAGGAAGCCGGCGAGGCTCGCGGGCTCCGCCCCCTCATAGGTGCGGGCGAGGGCCATGAATTCGTCCAGCACGTCCGCCGCCTCGGGGCCGAGCCGCGCCAGCATCGCCCGCCGCCCGCCGTCGCGGCCCAGAACGCGGCCATAGAAATCGAACGGCCGCAGCCCCTCCGCCTCCGCCTTCCAGCCGGCGAGCCGCGTGGCGGCGGCGCGGTGGCGTGCGTCTTCCGAGGCGGCGAGCACGGCGGCGAGCGTCCCCTTGCGCTGCGGGCACAGGCGCATGAGATCGTCGTCGGTGAAGCCAAACAGCGGGCTCTTCAGCACCGATGCGAGCGAAAGATCATCGTGCGGCGAGAGCAGCGCATCGCCCAGCGCCATCAGATCGAGCGCTGCAATGTGATCCGGCACCACCAGCCGGTCGGCGCCGGCCACCTGCACGCGCGGGTCCTTCAACTCCTTCAGCGCGCGGATGACCGCCTCGAACACCCGCCCGCGCCGGCGCACCAGCACCAGCACGTCGCCGGCGCGCATGGGTCGACCATCGCGGGAAGGGATGGCGAGGCCGTTCGCAATGCCCGCTTGGATAAAGCTCGCGATGCGCGCGGCGAGCCGGCTGACGGGATCATCGGTCGGCACCTCGTCCAGCGGCCGGCGCCAATTGTCCGGCTCGGGATGGGGCTCGGGCACGGTGGTGGGCCAGATCTCTACCAGCGCCGGCGCATCGGCCCGGATGGCGGCGTGGACCGGGGCGACGGCATCCAGCGTCAGCCCCGCATGCGCGTCGGCGGTCTTGAAGATGGCGTCGACCGCCTCCAGCACGCCCGGCGCAGAGCGGAAGGAGTGGGGCAGTTCCACCCGGCGGAAGCCCTTGACGCCCACCTTGCGCTCGAAGGTCGTGCGCATGGCGCCGAAGGCGCGCGGATCGGCGCCCTGGAAGGAGAAGATGGACTGCTTCTCGTCGCCCACCACGAAGATGGTGCGCGTCACGCCCGCCCGCGCACCCGCGCCGGAGAAAAAGTCGGAGGCGAGGCCCTCCACCACCTTCCATTGCTCGGGGCTCGTATCCTGCGCCTCGTCCACGAGGATGTGGTCGATGCCCTGGTCGAGCTTGAACTGCACGAAGGTCGGCTGCTCGGCGAGGAGCGCCGCAGCCTTGGTGATGAGGTCGTCGAAATCCAGAAGCCCGCGCGCCGCCTTCGCGGTCTCGTAGGCCTGGCAGGCGGCCGCGCCCAGCGTGAGGGCCGCGCCGGTGCGCTCCAGCGTCCACGCGGCCTTGAGCCGGTCGTCGAGCCCAGCGAGGCGGTCACGTTCGGCGGTGAAGCGGGCGAGGAGGTCCGGCTCGCGCGTGCCCATGCCCTTGGTGAGGAGATTCTTGTCCGAGCGCGGGCCGTCCGAGCCGAAGAACACGCCGCGATAGGCCACGAGCGCCGAGGCGTCGTCCCCCGCCGCAGCGGCGGCGGCAAGGTCGTCGGCGCGCTTGCGGTCGGTGGCCTTGTCGGAGGTGGCGAGGGTTGCCGCGACGCTCGCCCATTCGGAGCGCGGCAGATGCGGGCTCGCCAGCATCTCGGCTTCCACGTCCATCGCGGTCAGTCCGTCCGGCAGCCCCAGCGCCCGTGCCACGGCGGCGCGGCGGGCGGCGGGCGTATCGCCCAAAGGCAGGATACGCGCGCGCAGCGCCACCGCCGCCTCGATGAGGCCGTTGAGGCCACTGTCGGACATCTCCTCCGTCAGCCGCGCCAGCGCCTCTCCGGCCGGGGATGCGGGCGCGAGGCTTGCCGCCACGACGAGGTCGGCGCGGATGCGGGCCATCAATTCGCGCCGGGCGACCTCGTCCAGCTCGCGGAAGCCGGCCGCCACGTCCGCCTCGAACGGGAAGCGATGCAGAAGGCCGCCGCAGAAGGCGTGGATGGTCTGGATCTTCAGCCCGCCCGGCGTCTCCAGCGCCGCCGCGAACAGCCGGCGCGCCCGGGCGCGCAGCGCTTCGTCCGCCGGCTCGCCCATCGTCTCGGTGATGGCGGCGTCGAGCGCGGCGTCGTCCATGCGCGCCCAGCGGCCGAGGATGGCGAGCACGCGGTTCGCCATGTTGGCCGCCGCCGCCTTGGTATAGGTCAGACACAGGATGCGCCCCGGCGGCGTGCCGGCGAGCAGGAGGCGGATGACCCGGCGGGCAAGCACGTGGGTCTTGCCCGAGCCGGCATTGGCCGAAACCCAGGCGGACACGGCGGGGTGCGAGGCGTCCGACTGGCGGCGGGTGGCTTCCGCCTTGGGGCCGGTGGCGAGGGAACTGCTCATTCGCCCTCCTCCCCGGCCAGCGCCCATTCGCGCACGCGGGCGAGATGGTCGTAATCGCCATAGCGGCCCGACCATTGCGGCGCGGCGAGGGAGCGATAGCCCTGCGCCAAATTCTCGAACGCCTTCAGGAGGCTTTCGAGGCCGGCGAGGGCATCCTCGGCGAGATCGTGGGTGGAGCGGTCCTTCACCTTCACCGGCTTTTCCGCGCCCCCCTCGGCCCCGCCCTTCAGCTCCACATAGGTGAGTTCCTCCACCGGCGCCCCCGGCACGCCCTCGAAGCCGCCGCGCCGGGCCATGGCGGCTTCCAGCGGCAGTTGCGGAGAGAGGGAGGCGGCCTGCTTGGCGCTCGGCGCGGTGCCGGTCTTGTAATCGATGATGGCGAGCGTGCCGTCGCGCTTGATCTCGATGCGGTCGGCGCGGCCGGTGAGGCGGAAGGTGGAGGCGGCCAGCGGGATGTCGAGGCTCCCCATCGTCTCGGCGACGATGCGATCGAGGTGCGCCCGCCGCTCGCGCTCGAACGCGACGAGGAATGCCGCCGCCCGCTCGAACCGCGCCCACCACAGGGCATGCTCCGCCGGGAACGCCTTCAACGGTGCGAAGGCGCGGGCGCCCTCCTCAATCAGCCGCGCCAGCGCGTCCGGGGGCAGCTCATCGGCAAACGCCTGGGTGAAGCGGCCCACCGCCTCGTGCAGCGCGCTGCCGCGCTCGGCGCCGCCGGGGGGCGCATCGAGGTCGTCCAGAGGGGACAGGCCGAGCACGTGGCGGGCATAGATGGAATAGGGATCGCGCAGGAACGTCTCGATCTCCGTCACCGAGAGCCGGCGCGGGCGTAGCTCCAGCGGCGGGGCGGGCGCGGGGCGGGTCGCGCGGGGCACGGCCGGCGCCTCGTCCAGCTTCCGGGCGGCGCGGACGAAACGGGCGCCGCGCGCGCGGGCGGCGTCCCAATCGGTCTCGCCCGCCACGGTCTTCAGCCGCTGCAGGAAGCGCGAGGGCACGCTCTGGGTGCCGCCCACCTTGGCGGCGAAGCTCAGCACCAGCTCGCGCGCCCCGAACGCCTGCGCGAAATCGTGGGCGGCCAGGCCGATGCGCCGCTCCGGCAGGTCCAACCCCAGTTGCGACCGCATGGGGCGGCTCAGCCACGGGTCGGTTTCCGGAATGGTCGGCCAGGAGCCCTCCACCAGACCGCCCAGCACCATGCGGTCCACATGCACGAGCCGCGCCTCCAGCGGGCCGAGGATGCGGATGCGCGCATGGGGCTCGGCGCGCGGACGCACCATGGTGTCGGAGAAGAGCGCACCGGCCGCGTCGGCATAGGAGGAGAGGTCGAGTGCCGGCCCGTCGCCGGCGGCGCTCTTCAACGTGTCGAAGGTGCGGGCGAGCGCCGCCGCCGCCGCATCCTCCGCCTCAAGGTCGAGCGGGCCGGCGGCAGTCTCGACGGCAGCGCGATGGGCGGCGACGAGTTCGTCGAGGGGGACCGGGCCGTGCCGTTCTCCCAGCGCCAGCAGCGGGCCGAGCGCACCCTCCAGCCGCTGCACCAGATCGCGCGCGGCGGCGATGGCCGGACCGTCGATGCGGCTGCGCGGATCGGAGCGGCGGTAGCCTTCCGGATCATGCGCATCCAGCGCGGCGAAGAGGCCCGCGATGCCGGCGGCGGGACGGGGGCCGCGCAATGCGGCCAGCTCCAGTGCCGCCACCGCTTGGGCCTTCGCGTCCGCATCGAGGCCGAAGCGCGCCAGCGGATGTGTGAGGAGGGCGAACAGCGGCACCGGCGCCAGCGCTTCGGCCGCCGCCGTCACCAGCAGCCCGGCGAGGCGTCCGGCCGGGGCGTCGGCCAGCGGCGTGCCGGCGGAATCGTCCAGCGCCACGCCGAAGCGCTCCATCTCCGCAACCACCCGCCGGGCGAGGTCACGGTCCGGGGTGACGAGGGCCGCCGTCTCGCCCGGCCGCTCCAGGCTGTCGCGCAGCAGGAGCGCGATGGCCAGCGCCTCCGCGCGCGGATCATCCGCCTCGACCACGCTGATGCCGGCCATGGCGGCGGCGAGGGCGTCGGGCGGCAGGCGGGCGGCAAGCGTCGCCCAGAGGTCCGTCGTCTCCGCCTGCCGCAGGGCCTCGCCCATCAGCCGCTCGCGGCCGAAGGGGGCGGGCGGGGCCAGCGGGATCACCTCGCGCCGCTCCACCCCAAGAGTTCCGAGCAGCCGGGCGAGGCCGTATTGCGGATGGTCGGGCGCGCCCAGCACCGGGTCGGCGAGCCGGTCGAAGGAGGGGGCATCGAGGTCGAGGTCCAGCCCCGGCAGCACCACGGCGCCATGGGGCAGGCTGGCAATGGCCTTCAGCAGGCGCGCGGTGGCCGGCATGGAGCCGGTGGAGCCGGCGGCGATCACCGGCCCCGCCGCCGTGCCGAGCGCGGTGAGGCGGCGCGCCTCCGCATCCACCAGCGCATCGCGGCGGGCGGCGGGCTCCACCAGCCCTTCCTCGGCCAGATAGGCGGAAAAAGCGCGCCGGGCGATGCGCACGAAATCCAGCCCCACCTTGAAATAACGGTCCAGCTCGTCCGGCACGAGCCCGTCCATGCGCTCGACGCCGAGGCCGGCGGTGGTGAGGTCGTCGAACAACGAGCCCAGCGCATCGGCAAGGGCGAAGGTCGAAGCGGTGCCGGCGGCGACCGCCTCCCGCTCCACCGCCCTCGACAGCGTGTCACGCCAGTGCGCCACCAGCCGCGCCAGCACGAGCCGTCGATGCACCGGGGCGATGGCGTGGGGCGCGGCAAGCACCGGGGCGTCTTCCGAGAAGGCGAGCGCGTCCTCGTCCACGTCGCCGAGGGGCACGATGCGGGGCAGCAGCAGCGCCGATCCGCCCGACGCTTCCAGCAGCGCCTCGGCGAACAGCCGCCCGGCGCGGCGGGTGGGCAGGAAGACGGTGGCGCCGGCCAGCGCGAGGGGATCGTGACGCGGCGCGAAGCCTTCCACCAGCGCGCCATCCAGCAGGGCGCGCGCGAGCACGGGCAGGAACGGCGCGGAGGGCGGAATGGTCAGCACGCGCGGCACGGCTTCACTCCCAGTCCCGCCAGAGGAAAGACCTCAATCGCTCGACCGCTCGATGGCCTCCTCGGCCAGGGCGATGGCGTCGGGCGTGCCCACATGCATCCAGATGCCGTCGAGCCGCAAGCCGAACAGCCGCTCCGCCGCCGCCGCGCGATCGAACACGCGGTTGAGCGAGAAGGCCCCCTCCGGCGCATCCTCGAACAGCTCCGGCTTGAGGACGGCGGCGCCGGCATAGACGAAGGGGGCGATGGTGCGCTCGCCGCGCCGCTCCAGCCGGCCGAGCTTGTCCATCTGGAAGTCGCCCATGCCGTCATAGCCGATGGAATGGGCGGCGGAGGCCAGCAGCAGCAGCGCGTCCATGCGCGCGGGATCGAACTGCTCCATGAGCCGCACGAGGTTGGGGCGCATGCCCTCGATCCAGATGGTATCGGAATTGATGACGAGGAAGGGCTCCGCGCCGATCCGCGGCAGCGCCTTGCGCACGCCGCCGCCGGTCTCCAGGAGCAGGCCGCGCTCGTCGGAGAGGATGATTTCCGGCGCGCCGGCGCGGGCCTTGAGGTGCGCCTCCAGCATGTCCGCATGGTGGTGCAGATTGACGACGGCGCGGGGAATGCCCGCGGCAGCGACACGATCCAGCACATGGTCCACCAGCGGGCGCCCCTCCACCACTACCAGCGGCTTGGGGCGGGTGTCCGTGAGCGGTCGCATCCGCGTGCCGAGGCCGGCGGCCAGCACCATGGCGGTGGTGATGCGGGCGGTATCGATCCCGACGGTTCCGGCGGCATGTGCATCAGCGAGCGTGGCGGGGGCAGCGGTCACGCGGAGAGATCCTTCGATGGCAGCACGGCCTCATACCACATGCGCAGCGAGCCCAGTTCCTCATGGGCGAGGCACCGGGCGAGATAGCGGCGGATGCGCGGCAGGTGCTTCAGATAATGCGGCTTGCCGTCGCGATCGTTGAGGCGGGTGAAGATGCCGAGGATCTTGCTGGCCCGCTGGGCGCCCATGAGCGCATAGGTGCGGGAGAATCCGCGCGGATCGAAGGTGGGGTCCGCCTCGCTCCGCAGCGCCACGTAGCGGCGCACGAGATCGATCTCCAGCTCCTCCGGCACGTCCACGCGCGCATCCTGCGCCAGCGACACCACGTCATAGGCGGCCGGCCCCATCACCGCGTCCTGAAAATCGATAAGGCCGATGCGGCGCAGGCCCTCGCGGTGGGGCAGCCAGATGAGATTGGGCGAGTGATAATCGCGCAGCACCCAGGTGGGCGGCTCCGCCATGGCGGAGTTGAGCGCGCTGCGCCACAGCAGGCGGAACTCCTCCCGCACCACCCCGTCGAGCCGGATGCCGCGGGACGGCAGATACCAGTCCAGCATCAGGTCGATCTCGGTGAGCATGGCGGCGACGTCGTAGGACGGCAGCGCCCGCTCCACCCGTGGCGCTATGTTCAGCGTGCGCGGCAAGGGGCGGCTGTGCAGGGTGGCGAGCACCTCCACCGCGAGGCGATAGCGCTCCGGTACCGGGGCGGGCGGGGTGCCGGCCACCACGAACTGCGAGCCGAGGTCCTCCAGGACGAGAATGCCCGCCTCCAGATCCGCCGAATAGATCAGCGGGGCGGAGAGCCCCTGCGCCAGCAGCGCCCTGTCCATCGCGACGAACGGCTTCACGTCTTCCGCCAGATGCACGAGCTGGCTATAGGGCAGGCCGCGCTTCAGCGGCGGCCCGTCCGGCTGACGCGGCGCGTTCATGACGATGGCGGAGCGGTCGCCGAGCACAAGGCGGCTGTAGGAGCGGGCGGAGGCGTCGCCCTGCAGGAAGCGGTGCGCCGCCTCGGCGAAGCCGCTCTGCTCGATGAGCGATTGCGCGATCATCAGCCGGTCGAGCCGCGGGCCGAAGCTGCCGTAGCCGGTAACGATGGCGATGCGCGCCTCCGGGCCGAGATCGGCGGCGTCCCGCGTGCCGGCGGCGAGATAGAGCGCCACGTCGAGGCGGTCGGCGGGCAGGCGCTCCTCGGCGCGCTCGGGCCATTCCACCATGAGCAGCGCGTTCTCGCGCATCTCGTCCCAGCCGAGCTCGTCCAGCTCGTCCGGTTCCTGGATGCGGTAGAGATCGGCGTGCACCACCCGGCCGCGGGGGAAATCGTAGGAGATCAGGATCGGGAAGGTGGGGCTTGGCACGTCCACGCCGGCATCGTCGGCGAAGGCGCGGATGAGCGCGCGGGCCAGCTCCGTCTTGCCGGCGCCGAGGTCGCCGGTGAGGGTGATGGTGTCCTTGCCCCCGAACCAGCTGGCGATGAGGGCGGCCAGGCGGGTGGTGGCGGCGAGGTCCTTCAGGACCACGCGGCAGGCCACCGGCTTTCCTTCGAGGCGTTCGAGCAGGATGCTCATTCGGCGGCCTCCCGCCGACGCTCGTTGTCGAGCGGGAAGATGCAAGTCGCGATGGTACCCACAGCGAGGGTTCCGGTCGCGAGCGCTCCGCGCGCGGAGGACGCCGGCCCCACCGTGACAGAGCCGCCGTGCAGGCTCACGAAGGAGCGCACGATGGCAAGGCCAAGGCC
Organism: Pseudomonadota bacterium; assembly: GCA_023442085.1. Classification (GTDB taxonomy): domain Bacteria; phylum Pseudomonadota; class Alphaproteobacteria; order Rhizobiales; family Xanthobacteraceae; genus Xanthobacter. The sequence goes on along the minus strand of JAEZMT010000225.1, from coordinate 7,020 downwards.
CACCCCGCGATGGCGCGGCCCTGCGCTGCGGCTCTCGAAGCGGTCGAACAGGGTTTCCCGCACTTCCGCCGGCACGCCCGGCCCCTCGTCGCGCACGGTGAACACCAGCGCCCCCTCGCGCCGCGCGGCGCCGAGCGCCACGGTGCCGCCCTCGGGCGAGACGGCGATGGCGTTGGAGAGGAGGTTGAACAGGATCTGCCGCAGCCGCCGCGCGTCGGCGACGAAGGTGCCGGCTGCGGGATCGATATTCACCGCGAGAACGAGCCGCGCCTCCTCCACGCCGTCGCGCACCGCCTCGGCGACGGCGAGCACCAGCTCGCGCACGTCCACCTCGGCGAGGTCCAGCTCCATGGCGCCGGCGTCGATGGTGGCGAGGTCGAGGATGTCGTCGATGAGCGCGCGCAGCAGGTCCGAGGACTGGTGCATGTGGTCGAGATAGTCGCGTTGGCGGTCGTTGAGCGGGCCCGCGAGGCCCTCGCGCAGCATGTCGGCATAGCCCATCAGGGTGTTGAGGGGCGTGCGCAGGTGGTAGGAGACGTGGCCGACGAAGGCGTTCTTCAGTTTGTCCGCCGCCTCCAGCGCCTCGGCACGCTCGGTCAGCGCCCGCTCCACCTTCACGCTGTCGGTGACATCGCGGAACGTCACCATGGTGCCGCCGTCCGGCAGAGGCTGGGTGGCGCCGTCGAGCACGCGGCCGTCCGGCCGCTCGATGCGCAGGGTCATGGCCTCGCGCGGGCCGATGGCCGTCACCGCCTGGCGGATGCGGGAGAAGGCGGCGGTCTCGCCATAGAGCGGGCGGCACATGGCAGCCACCGCGTCCACATGGGGCTTGTCGCCCATGGCCTGGGCATCGAGGGACCAGAGCGCGAGGAAGGCCTCGTTGTAGAGGTTGAGCCGCCCGTCCGCGCCGAACACCGCCACCGCCTCGGCGAGGCCGTCCAGCGTCTCGCCCTGGATGCGGATGAGGCTGTTGTAGCGGCTCTCGAGCGCCAGATGCTCGGAGAGGTCGTCGAACAGATAGGTGATGCCGCCCTCGGCATTGGGCGTGATGACCACCCGCAGCATCTGCCCGCCGGGCAGGTGCCACCAGTCGTTCACCGGCTCGATGGCGCGATAGGCCTCGCGCAGCTGCGCGCGCCACGCCCGGAAGTCGGCCTGCTCCGGCACCTTGCGGCGGCGGCGCAGGTCTTCGAGGATCTCGTTCTCCGGCGGGCGCTGGTCGAGGAAGCCGGGGGCGAGGTCGAACAGCCGCTCGTAGGCGGCATTGTGGAACACGAGGCGCTCGTCTGCGCCGAAGATGGCCACGGCGGTGGTCAGCTGGTCCAGCGTGCGCTGGTGGGCGGCGACCGTGCGGGCGGTCTCGGCCTTCGCCGCGTCCTCCGCCGTCACGTCAATGGCGATGCCCGCCGTGCCGAAGGGGCCGGCCACCTCCACCACGTCCATCTGCCGGCGCTGGCCGCTCGCCACCGCCTTCACCCGCTGGCGGAAGGTGCCGGCGGTGCCTTCGGCGGTCAGCGCGGCGCTGCGGATGCGGGCGTCGAGAAGGTCGAGGCCAGCCGCCCGCGCCTCCTCGGCCGTGGGCGCGCCCACGGCGGCGGCGAAGGCGGGGTTCACATAGATCAAATCGCCATCCGGCCGACGCAGCCAGGCCGGCGCCGCGGCGGCATCGAGGGCGGCGGCGAGGCCGTGCGCCATCCGCTCCGCCTCGGCGAAGTTGGTTGCGTCGACGTTTGCAGCCGCATCCACGGCATCGGCCGGACGCACGAGGAGCACGCCCGCGCCGCCGAGGCTGCGGCCTTCCAGCCGCACCGGGCCGGCCGGCGTCTCCACGGCGACCGACACCGTGCCGTCTTCCCGGCGCAGCTGCTCCAACGCCGTGTCGAGCGCGGCGGAGGCGGCGCCGAGGCCGGCGCGCAGGCCTTCCGGCGTCGTGCCTTGCACGTCCACCGGCAGGGTCCGGCCGGTCCAGGCCATGAAGGCGGGGGCGCCGGCAGCGAGGAGGGTTCGCGCGGCATGGGCTTCCGCCCGCGCCCGGGCAGCGGCGGCGCCGGCATCGCGGGCCTCTGCCTCGGCCTTGTCCATGCGGGCGGAAAGCGCGGCCGCAACGCTCCGCGATCTCAAAGCGATCAGACCGGCGACGGCGCAGGCGGACAAAGCGATCACCGGCCACAACGCCTCAGCCGCGCCGACGGCGACGGTCCAGCCGCTGGCAAAGGCAGGCGTGCCGGCAAGGGCCGTCGAGCCGAAGAGGGCGGAGCCAAACAGCGCGGCGCGGGTGCCGACGCAGGGGTGCGCGCGTTCCGTCGCCGGGGCGGGCGCCAGCATGCGCCCACGCGCCGGGCGCCGCGCGCCGCTCATCCGGATGCGCTTCGCCATTCGCCCCGGTGTCCTTCCCCTGCCCTGCGGCTGCCACAGCCTCTCTGCGGCGCGCCGCGAATCACTTGCGAAGGATAACGGAGCGCTTGCCGGCATTGAAAGGGCAGACCGCCGCCGGCCCACAGCCGGCAAACAGGCGCGCGGCCATTACACATAGGCCACGGCCTCGATGCGCCAGCCGTCCGGGTCCATCAGGAACGCGGCGTAATAGCCAGGGCCATACTGGGGCCGCAGCCCCGGCGCGCCGTAATCGGTGCCGCCGGTGGCAATGCCCGCCGCATGGAAGGCCTCGACCGCCGCCCGGTCCGCCGCGCAGAAGGCGATATGGGTGCCCGGCGGCGGCATCACCGGACCGTCCCGCAACTGCACCCAGAAAGGCGCCGCGCCCGGCACGCCCTCCGGCGCCGGCAGGGTGCCCGGCGGACCCCAGCAGGCGGAGGCCCCCTCCGGCTCGTCATAGTTCGCCACCCGCACGAGGCCGAGGGGCGCGAGCACCGCATCGTAGAAGCGCACGGCGCGGGCGAGGTCCACGGTGGTCACGGACAGATGCTCGATGATGGGGCGGACGGGCGTGAACGTCATGGCTCAGCTCCCGGATCGGGCGGTCGCGCGGGGATGCGCGGCGCGCCAAGCGTTCATGAGGGCCGCCGCATCCACTTGCGTATAGATCTGCGTGGTGGAGAGCGAGGCGTGGCCGAGCAGTTCCTGGATCGCGCGCAGGTCGCCCCCGCGCGACAGGAGATGGGTGGCGAAGGAATGGCGCAGAGCGTGGGGCGTCGCGCTGTCGGGCAGGCCCAGCGCGCCGCGCATCCGCTCCACCGTCAATTGCACGATGCGCGGCGAGAGCGGGCCGCCCCGCGTGCCCCGGAACAGCGGCTTGTCCGGCGCCAGCGCATGGGGGCAGAGCGCGCGATAGGCCTCCACCGCCGCGAGAACGGGGGCGATCAGCGGCACCATGCGCGTCTTGTTGCCCTTGCCGGTGACCGTGATCTGCGTCGTGCCCGGCGAGAGCACGCCCGCCGTAAGGCTCAAAGCCTCGGAGATGCGCAGGCCCGCACCGTAGAGAAGCGAGATCACCGCCGCATCCCGCGCGAGCACCCATTGTTCGCGCGCCTCGCCGGCACGGGTGTCGGGGTCGGCCAGCGCGCGGGCGGCGGTGACGGAGACGGGCTTCGGCAACCCCTTCGGCACCTTGGGCGCGCGTACCGCCGTCAACGCGCCGACCTTGCCCTGCCCTTCCCGCTCCAGATGCCGGCCGAAGGAGCGCGCGGCGGCGAGAAGGCGCACCAGCGTGCGCGGCGCCACACCCTCCGCACGGCGGGAGGCGAGCACTGCGCGCACGTCCGCCGGGGCGAGCGCGGCGAGGTCGGTCAGCGTCGGGCGGTGGCCGAGGTGGTCGGTGAGGCGCAGCAGCACGACGGAAAGATCGCGCGCGTAGGCCTCCAGCGTCTTGGCCGAGAGGCGGCGCTCGTGGGCGAGCCGCGCCAGCCAGCCCTCGATGGCCGCCGCCACATCCGGCGCGGCGGCGCTGGCGAGGCCGTGGGCGGCGCGGGCGGCTCGGTCCTGATCGGTCATGGCCATGGGGGAAGACTCCGGCGATCCGGCCGATCCTGCAAGCGCGGGCGTTCAGAAAGGCTGAATGGACTTTTTCGGAAGGCCCCTTGCCATCGAGATATATCGAACGATATAACCGTCGTCGTTATATCGAACGACATATCTAAGGAGACTTCCGAATGTTCGGATGCAGACGAGACTGGCGGGACGCCCGCCGTGGCCGCGGGTTTGGCCGGGATTTGGGCGGCGAAATGGGCGGTGACTTCGGCGGCCGGGACTTCGGCGCGCATGAGTTCGCGGGGCGCGGCGGCCATGGCCATGGAGAGTTCGGCGGCCATCGCGGCGGCGGCCCGGGCGGGCGCGGCGGGCGCGGCGGCGGCGACATGTTCCGCATCGGCCGCATGCTGGCCCAGGGCGACCTCAAGCTTCTGGCGCTTTCGCTCATCGCCGAGCAGCCGCGCCATGGCTACGAGATCATCAAGCTGATCGAGGAGAAGACCGCCGGCTGGTATTCGCCCAGCCCGGGCGTGGTCTATCCCACCCTCACCTTCCTTGAGGAAGCGGGCTATGTGACCGCCGAGGCGGATGGCTCCAAGAAGCGCTACGCCATCACCGAGGAAGGCCGCGCCTACCTCGCCGAGAACCGCGACTTCGCCGACGCCATCATCGGCCGCCTGTCCGAGATCGGCCTCAAGATGGGCCGCGTGAAGAAGTGGATGGGCTGGAGCGAGAACGGCCCGAGCCACGGCGCCGAGCTGCCCCGCCTGGTGGAGGCGGCGCTGGAAAACCTGCGCGATGTCTCCCGCGAGAAGCTGGAGCAGAACCGCGGCGCCGAAACGCGGATCGTCGAGATCCTCGCCCGGGTGGCCAACGACATCCGCGAGGCGTGAGCCCCGCGGACAGGGCGGGTGCCGATTATCGCGCCCGCCCTCGCGTCCGCCTTGGCGGTAATATGATGTTTTAAACATCACTAATAATGCTTGATCGCTTAATAGGCCGGGTGTAAGCAGCATAAGTCACGCTTCACGCCTGCTGTTGACGATCATGATCACTGCTGCCCAGCTCCGTGCCGCCCGCGCCCTTCTCGGCCTCGACCAGCGCGCCCTTGCCGGCCTGTGCGGCCTCTCGCTCCCCACCATCCAGCGCATGGAAGCCAGCGACGGCGTGATCCGCGGCAATGTGGATTCGCTGATGAAGCTGGTGGGCGCGCTCGATGCCGCCGGCGTCGACCTCATCGGCGAAGGCGCAGTGAGCGACGGCGGCGGGCGCGGTGTGCGCCTCAAGGCGCCGCGCGCGACGGGGGATTGAGATGGCCCCCGCCCTCGCCCCTAGCCTCCAGCTCTTCGCCGCCCTTGCGGCGGTCGCCGCGCTGCTGGTGCTGGCTGTGGCCGGGGTGCTGCTGGCACGGGGACCTTTCGGGCGACCGGTGGTCTATGGCGGCGCGCTGGCAGTGACGCTGCTTGCCACGCTCTCGGCCCTGACCGCCATCGCGGCGCCCACGGGCGGGCTCGTGCTGCCGCTGGGTATTCCGTGGATCGGCGCGAACCTTCGGCTCGATGCCCTCTCCGCCGTCTTTCTCGTTGTGGTGAACCTCGGCGGCGCCGCCGCAAGCCTCTACGGCCTCGGCTATGGCCGGCACGATCATGCGCCCGAGCGGGTGCTGCCCTTCTTTCCCGCCTTCCTCGCCGGCATGAGCCTCGTTCCGCTGGCGGCCGATGCCTATACCTTCCTCCTCGCGTGGGAATTCATGTCGCTCGCCTCCTGGGCGCTGGTGGTGTCCCACGACAAGGAGGCCAGCAACGTGCAGGCGGGCCTCGTCTACATCCTCATGGCCTCGTTCGGTACGCTGGCGCTGATGCTGGCCTTCGGCCTGCTGGCGGCGGGCGGCGGCTTCACCTTCGAGGCGATGCGCGCCGCGCCGCCCACCGGCTGGGCCGGGGCGGTGGTGCTGGCGCTCGCCATGCTCGGCGCGGGATCGAAGGCCGGCCTCGTGCCGCTGCATGTCTGGCTGCCCCTCGCCCACCCCGCCGCGCCGAGCCATGTCTCCGCGCTCATGAGCGGGGTGATGACCAAGGTGGCCGTCTACGGCTTCATCCGCATCGTGTTCGATCTCGCCGGCCCGCCCGAGTGGTGGTGGGGCATCCCGGTGATCGTCGCGGGCGCGGTGGCGGGCGTCGTCGGCGTGCTGCAGGCGCTGCTGCAGAGCGACACCAAGCGCGTGCTCGCCTTCTCCACCATCGAGAATATCGGGCTGATCTTCGTCGGCCTCGGCCTCGCCCTCGCCTTCAAGGCCTCGGGCTTCGGCGGGGCTGCGGCGCTGGCCTTCACGGCGGCGCTGTTCCACGTGTTCAACCATGCGGCCATGAAGAGCCTGCTCTTCTTCGGCGCCGGCGCGGTGCTCACCGCCACCGGATCGCGGGTGATGGACCGCCTCGGCGGGCTCATCCACCGCATGCCCGTGACCTCGGTGGCCATGCTCATCGGCGCGGCGGCCATCTCGGCCCTGCCGCCGCTGAACGGCTTCGCCTCCGAATGGCTGGTGTTCCAGGCCATCCTGCTCAGTCCCGAGCTGCCGGCCTGGGGGCTGAAGCTCTCCGTGCCCGCAGCCGGCGCGCTGCTGGCGCTCGCGGCGGCATTGGCGGCAGCGTGCTTCGTGCGGCTCTACGGCATCGTCTTCCTCGGGCGGGCGCGCAGCGAACAGGCGGCGAACGCCCATGAGGTGGACGGCTTCTCCCGTGCGGCCATGCTGGCCCTCGCAGCCATCTGCGTCGCTGCCGGCCTGTTCCCCGGCCTCGTCATCGATGCCTTGCAGCCGGCGGTGGCGGCCCTCATCGCCGTGAAGATGCCGGTGCAGGGCGAGGTGGCGTGGCTCTCCATCGTGCCCGTCGCGGAAAGCCGATCCTCCTATAACGGCCTCCTCGTCTTCCTGTTCATCGCCGCCTCGGCGCTGCTCGCCGCCTTCATCATCCACCGGCTCGCCACCGGCGCGGTGCGCCGCGCGCCGCCGTGGGACTGCGGCTTTCCCAATGCCGATCCGGTGACGCAATATTCCGCCGGCTCCTTTGCCCAGCCCATCCGCCGGGTGTTCGC
>JAEZMT010000398.1 GCA_023442085.1 Pseudomonadota bacterium | reverse complement strand
CGGCCGCACGATGGTTCGCGATCCGCTCAGATGGAACGGACCTCCGCCGCCAGTGCGTACCTCCTCCCGCAAGGAGAATCGAGCGCCGGCCTAGTTGCCGTTCAACCGGCAGGGCGCATGCTCTTTGGACGCACTTTTGTGTTTCCTGGGCTCCTTTGATATGAGGGGCGCCCAGTAGAGATTATTCGGAGCTGCGTGATGGCTAATCCGCGCGTCTATGTTTACCAGTTCGCCTCCGGCTCCCAGTGGGCGGCCGGCGACAGCGTGGAGGCGTATCTGCGCCGTCTTCTGGATGTGGACTTCACCCAGTCGCTCCGCGCCGACCGCCTCGCGGCGGTCACCGCCTTCCTCGACGAAGCCTTCCAGCTGGCCCACACCATCGGCTGGAGCGGTTCCGCGCGGGAAATCCCGCAGATGTTCTCGCTCCCCGGCATGCCGGCCGAAGAGGCCGTGCACATGATCGCCTGGGAGCAGGAAGACGGCGTGGCCTTCATCGCCTCGCCCTATCCCCTGCCGTGGCTCGACGCCAAGGCGAGCCGCACCACCGATTCCGACCGCGCCGTGCCGGTGGAGGCCGCGCCCGTGGCCCCCGTCGCCCGCCCCGTGCAGCAGCAGCCGCTGGAAGTGGTTTCGGCCCAGGCCGAGGAAGCGGTTGAAGCCGCCCTCGACCCGTTCTCCGAATATGTGCGCCGTGAGGAGGCCGCCCGCCTCTCGCGCGAGCCCGCGCCCCTCGCCGAGGACCGCGACGCCGCCCGCCGCTTCTTCTGAGCGAAAAACGCCCGATCTTCGATGCGCGCCCCCAAAGGGCGCGCATTGTCGTTCCGGGAGCCCCTTCCGGCCAGTCTGGAACGATGCCAGGGCGCGCGTGCGCCTTGCTCCGGCCGCAACGCTTGGATAGATGATTCAGGGTGTGGACCGCGGCCCGGCCTTTTCGCAACGAGCCGGCGCGGTTGACCTTGAGTGATGTTCGTGATGCGTGGTGGCGTTTTCCCATCCTGATGGCCCCAAGGTGAAACCAGCGTCCGTCGCCGTGTCGCGCGCCATCCCCGCGCGGCGCATCCGGCTTCGGGCATGTTCCAAGGCTGATCGGTCCGGTTCGATGCCGGATGCGGAGACCTGAATTTGCGGTCGTTTCTCGCCGGCGTCCTCGCTCTGCCCGTGGCGCTCCTCCTCATGCTCTGCGCGCTCACCGGCAGCGCCCAGGCGATGGAAGCGATCGCGCTGCGGCTCGATGCCAAGGTGGTGGACCTGCTGCCGGCCGTCGAGCGCCAGACCACCGAGGACGGCCGCTTCCAGATCTCCACCGCGCCCGATGCCGAGGGCGTCGTGCGCCGCATCGAGGTGCCGACCTCCGACGGGCGCAGCCATGGCGAGTGGATCGCCTTCGCCCTCACCAACAACACCGACGAGCAGGTGGACCGCCTCATCGTCGCGCCGCACTACCGCATGTCCGGCTCCGGCCTGTTCTGGCCGGATCTCGGCAACCGCCGCATCATCTCCCTCACGCCCAGCCAGGGCTTCAAGCCGGAGCGGCAGTCGGCGCCGGACGCGGATGTCTTCCTCATCACGCTCGATCCCGGCTCCACCGTCACCTTCGTGGTGGAGCTCGGCTCGGCGGGCCTGCCCCAGCTGCAGCTGTGGGAGCCCGACGCCTACAAGGACCGGGTGAACGCCTTCACCCTCTACCACGGCATCGTCATCGGCATCGCCGGCCTGCTCGCGCTGTTCCTCACCATCCTGTTCGTGGTGAAGGGCTCGGTGATGTTCCCGGCCGCCGCCGCGCTGGCCTGGGCGGTGCTCGGCTATATCGGCCTCGACTTCGCCTTCTGGTCGAAAGTGTTCGGCCTCTCCCCCATCGCCGAGCAGTTCTGGCGGGCGGCGGGCGAGGCGATCCTGACCGCGACGCTGCTGGTCTTCCTGTTCGCCTATCTCAACCTCAACCGCTGGCACGTGCGCTATGTCCACGTCGCCGCCGGCTGGCTGGTGTTCCTCGCCGCCCTCGTGGTGGTGGCGCTGCTCGATGCGCCGGTGGCGGCGGGCATCGCGCGCCTGTCACTGCTCGCGGTGGCGGTGGCCGGGTTCGGCGTGGTGATCTGGCTGTCGCAGCACGGCTTCGACCGCGCGGTGCTCATCATCCCCACCTGGTCGCTGCTGGTGGTGTGGGTGATGATGGCGGGCCTGACGGTGGCCGGCTTCGTCACCAACGATCTCGCCGCCCCGGCGCTCTCGGGCGGCCTCGTGCTCATCGTCATGCTCATCGGCTTCACGGTGATGCAGCACGCCTTCGCCGGCATCGGCGGCATCCAGGGCTCGACCTCCGAGCTGGAGCGCCGCGCGCTTGCCCTGGCCGGCTCCGGCCTGATCGTGTGGGACTGGGATGTGGACACCGACCGCATCTACACCTCCCCCGAGGCCGAGGAGGCGCTGGGCCTGAAGCGCCATTCTCTGGAAACCGAGGCCGCCGGCTGGCTGGAGGTGCTGCACCCCGCCGACCGCGACCGCTTCCGCGCCACCCTCGACGGCATCATCGACCAGCGCCGCGGCCGCATCGACCAGGACTTCCGGCTGCGCGCCATCGACGGCCACTATCTCACCTTCAACCTGAAGGCGCGCCCCGTGGTGGGCGCGGACGGCGAGGTGGTGCGCTGCATCGGCACCCTCACTGACGTGACCGGCGAGCGCATCGCCGCCGAACGTCTGCTGCACGACGCGGTGCGCGACAACCTCACCGGCCTGCCCAACCGCGAGCTGTTCCTCGACCGCCTGCACCAGGCCCTCGTCGCCGCCCGGCTCGACGACAAGGTGAAGCCGACGGTGATGGTCATCGACCTCGACCGCTTCAAGCAGCTCAACGTGCAGGTGGGCATGGCGGTGGCGGACTCGATCCTCCTCACCGTCGCCCGCCGCATGACGCGGCTTCTGAAGCCGCAGGACACGCTGGCCCGCATCTCCGGCGACCAGTTCGGCATCATCCTGATGTCCGAGCGCGACGCCGAGCGCATCACCACCTTCGCCGACACCCTGCGCCGCTCGCTGCGCGCGCCCATCGCCTTCGCCGACCGGGAGGTGTTCGTCACCGCCTCCATCGGCCTCGTCCTGTCCGGCCCGGATCAGGTGAAGCGCGACGAGGTGCTGAAAGACGCCGAGCTGGCCATGTATTACGCCAAGCGCATCGGCGGCGACCGCATCGAGGTGTTCCGCCCGGCCATGCGCCAGCAGAAGATCGACCGCGTGGTGCTGGAGCAGGAGCTGCGCGAGGCGCTGGAGAAGGACCAGATCTCGGTCCGCTACCAGCCCATCGTCCGCCTCGGCGACCGGGCCATCGGCGGCTTCGAGGCCTATATGCGCTGGAACCACCCGCGCCTCGGCGAGCTTGCGGCCTCCGAATTCATCCTGCTGGCCGAGGAGACCGGCCTCATCCTCGATCTCGGCCTGTTCGTGCTCGACCGCGCGGCGCGCCAGCTCGGCCAGTGGCAGCGCCTGCTGCGCGTGGACCCGCCGCTGTTCATGCACGTCAACGTCTCGTCCCGGCAGTTGCTGCGGCACGACCTGATCCAGGACCTCAAATCCGTGCTCGCCCGCAACACGGTGGCGCCCGGCTCGCTGAAGCTGGAAGTCACCGAG
>JAEZMT010000308.1 GCA_023442085.1 Pseudomonadota bacterium | reverse complement strand
GCCTTCGCCGCCGCCCGCGTGCGCGCGATGGCGAAGGCCAATCCGGCCCTGAACACCGAAGAGCCGTTCCGCACCGCCATTTCCGGTGACGAGAAGGCCAGCGAAGAGGCTCTGGGCAAGCTCTCCTCCGGCGATTTCATGAAGATCATCATGCTGACGCTGGAATCTCTCACGGTGGAGGAGCTTCGCACCGCCGTGCAGGACTGGATGGCCACCGCCCGCAATCCGGTGCTTAACCGCCCACACGCCGAGCTCACCTACCAGCCCATGCAGGAGGTGCTGGCGCTGCTGCGCGCCAACGGCTTCCGCACCTATATCGTCACCGGCGGCGGGCAGGATTTCGTGCGCGCCTTTTCCGAGAAGCTCTACGGCATCCCGCCCGAGCAGGTGGTGGGCACGCCGGACGCGGTGCGCTACGGCTACGATGCCTCCGGCCGCCCGGTGCTGCGGCTGGAGCCGGCCGTTCTGTTCGAGGACGTGTACGGCGGCAAGCCGGAGGGCATCCACCTTGTCATCGGCAAGCGCCCCATCGCCGCCTTCGGCAATTCCACCGGCGACCGGCAGATGCTGGAATATGCCAAGGCTGGCAAAGGGCTGCGCTTCGCCGCCCTGGTGCTGCACGACGACGGCAAGCGCGAATTCGCCTACGGCCCGGCCCAGGGCCTGCCCAACTCCGAGGTCGGCACCTTCACGCAGAAGCTCTATGACGAAGCCAAGGCGCGCGGCTGGTACGTCATCTCCATGAAGGACGACTGGAAGAAGGTGTTCGCCTTCGAGCCCTGAGGCTCCGGTACGTCCTCCTCCATTTTGGGGATGCGGCGCGGCCCCGCTCCGTGGACCATGACGTCGCGCTGAACCGAGACCTCCCGGGAAGCGCCGGCCGGGCCGCCGCTTCCCCGCAGGCGCCCGGCCGGATTTTTCTCCCCGCCCCGCACCCGGACACCATCTCGCGCCCTGCGCACGCCCCCCTTGATCTGCATCATGGAAGGGAAGACGCTGCCGGCCGACAGCTTGGGGCGAGCATCCGTGCGGAGGCCCTGCCCCCTGGCCGGCCCGGACGGCGGCACGAGGGAGAGCGCACATGACCGCTCATTTGGCCGCGGCGGCGGCTCAGGATGCCCAGCAGCGCCACGCCAAGTACGATCGCCTGATCGCGGCGGCGCAGGCGCTGCCGAAGCTCCGGGTGGCGGTGGCCCATCCGTGCGATGACGTTTCCCTGCGCGCGGCGCTGGAGGCGGCCGGCCTCGGGCTGATCGAGCCCATCCTCGTCGGCCCCCCGGCCAAGATCGCGGCGGCGGCGGCCGGCGGCGGCCTCGACCTGTCCGGCGTGCGTCAGGTGCCCGCCGCCCACAGCCACGAGGCGGCCGATAAGGCGGTGGCGCTGGTCCGCTGCGGCGAGGCCGACGCCCTCATGAAGGGCAGCCTCCACACTGACGAGCTGATGGGCGCCGTGGTCGCCCGCGATACCGGCCTGCGCACCGCGCGGCGGATCAGCCACTGCTTCATCATGGACGTGCCGAGCCATCCGGACGCGCTCATCATCACGGACGCCGCCATCAACATCGCCCCCTCGCTGGAGGACAAGGCGCACATCGTGCAGAACGCCATCGAGCTGGCGCAGGCGCTGTCCTTCCCCGAGGTTCGCGTCGCCATCCTCTCGGCCATGGAGACGGTGAACCCCGCCGTGCCCTCCACCATCGAGGCGGCGGCCCTGTGCAAGATGGCCGATCGCGGCCAGATCACCGGCGGCATCGTGGACGGGCCGCTGGCGCTGGACAACGCCATCGACCTCGGCTCGGCCGCCATCAAGCACATCTCTTCCCCCGTGGCTGGGCGGGCCAACGTGCTGGTGGTGCCGGACCTCGAAGCCGGCAACATGCTGGCGAAGAGCCTCTCCTTCCTTGCCGGTGCCGATGCGGCGGGCATCGTGGTGGGGGCGCGGGTGCCCATCATCCTCACCAGCCGGGCGGATTCCGCGACGACGCGCCTCGCCTCCTGCGCCGTGGCAGCGTTGCTCGCCGCCGCACAGCAGGCCTCCGCGCGGGCTGCGGCCAAGGCGCTGGAGGTCTGAACACATGGCAAAGGTCCAACTCGTCCTGAACGCCGGCTCCTCCAGCCTCAAGTTCCAGGTGTTCCTGGACGATGGCGCGGATGTGCCCAACCGCATCTATCGCGGCCTGTTCGAGGGGCTGGGCACCGACCCCCACTTCAAGGTGAAGGACCATGACGGCGCCACCGTCGGCGAGGAGCGTTGGGCCGGCCAGGCGGCGTTTGGCTTCGAGGAGGCGCTCGCCTACCTCTCCGACTGGCTGTCCGCCCATCGGGGCGGCCACCAACTCGCCGCCGTCGGCCACCGCGTGGTGCATGGTGGGCCGCATTACAGCCATGCGGTGGAGCTGACGCCCGCCATCATCAACGCGCTGGACACGCTCTCCCCCCTCGCGCCTCTGCACCAGCCGAAGAGCCTGGAGCCCATCCGCATCATCGCCCGCCGCGTGCCCGGCCTGCCGCAGGTGGCGGCCTTCGACACCGCATTCCACCGCACCCAGCCGGAACTGGCGCAGATGTTCGCCATTCCCCAGTCGATGACCGACGCGGGGGTGAAGCGCTACGGCTTCCACGGGCTTTCATATGCCTATCTCGCCACCCAGTTCCCAAAGGTGGACCCACGCCTCGCCAAGGGGCGAGTGGTGGCGGCGCATCTCGGCAACGGTGCGAGCCTGTGCGCCTATGAGGCGTCGCGCTCCATCGCCACCACCATGGGCTTCTCGGCCCTCGACGGGCTGGTGATGGGCACGCGCAGCGGCTCCATCGATCCCGGCGTCGTCTTCTATCTCCAGCGCGAGATGGGCATGAGCGCGGAGGAGGCGGAGCACTTCCTCTATACCAAGTGCGGGCTCATCGGCGTCTCCGGCGTCTCCAACGACATGCGCGTGCTGCGCGAGCGCTGCGAGACGGACGCGGGGGCACGGCGGGCCATCGACCTGTTCGTCTACCGCATCAACCGGGAATTCGGCTCGCTGGTGGCGGCGCTGGGTGGCATCGATGCCCTGGTCTTCACCGCCGGCATCGGCGAGAACGACGCCGAGACCCGCGCCGAGGTGATCCGTGCCGCCGCCTGGGCCGGCTTCGAGCTGGACCCGGAGGCCAACCGCGCCGGCGCCGCCCGCATCACGCGGGGCAGCGGCCCGCAGGCCTATGTGATTCCCACCGACGAGGAATGGACCATCGTCCGCGAGATGCGGCAGGTCCTGGCCCACACGGCCGTTTCCTGAGGAGGCTCCCATGCATCCCATGGACATGATGAAGGTCTACGGCCGGGTGGCGGAAATCTACCGCCTGCGCATCGGCGAGGCGGTCTCGGCCTATGGCGCGGCCATGCGCGAGGCGGCCTCCGCCTTCGCCGGGGCGGGCCGCCCGCAGACGCCGGCCGAGGCATGGCGCGACAGCGTCTCCTACGCCTTCGACGCCGCCCAGCGCTCGCTGATCTTCTGGGACACCATGCGCCAGCGCGGCAACAACTGGATCGCGCACGAGAAGGCCGGCAAGCCGCCTTTGCTCGCCTTCGACTATGAGATGGTGGCCGACGCCCGCACCTTCGCGCGGCCCTGCAATTACGCTCTGGTGCGTATCCTGCCGCCGGACGGCGTGACGGTCGATCCCGAGAAGCGCGCCTTCCTCATCATCGATCCGCGCGCCGGCCACGGGCCGGGCATCGGCGGGTTCAAAAAGGATTCCGAAGTCGGCTTCGCGCTGAAGGCGGGCCACGCCGTCTACATGGTCATCTTCTTCCCCGAGCCCGTGCCGGGGCAGACTTTGGCGGACGTGTCGCTGGCGGAATCCGAGTTCGTGCGCCTCGTGCGCGAGCGCCATCCCACCCGCGAGCGGCCGGTGGTGATGGGCAATTGCCAGGGCGGCTGGGCGGCCATGCTGGTCGCGGCGCTGGACCCGGACAATGTGGGTCCCATCGTGGTCAATGGCGCGCCCATGTCCTACTGGGCCGGCAACGATGCCGAGAACCCCATGCGCTATGCCGGCGGCGTGCTGGGCGGCGCCTGGACCGCCTCGCTCGCCGCGGACCTCGGCGGCGGGGTCTTCGACGGCGCGTATCTCGTCGACAATTTCGAGTATCTCAACCCGGCGAATACGTACTTCACCAAATACTATTCGCTCTACTCCAAGATCGACACCGAGCCGCCGCGCTTCCTCGAATTCGAGCGCTGGTGGGGCGGCTACTTCCTGATGAACCGGGAAGAGATCCGCTGGATCGTCGAGAACCTCTTCGTCGGCAACCGGCTTGCCGCTGGCAAGGCGGAATGGGCGCCGGGCAAGAGCTTCGACCTCAAGGCGGTGCGCTCGCCCATCATCGTCTTCGCCTCGCTGGGCGACAACATCACCCCGCCCCAGCAGGCCATCAACTGGGTGGCGGACCTCTATCCCACCACGCAGGCGCTGAAGGATTCCGGTCAGGTCATCATCGGCCTCATGCACGAGAGCGTGGGCCATCTCGGCATCTTTGTCTCCGGCGCCATCGCGCGGCGCGAGCATGCGCAGATCGTGGACCTGCTCGACTATGTGGAGGCGCTGCCGCCCGGCCTTTACGGCATGAAGATCGAGGAGGACCGCTCCGGCCCCGGGGTGACATATGACGTGACCCTCACCGAGCGCCGGGTGGAGGACCTCGCAGGTCTCCAGAAGTACGACCGCAAGGACGAGATCCCGTTCGAGGTGGTGGCCAATGTCTCGCAGACCAATTCGCGGCTCTACGAGACCTTCGTCCATCCCGCGCTCGCGGCATTGGTGACGCCGGAGATGGGCCGCCTCGTGCGCGCGGTGCATCCGCTGCGCGCGGTGCGCTGGGGCCTGTCCGATCTCAATCCATGGCTCAAGGCGATGGCGCCGCTGGCCGATTTCGCCCGCAGCCAGCGCACCCCGAGGAACGAGACCGGCGCGCATGTTGCGGCTGAGCATTTCGCCGCCACCGCCACCACCGCCGGCTGGGACCTCTATCGCCGCCTGCGCGACGCGACGGTGGAAACCGAATTCTTCCGCCTCTACGGCACCGCCGCCATGCTGGACCCGGACCTCACCGCGCCGGCTACCGCCGCAGCGCTGGTGGAGCAGCCGCCGGCCGAAGTCGCGGCCGCGCTCGCCGCCATCAAGGAAGGCGGCTTCACCGATGCCGGCGTGCGCGTGGCGCTGATCGGCTTCAAGCGCGGCGGCAACGAGCGCCGGCTCTCCACGCTGAAGCAGATCCGCGAGCTGGTGGGCTACGAACTGGGGCTGCTCGCTTTGCCGTCCGATGTGGCGCAGGCCATCATCCGCCGCCAGTCCATCATCGTGGACCGGGACGAGGCGGCGGCCATCGCAACGCTGCCCGCGCTGCTCAAGACACCGCAGGAGCGCTCGCGCCTCCTCGCCATGCTCGACCGGCTCACCGCCAACATGGACATCGCCCCCGAGGCCGCCTCGGTGGTGGACGAGGTGCGCGCGGTGCTGGCGGCGGCGGACGCGCCGCCGGTGGCGGGCGCGCAGGGGGCGGGCGCACAGGTGGTGCCGTTCCCGCTCAACGTGGCGTAAGGCGGCACGGCGCCGGCTGGCGCCAAAAGGCAATTGGCTGGCCATGCCTCCTGTGCCAAGCGCAGGGACGAGACAGGTCCGTTGCCGGCCCCGCCCACGGTGCTACTGTGCGCGCAAGCGCGGCGTTGCGGGGGGATCAAGCGACGCGGCGGCAAGGTTGCGGGGTCCGGCGCGGCGCCTGAACGGCATCGTCCGGCCGATCAGGGGGTAGCCATGGGCATCGTCACTCGCCGCGCGCCGGCGCGTTGGAATTCCGTTCGTCCCGCCCTGTGGGCCGCCGCTTTGCTGCTGGGCGCGCTGCCGCTCGCCCCGCTCCCCGCCTCGGCCCAGCAGGGCCCGATTCCCGTGGGCGTGGTCGCGGCCGAACTCAAGCCCGTCGCCGACGCCATGGAATTCGTCGGCCGCGTGGAGGCGCCCGAGCGGGTGGACATCCGCGCCCGGGTGAAGGCCATGCTGGAGGCGGTGCTCTTCAAGGACGGCGAGACGGTGAAGGAGGGCCAGCCCCTCTATCGTATCGAAAAGCCGCCCTTCGAGGCCGACGTGCAGCAGGCCGCCGGCGACGTGGAGCGGGCCAAGGCCGCCCTGACCCTCGCCAAGATCCAGCGCGAGCGCGCCGAGGAACTGCTCGCCAAGAATGCCGGCACGGCGGTCGCCCGCGACCAGGCGATCGCCAACGAGGAAAGCGCCAAGGGCGCGCTGCTCACCGCAGAGGCGGCGCTGAACACGGCGAAGCTCAATCTCGGCTACACCGACATCGTCTCCCCCATCACCGGCCGCATCGGCCGCACCGCCTTCACCCGCGGCCACATCATCGGCCCGGACAGCGGCCCGCTCGCCACCGTGGTGAGCCAGAACCCCATGTACGTCACCTTCCCGGTGAGCCAGCGCGACTATCAGGAAGCGCAGAAGGAGGAGGGCAAGGTGGACCTCTCCAACGTGGAGGTGCGCATCAAGTTTCCCGATGGCACCTTCTATGGCGAGGTGGGGCGCATCAATTTCATCGACGTCTCGGTGAGCCGCACCACGGACACCGTGGTGATGCGCGCGGACGTGCCCAACCCCAAGGGCCAGCTGGTGGACGGCCAATTGGTGCGGGTGGAGCTGAAGTCCGGCAAGCCGGAGGAGCGCATCGTCATCCCGCAGGCGGCGCTCATCGCCGATCAGGCCGGCGTCTACGTCTTCGTGGTGGAGGACGGCAAGGCGGTGGTGCGGCGGGTGAAGCCGGGCGGCAACGTCGGCAGCAACATCATCGTGGAGGGCATCAAGGCGGGCGAGCCGGTGATCGTGGACGGCTTCGAGGCGCTGCGCCCAGGTGCCCCCGTGCGCGCGACCCCCGTCGTCGGCCTGAAGGGCTGAGCCCATGTTCTCCTCCGTCTTCGTCGACCGCCCGCGGCTCGCCATCGTCATCGCCATCGTCACGGTGATCGCGGGCCTGCTCTCGCTCTTCGCGATCCCGGTGTCGCAATATCCCGACATCATCCCGCCGCAGGTGTCGGTGACCACCTTCTATCCCGGCGCCTCCGCCGAGGTGGTGGATTCCACCGTCGCCCAGCCCATCGAGGCGCAGGTGGTGGGCGTGGACAAGCTCATCTACATGAAGAGCGTGTCCGGCGATGACGGGTCCTACACCCTCACCGGCTCGTTCGAGCTGGGCACCGACCCGGACATCAACACCGTCAACATGAACAACCGGGTGCAGGTCGCGCTCTCCAAGCTGCCGGAGGACGTGAAGCGCCAGGGCGTGACGGTGAAGAAGAAATCGTCCGCGCTGCTCGGCGTGCTGGCGATCTATTCGCCGAAGAAGACCTGGGACCCGCTCTATATTTCCAACTACGTCACCATCAACATCCTCGACGAATTGAAGAGCATTCCCGGCGTGGGCGACGCGGGCCTGTGGGGTCCGCAGGACTATGCCATGCGGGCCTGGGTGAAGACCGACCGCCTCACCGGCCTCGGCCTCACCGCCGAGGACGTGGTGAACGCCATCCGCTCGCAGAACATCCAGGCCGCCGTAGGCCGCCTCGGCGCGCGGCCGGTGGCGGACGACCAGCAATTACAGCTGAACCTGCGCACCAAGGGCCGGCTCTCCAGCCTCGCGGAGTTCGAGAACATCGTGCTGCGCACCAATGACGACGGCTCGGTGCTGCGCCTCGGCGACGTGGCGCGCCTCGAGCTCGGCGCCTCCAACCTCGACCGCGAGACCCTGTTCAACGGCGGCCCCTCGGCGGTGCTGGCGCTCTACCAGTCGCCCGGCGCCAACGCCATCACCACCATCGGCGCCATCCGCGACCGCATGGACGAACTGGCCAAGGCCTTCCCGGAAGACCTAGCCTGGAAGGTCACCTACGATCCCACCGTGTTCGTCACCGACACCATCCACGAGGTGCAGAAGACGCTCATCGAGGCGTTCATCCTCGTGGTGCTGGTGGTCTACCTCTTCCTCGGCTCGTTCCGCGCCACCCTCATCCCGACGCTGGCGGTGCCGGTGAGCCTCATCGGCACCTTCATCGTGCTGAACGCCATCGGCTATTCGGCCAACACCGTGTCGCTGCTCGCCATCGTGCTGGCCATCGGCATCGTGGTGGACGACGCCATCGTGGTGGTGGAGAACGTCGAGCGGGTGATGGAGGAGCATCCCGAACTCTCCCCCGCCGACGCCACCAAGAAGGCCATGGCGGAGATCACCGCCCCCATCATCGCCATCACCCTGGTGCTGCTCTCCGTGTTCGTGCCGGTGGCCTTCATCCCCGGCATCTCGGGAGAATTGTTCCGCCAGTTCGCCATCACGGTGGCGGTGGCCATGTTCCTCTCGGCCATCAACGCGCTGACGCTTTCGCCGGCGCTGTGCGGCATCCTGCTGAAGCCCTCCCACGGGCCGAAGAAGGGCCCCATCGGCTATGTCATGCGCGGCATCGACAAGGTGCGCGACGCCTATGGCTCCGTGGTGGCGCGGCTCGTGCGCTTCTCGCTGATCGGGCTCGTCTGCGTGTTCGTGGCCTCGGGCGGCATCTTCGCTCTGTCGAAGCTCACGCCCACCGGCTTCCTGCCGGAGGACGACCAGGGCGCCTTCTTCGTCGTCGTGCAGCTGCCCGGCGGCGCCTCGGTGGGGCGCACAACGGAGGTGATCCGCAAGGCCGAGGCGATCCTCAAGGACGAGCACACGGTGGAGGACTACACCTCCGTCATCGGCCTCAACTTCATCGACAATTACTCCCAGCCCAACGCCGCCTTCATCGTCGTCACCATGAAGCCGTTCGAGGAGCGCAAGGGCAAGGACGAGAGCGCCAACGCGGTGCTCGCGCGGCTCGGGGCCAAGATGCGGATGATCCCCGGCGGAACGGTGGTGCCACTCGGCCCGCCGCCCATCGTCGGCCTCGGCACTGGCGGCGGCTTCTCCTTCGTGCTGCAGGACCTGCGCGCGGGCGATCCCAAGGTGCTGGCGCAGGTGTTGCGCGGCCTCCTCATCGCGGCCAATCAGGACCCGCAGCTCACCCGCGTCTTCTCCACCTATTCCGCCACCAATCCCTCGCTCCAGCTCGACATCGACCGCGACAAGGCGCAGGTGCTCGGCGTGCCGCTCGACAGCGTGTTCACCGCGCTGCAGACCTCGCTGGGCGGGCTCTATGTGAACGACATGAACCTCTACGGCCGCACCTGGCAGGTGCAGGTGCAGGCGGAGGGCGAGGACCGCAAGGATGTGGAGGACATCTACCGCATCCATGTGCGCAACAACAAAGGCGAGATGATCCCGCTCCGCTCCATCGTCGAGGTGCGGGTGGAGGTCGGCCCGCCGGCGCTCATCCGCTACAACAACAAGCGGGCCGTGACGGTGCAGGGCACGCCGGCCCCCGGCGTCTCCTCCGGACAGGCCCTCGCCGCCATGGATGCGGTGGCGGCGAAGACGCTGCCGCAGGGCTTCTCCGGCGCGTGGACCGACACCTCGTTCCAGGAGAAACGGGCGGAGGGCAAAACGGGCATCATCCTCGCCTTCGCCGTGCTGTTCGCCTTCCTGTTCCTGGTGGCGCTCTATGAAAGCTGGTCCATCCCGGTGCCGGTGCTGCTTTCCGTCACGGTGGGCATGCTCGGCGCCTATGCGGCCATCGTCATCGGGCAGCTGACCCTCGACCTCTACGGGCAGATCGGCATGATCGTGCTCATCGGCCTCGCGGCGAAGAACGGCATCCTCATCGTCGAGTTCGCCAAGGAGCGGCGCGAGCATGGGGAGGACCTGCTCCAGGCCGCCACCGAGGGCTCGCGCCTGAGATTCCGGCCGGTGATGATGACCTCCCTCGCCTTCATCCTCGGCCTCTACCCGCTGGTAGTCGCCACCGGCGCGGCGCAGATGGCGCGGCAGAATGTGGGCACGCCGGTGTTCGGCGGCATGATCGCCGCCTCCTTCCTCGGCATATTCGTCATCCCGCCGCTCTACGTGCTGTTCCATGGCCTGCGCGAGAAGCTGCGCCCCGGCGCGCGGCCGAAGGTGGCGGTGCCGCCGGAAGCGGGGGCCGGCAGCGGGCACTGAGGCGGGTTCCTTCAACGGCGTCGTCATGCCCCGGCTTGTCCGGGGCATCCCCCGGGCCGAAAGAGCGCGTCATGGGCGAGGTCCCACACCAACCTCGGGCGGGGCCGTTCTTGATTTGGCACCCGGGCGAACCCATACTGGCGGCATTGCCTTAGCCAGTGGATTTCAGCCATGCCCTTGAAGGAAGAGGATATTCAGCCCGGCAAGTGCTACAAGACGAAGGGCACCGAGAATTACAAGGTCATCTCCATGACCCGCGGCATCGTCACCTACCAGACGTGGACCTCGCCGCTGCGCATCAATGTGGGGGTGAAGCAGTTCGCCGATGCGGTGTACAAGGAAGTGCCCTGCCCCAAATAGGGCGCCGCCGGGGTGCGTTGACGCATACGTCAGGAATGTTGCATTGCGGCATCGACGCCGCTCGCCGGTAGCGGTATAGCTGGAAATTACCCGTGAGAACGTTTCCGTGCTGTCCGCCATTATCGCAACGCACAATTCCGAGCGCCGGCTCGTGCCGGTCCTGTCCGCGCTCGTCCAGGGCGTGACGGCGGGCGTGCTCAGCGACGTGACGCTGGCGGATTCCGGCTCCACCGACGGCACCGCGACCATCGCGGACGCAGCCGGCTGCAACTTCTTCAAGGGCGCGCAGGACATCGGCCTCCGGCTGAAGCAGGGCGCGGCGCAGGGCCGGGGCTCCTGGCTCCTCTTCCTCACCGACGGCTCCATGCTGGAGGAAGGCTGGCCGCGCGAGGTGCTGGCCTTCATCGAGACCGCTCAGCGGCGCGGGCAGGCGGACCGGCTCGCCGCCACCTTCCGCCTCGCCGTGGACGGCTACGGCCTGCGCCCCCGTCTCGGCGAAGCCATGGCCGCCGCGCGCCTCGCCGTCATCGGCCTGCCGGTGCCAGGACAGGGCCTGCTGATCTCCCGCCGATACTACGACCGGCTCGGCGGCCATCCGCAAGGCCCCAAGGCCGAGCGCCGACTCGTCGCGCGCATCGGCCGGCGCCGCATCCATGTGCTGCGCCCACGCGTGCTGCTGCCCGAGACGGGCAAGGCGCCCGAGATCACTCCAGAAAGCTGAAGCCCATGGTGCGGGCGTGGTAGTGCAGCCCACCGTCCTGCACGATAAGGAACAGCGCGCGGGCGCTGCCGTCGTTGTGGTGCGAGTGGGGTGCGCCGGGGGGCGTCACCAGGGTCGCCCATTGCGACCACGGGCAGCGGACACCATCCACCATGGAATGGCAGTTTTCGCCCTGGAGCACGAGGGTGATGGCCGCCGAATTGTGCCGGTGCGCCCGCTGGTGCTCGCCGGGCGGCAGCGTGTTCAGCGAAAGCGTCAGGCTCGGCAGGATATTGCGCGCCGCCGCCTGCGGCTCCGACGAGAAGATGAGGGCGATGCCCGAGGTTTCGCCGTTCTGGGCGTGGTCGTAGATGATGTCGATCTGCCGGGCGATCTCGGCGGCGGGATAATGCACCACCGCCACCGGGCGACGCGCCTCGTCCGGCGGCAGGTCGCCGTTCAAGGCGAGCTGCGGCTCGTTGGACACCACCCACAGCACGAGCTTTTCCGCCCCCGCCGTGATGCGCACGGGCGACCCCGGCAGCAGGAACACGTCGCCCGGAGCCACGGAGAGGCTGTCGCCGAGGCAGTCCACCTGCCCCCGTCCCGCGATCACGTACCAGATGGAGCCGGTCGCCCGCAGGTCCGCCGTGAAGCGCCCGCCGGCCTCCACCACCGCGTAGCGCGCCAGCATCAAA
This sequence comes from Pseudomonadota bacterium, assembly GCA_023442085.1. GTDB lineage: Bacteria > Pseudomonadota > Alphaproteobacteria > Rhizobiales > Xanthobacteraceae > Xanthobacter. The sequence continues at coordinate 17,156 of JAEZMT010000308.1, read as the reverse complement.
GGCGTGGTGGCGGGGAAACCGCAGGTGAGCGCGTCCGACTGGTCGCAGGGGATGAAGCCGGTTGATGTCTTTTCCGCCAGCGCGCGGGCCGGCTCGTCCGTGAACAGGCGGCTCGGCACGGGCGGCAGCTTGATGTTGAAGGCGTTGCCGGAATTGAAATAGCGCGCCCGCGCCTCGGCCGGGCTTTTCGGCGCGGCGGGATGCTGGGCCGGCAGGTCGGCCATATCGGGTTTCTGAAGCACGGCGGCGGGCTGGCTCATGATGCGGGCTCCTCGGAAACCAGCTCGCCCAGCACGTCGGCCAGCACCTGCGTGCCGGCGGCGATGTGGGCGGGCTCGGCGAATTCATGCTCGGCGTGGGACACGCCATCGCGGCAGGGAATGAAGATCATGGCGCTGGGGCACACCTTGGCGAGGTGGCGCGCATCGTGCCCGGCAGCGGAGAGGATGGGCATGGCGGGAATGGCATGGCGCTCCGCCGCCGTCGTGATCTTCGCCATAAGGCCGGCATCGAAGCCGTTGGGCGGCGCATCCACGAGGCGGGTGAGGGTGAGGCCACACGGTGCCGCCTCCTCCGCGCAGATGGCCTCAAACCGGGCGCCCAGGAGGTCCAGCGCCGCGCCATCGGGATGGCGCAGGTCCACCCGGAAGGTGACGCGGGCGGGCACCACGGAAGGGGCGTTGGGCTCCATCACGAGCCGGCCGATGGTGAACATCACCTGGTCGCCGCCTTCGCCCACCTCGGGATAGAGGCGATGCGCCATGCGGGCGAAGGCGGCGAGCGCATCGCGCCGCTCGGCCATGGCCAGCGTGCCGGCATGGCCGGGCGCGCCTTCGATGACGGCTTCCCACGTCTTCTTGCCCTGGATGCCGGTGACGACACCCACCACCTTCTCCCGCGCTTCCAGGACCGGCCCCTGCTCGATATGCAGTTCCAGATAGGCGGCGACGGGAAAGCCGAGCGGTCGGCGCGGCAGGTCCGGGAAGGCGGCTTGCAACGCATCGAGCGCGGTTGCGACGCTCATGCCCTCCGCATCGGTGACGGCGCGGATGTCGGCGAGGCTGCGCACGCCGGCGAAGGCTTCCGAGCCCATCATGCCGGGGGCGAAGCGGGAGCCCTCCTCATTCATCCAGGCGACCACGGTGAGGTCGCGGCGGGACTTGATGCCCGCGCGCTTCAGCGTCACCACCGCCTCCAGCGCCGCCATCACGCCGGCCGCGCCGTCATACTTGCCGCCGGTGGGTTGGGTGTCGATATGGCTGCCGGCGAGGATGGGGGCCAGCGCCCGGTCCGCGCCGGGCCAGGTGAGGAAGAGGCTGCCGGCCTCATCGCACGCCGCCTCCAGCCCCTCCGCTTCAGCCCATGTCAGGATGAGCCGCCACGCCTCGATCTCGCCTGCCGTGAGCGCCTGCCGGTCCACCCCGCCCTTGGGCAGCGCGCCGATCTCGGCGAGCCGCATCAGGCGGGCCATGAGGCGGTCGGGGGAGATGGCAGGCGTACTCATCTTCCCCTCACGCCGTGCGCATGATCTGGCCGGGAATGGCGCGCGGATCACGCGGCAGCCATTTGCCGGCCTCCACCTGCGCGATGAACTCGGCGAGCTGCGCGTTGAACAGCGCCGGCTCCTCCAGATTCAGCGTATGCCCGGCCTTGGGGAAGACGCTGAGGCCGCAGGCGGGGATCATCTTCTTGAGATAGATGCCGGGCTGGAGGCAGTGGTCGTCCTCGTCGCCCACCATCACGAGGGTGGGGACCATCATCTGCTTCAGCCCCTCTTCCAGATCCCAGAAGGAGGGCCGGCGCGCCTGCACGCCGCGCATGGTCAGCGCCGCGCCGATGTCCGAATGGGTGGCGAGGCGGTCGGCGAACTCGCGCCAGCCGCGCGGGTCCTTGGTCTCGAACTGCACGCGGCTCGCACCCAGCGCGTAGATCTTGGAGAATTCCTTCGCGCCGATCTTCTCGAAGTTTTCCGCCACCGCGAGGGAGACGCCGCGGAAATACTCCTCATGCTCCTTCTCGCAGCCGTATCCGGCGCCGGCCACGGTGAGGGAGAGCGCGCGCTCGGGCGTGCGCAGGCCGAAATGCACGGTGCAGAAGCCGCCCATGGAGAGGCCGACGATGTGCGCCTTCTCGATGCCGAGGCCGTCGAGCACGGCCACCGCATCATCCGCCGCGATGGCCTGCGAATAGGCCTCCACGTCGGTGGGGATATCGGAGGGGGCATAGCCGCGCGCGGCGTAGGTGATGCAGCGGTGGCGGCGGGCGAAGAACCGCATCTGCGGCTCCCAGCTCATGTGATTGCCGCCGAATTCGTGGATGAACAGGATGGGCGTGCCCTGCCCCGCCTCCTCCACGTGGAGCTTCACGCCGTCCTTGGCGGAGATTTTGTGGGTGGCGGTGAGGTCTTGATAGGTCATGGCAAGGGTCCTCAAAACTGCGCCGGTACGTCGTTCAGCGTGCGGGCCTCGGCCACCAGCGCCGGCAGCAGTTCCACGAAGCGGTCGGCCCACTTCTCCGGCACCGAGGTGGAGACCTTGATGAAGCGGTCGCCGAAGCGGGCGGTGTGGTAGGTGCCCTGGCGGATCATCAGGTCCTTGCGGCGGGCCGCCTCCACCAGCGCCTCGGGGCGGATGCCGGCGGCCTCGGTCTCGATGACCAGGAAGTTGCCGTGGGAGGGATAGACCGGGATGCTCAGGCCCTCGATGGCCAGCGCAGCATCGTGGATCTTGGCCTTGTTGGCGCGGTCGATGCGGCGCACCGTCTGCATCCATTCCGGCTTCACCTTGAGGCCGGCTTCCGCCGCGCGCTGGGCGATGACGCTCGCCCCCAGCACGGAGGTGGTGCGGGCCGAGCAGGCGTCCAGCAGCTCCGGCGCGCCCACCAGCGCGCCGATGCGCATACCGGCAAGCCCCAGCCACTTGGAGAAGGAGAGCGACACCAGCGCGCGATCCGGCGCCGCCAGCAGCGCGGGATAGTGGCCGTCGGCGAAGTCGCGATAGGTGCAGTCGTGAACCAGCAGCGCGCCGCAATCCTTGGCGATCTCGCAGAACGCCTCGATCTCCTCGCGGGTGTAGCGGATGCCGAGGGGATTGTTGGGGTCCACCAGATAGATGATGGCCGTGCGCTCATCCACGTTGGCCTTCAGCGCCTCGGGGGTGAGCTTGTAGTTCACGGCCGGATCGTAGATCGGGATCTCGTTCACCTCGGCGCCCATCTGGGCGGCGAACAGGCAGGGCCACTTCCAGGTGGGATCGGTGGTGACGAAGGTGGTGCCCGGCCGGCAATGGGCGCGGCACACGAGGGCCAGCGCATTCACCCCGCCCTCGGTGATGAGGGCTTCCGCGCCCGGCGTGCCGAGGTCGTCCACAATGGCGGCGCGCAGCGCCTCGAAGCCCAGCGGGGGCGCGTAGGCATTGTATTCCTGCGCGCGGATGGAAGCGATCATGGCCTCTTCCACGGCGGGATGGGCGGCGATGTGGTTGGTGTTCTGGCCCATCCACATGAGGCCGGGGGTGGAGAACAGGGTGTCGAAATAGCGGTTGCGCAGCCGGGCGGAGGACATGAAGGCGGTTTCCTCGAAGGGGAGGCCGGCGCGCCGTTGCGGCGGCGCCGGCGAACGGGTGCGTCAGATGACCGAGCCGCGGGCCGAGATGCCGCCGTCGATGGTCACGTTGGTGCCGGTGATGTAGCCGGCGCGCGGCGAGGCGAGGAAGGCGACGAGATCGGCCACTTCCTCGGCGGTGGCGGGGCGCTTGCCGGGATACTTGTCGAAAAGCTCCTCCCAGCGCTCCTCGGCGCCGAGCATGTCGATGGCCTTGCGCTTCATGATCTTGAGCATGCGGTCGGTGGCCACCGGGCCAGGGTTCACGCCCACAACGCGCACGCCGTCATTCAGGCTCGCGCCGCCCAGCGCCTTGGTGAAGCTCATGAGCGCGGCATTGCCGGTGGAGCCGGCGATGTAGCTCGCATCCCAGTTCTCGCCGGAATTGCCGATGACGTTGACGATGACGCCATCCTTGCCGCGCATGCGCGAATAATAGGCGCGCGAGAGGGTGATGTAGCCGAAGACCTTGAGGTCGAAGCCGCGACGCCAGGATGCGTCGTCCACCACGTCCAGCGAGCCGGCGGGGATGTCGCCGGCATTGTTGACGAGAATGTCCACGTCGCCCACGTCGGCCGCGAGCTTCTCCATGGCTTCCGTGGAGCCGAGGTCCACCGGATAGATCCAGACCTTCACGCCGTAAGCGGCCTCGATCTCGGCCTTGGCTTCGGCGAGCGCCTCGCCGTTGCGCGCGGCGAGATGGAGATGGCAGCCTTCTTGAGCGAACACGCGGGCCGTGGCGAGGCCGATGCCCTTGGACGCGCCGGTGATGAGGGCGGTCTTGTCGGTAAGGTCGAGCTTCAAGTTTGCATCTCCGATGGGCAGGTGGCGCCGAAGGGGTCGCCAAATTGGATATACAAACTCTAGCAATATGCATACCAAGAAATTCAAAAACCCGCCGTCGAGCCTTCCGTCGGGCCTCACCCGTAGGCGGCGAGAAAGTCCAGAAGGTCGTCCCCCAGCAGGTTCACATGGTCCCGCATGGCGCGCTGGGCGGCCTCGTCGTCATGCGCGCGGATGGCGGCGATGACCTCGCCATGCTCCTTCAATGTCTTGGGAATCCGGCTCGGACGATGGGTGACGCGCCGGCGATAGGCGGCCACCTGATTGCGCAGGCGGCGGGTCTGGTCGGCGAGGAAGCCGTTGCAGGAGGCCTCGTAGACAGCCTCGTGGAACTCCTGGTTCACGTCGTAAAAAAGGTCGATGTCGCCTGAGGCGCTAACCTCTTCCAGCCGCTTGTGAATCGCCTCGATGCGTCCGAGCTGCGCGGGGTTCGCGCGCCGTGCCGCGAGGCGGGCGCACAGGCCTTCCAGCTCTGCCATCACCTGAAACATCTCGATAAGGATCTGCGCGGAAATGGTGCGCACCACCGCACCCTGTCGCCCCCGCAATTCCACCAGATGGCTTGCCGCCAGAAGCCGGAAGGCCTCGCGCACGGGCGTACGGGACACGCCGTATTGCTCGGCCAGCTCCTGCTCATCCAGCTTCGAGCCGGGCTCCAGCCGACCGGAGGAAATATCCGCCTCCAGAGCCCGGCGGATGCGATCGGCCAAGGTCTCGCCCGGCACGCTGGAGCGCCCATTCTGGTCAAGGGGCAGGCAGGTGCTGCCTTCTTGTGCACTCATGATAGCCATTTGCATTCTCAAAATTGCAGTTCAGTATACATCAACGCGACCGCGGCATCCATTCAGAGGGCTTCGGAAGGCGCTACGTTCCGTTACCTTCACTGGTTGACGCCCGGCGCGCCGTCCATAGAGTGTCCTTGCAAGAAGTGTGGCATGTCGATTGCTAGCAGGGAAGGCATGACCACCGTCCTTTCGCATGCGCCAACCGGCGCTCATTATACAAAGAAGAAAGAGGCAGGCTTGCCGGCTTCCCCAAACAGGCCCGGCGCGGCCGTCCTCGCCGCCGACGCGGCGGGTGCCCCCGACGCCGCGCAGATTCTCTCCCTCACCGGCGTCACCAAGACGTTCGGGGCCACCCGCGCCCTCGACGGCTTCACGGCGACCATCGAGAAGGGCGAGTTCGTCACCGTCGTCGGTCCCTCCGGCTGCGGGAAGAGCACGCTCTTCAACATCGTCGCCGGCCTGGAGGAGCCGGACCCCGGCTGCGCCATGCGCTTCGAGGGCAACAGCGTGGTCGGCGCCGACCTGCTCGGTCGCGTCTCCTTCATGCCCCAGCGCGATCTGCTGCTGCCGTGGCGCACGGTGATCGACAACGCCATCCTCGCGTTGGAGGTGGAAGGCGCCCCCCGCAAGGAGGCCCGCGCGCTGGCGGAGAAGATGCTGCCCGAGTTCGGCCTCGCCGGCTTTGGCCAGCAGTATCCGCACCAGCTCTCCGGCGGCATGCGCCAGCGCGTGGCGCTGATGCGCACCTTCCTGTTCAAGCGCGACCTGATGCTGCTGGACGAGCCGTTCGGCGCCCTGGACGCCCTCACCCGCACCATGATGCAACGCTGGCTGCTGGACGTGTGGCAGAAGCACCAGCGCACCATCCTGTTCATCACCCACGACGTGGACGAGGCCCTCTTCCTCGGCGACCGCGTGCTGGTGATGAGCGCGCGCCCCGGCAAGGTGAAGCTCACCCAGGCCGTGGACCTGCCCCGCCCCCGCCCGGCCGAGATCGTCATCTCTCCCGAATTCATCCGCCTCAAGCGCACGCTTCTGGAGGCGATCGAGGAGGAAGCCATGAAGTCCTTCACCGCGGAGGGCAAATGATGGCTGCTCTTGCTGAAAAGCCGGCCTCCATGGACGCGTCCGAGTGGGAAGCGCGTGTCGCCCTCGCCGCCTGCTATCGCATGGTGGCGAAGCTCGGCATGGACGATCTCATCTACAACCACATCTCCATGCGCGTGCCGGGGCACGAGGATCAGTTTCTGCTCAACCCCTACGGCCTCCTCTTCGACGAGATCACCGCATCGAGCCTGGTGAAGATCGACATCGACGGCCGCAAGATCGACAACACGCCCTACGAGATCAATCTCGCCGCCTTCGTCATTCACGCGGCGCTCCACAAGACCTCCCACGACGCCGCCTGCGTGCTGCACACCCATTCGGACGCGAGCGTCGCCGTCTCCGGGCAGGAACAGGGGCTGCTGCCCCTCTCCCAGTTCGCCATGCGCTTCTACAACCGGCAGGCGTTCCACGATTACGAGGGCGTCGCCATCGACATGGACGAGCAGGCCCGCCTCGTCGCGGATCTCGGCCCGCACAAGGTGATGCTGATGCGCAACCACGGCATCCTCACCGTGGGCCGCACGCCGGGCGAAGCCTTCATGCTGCTCTATTATTTCGAGCGCGCCGCGCGCATCCAGCTCGCCATGCAGGCCGCCTGCGCCTCCGGTGTGAAGCTGGTGATGCCGCCCCACGAGGTGTGCGAGAAGGCCGCCCGCCAGTTCTGGGAGATGCAGGGCGACATCCTCGTTCCCGGCGAGCGCGAATGGCCCGCCCTCATGCGCCAGCTCGACCGCGCCGATCCGAGCTACCGGAGCTGAGCTGCGGCTCTTCCGGCCGCTTCACTTTTCCCCTGACACAACACCAACAAGACACCCTTCCAGCGGAGACCACCTGATGATCCCTCGCCGTACCTTCCTCTCCACCCTCGCGGCCGGCGCCGCGCTGCTCTCCACCGCCATGGGCGCGCTCCCCGCGCTCGCGGCTGATCCCGTGCCCGCGACGCTGCGCCTGAAGTGGCTGCCGCAGGCCCAGTTCGCCGGCTTCTACGTCGCCGTGGCGAAGGGCTACTACAAGGCCGAGGGCATCGACCTCACCATCAATCCGGGCGGCCCGAACATCCTCGCCGAAAACCTCGTCGCCACAGGCGCCGACACCTTCGGCCTCTCGGGCGGCCTCGACAGCGTGTTCGCCGCTCGCGACAAGGGCCTGCCGGTGGTGTGCGTCGGCATCTCCCACCAGATGACGCCCTTCGTCTTCGTGGTGCGCGCCGACGGCCCCATCAAGTCGATCCAGGATTTCAAGGGCAAGAAGGTCACCACCTGGTTCACCGGTGCGAACCATGTGCTCAAGGCGATGCTGACCAAGAACGGCATCGACCCGGCGCTGGTGGACATCCAGCCCCAGCAGGTGAGCGTGACGCCCTTCGTGGACGGGCAGGTCGATGTCATCACCGCCACGCGCTATAACGAGTATTACACCATCAAGACCCGCATGGGCGAAGAGAAGCTCCGCACCTTCGTTGCGGAAGATTCCGGCATCACCTTCCCGCGTGACACGCTGATCGTCTCCGAGCAGACCGCCAAGGAGAAGCCGGAGCTGGTGAAGGGCTTCCTGCGCGCCTCCATCAAGGGCTGGAAGGATGCCTTCGCCGATCCCAAGGGCGCGGTGGACACCATCATGAAGGCGGCCCCGACCCTCGACCGCGCCCACCAGGAATTCATGCTCGCCGAAGCCGCCAAGCTGATGCTCGCCGGCAAGGTGAAGGAGAACGGCCTGTTCTGGATCGACATGGACGCGGTGAAGATCACCCAGCAGCTCTTCCTCGACGCCAAGGTCATCTCCAAGCCCGTCGATCTCGACACCACCTTCAACCGCTCCTTCCTCGAAGCCATCCCGGTGGCGGACCGCCGTCCGTGAGCGCGGCAACCTTCAAGTCCCCGGCCGCGCGGCCGGGGACCGCCCCCTGGCTCACGGCGCTGCTGCGCGCCGTGCGCGGGCTCGCCATCCTCCTCGCCGTGCTGGCGGCGGTGGAAGCGCTCGTCATCCTTCTCAACGTGAAGCCCTGGTACGTGCCGCGGCCGACGCTGGTGCTCAACGCCATCCTCGCCACCCCGGCGCCTTATGTGCAGGGCTTCCTGCGCACCCTCACCGAAACGCTGATGGGCTTCGCCTCGGGCGCCATCGTCGGGGTCGGCATCGCCATCGTCTTCTTCCGCGCGCGGGTGCTGCGCGAACTGATCTTCCCGGTGTTCGTGGTCTCGCAGACGATTCCCGTCATCGCCTTCGGCGCGCTGGTGGTGCTGTGGTTTGGCAACACGCTCATCGCCAAGGCCGCCATCTCCTTCTACCTCACCTTCTTCCCGGTGACGGTGAACGCGCTGCTGGGCCTCGAAAGCGTCGATCCGCGCCAGGAGGCGCTGATGCGCTCCTTCGGCGCCAGCCGCTTCCAGATCCTCACCCGGCTCCAGCTTCCGGCGGCGCTGCCGCAGATCTTCGTGGCGCTGCGCCTCGCCTCCGCCCTCTCGCTGGTGGGCGCCATCGTCGGCGAATGGTTCGGCGACACGGTGGGCCTCGGCGTGCTGCTGCTGCAGGGCATGTACAACGAGAACGTGGTCGCCATCTGGGCCGCCATCGCCATGTGCGCGCTGCTCGGCACCGGCTTCTATGCGGTGGTCGCGGCGGCCGAGCGCGCCCTCGTGTTCTGGGGAGCCGAGCAATGAGCGCGATCCAATCCTCCCGCGCCATCCAGCGCGGCGCCCTCGGCATGGTGCTGCTGGTCCTCGCCTGGGAAGGCATCGCCCGCGGCTTCAACCTGCCGGCCTATACGCTGCCCTCGGTCAGCGCCATTCTCGGCAGCATCTACGACCACCGCTCCACGCTGTTCCTCGCCGGCGCCTACACCTTCGCCGAGGCGCTGTCCGGCTACGTCATCGGTGCCGCCATCGGCATCGGACTGGCGGTGGTCATCACCCTCATCCCGATGACGCGCAACGCCATCGTGCCGGTGGCCACCTCCATCAATTCGGTGCCGGTGGTGGCGTGGTCGCCGCTGATCCTGTTGTGGTTCGGCATCGGCATGCCGTCGAAGATCGTGATGGTGGCGCTCGCCGTCTCCTTCACCGTCTTCCTCTCGGCCCTCGCCGGCCTCGACCGGGTGGACCGGCGCTCCGTGGACCTCATGCGCTCGTTCGGCGCCGGGCGGCTCGCCATCCTGTTCCGCCTGCGCCTGCCCACCGCGCTGCCCTTGATCGCGGCGGGCCTGCGCGTCTCCACCGTGCGCGCTGTCATCGTCGCCATCGTCACCGAGATGCTGGGCGCCTACGACGGCCTCGGCTGGGTGATCTACCAGGCGGTGCTGCAGGTGGATTTCGTGAAGGTGTGGTCGGCCATCTTCATCGCCTCGGCCGCCAGCCTCGCCTTCTTCGGCCTCGTCGGCGTCGTCGAGCGGCGTCTGGTTTTCTGGAAGTAGCGACATGACCCGCAAGATGCATTTCGGCCTGTTCCTGCTGGGAACGGGGAGCCACATCGCCGGCTGGCGCGTGCCGGGGGCGGTGGACACCTTCGAGGACATCGAAGCGGTGCGGCGCATCGCGGCCACCGCCGAGCGCGGGCTGTTCGACCTCATCTTCATGGGCGACAACCTCAACGCCGACCCATCCGCCCACCCCTCCTACACCGCGCGCCTCGAACCGCTGACGCTGCTCTCCGCCATCGCCGGCGCGACGACCCACATCGGCCTCGGCGGCACGGTCTCCACCACCTATTCAGATCCCTACACGGTCGCCCGCGCCTTCGCCTCGCTGGATCACATTTCGGGCGGGCGCGCGGTGTGGAACGCGGTAACCACCGCCGCCCCGGCCGCCGCCGCGAACTTCGGCACGCTCCATCCGGACCATTCCAAGCGCTACGAGATCGCCGGCGAGTTCCTCGACGTGGTGAAGGGCCTGTGGGACTGCTGGGCGGACGACGCCATCGTCGCCAACCGCGAGACCGGGCTTTACATCGACCCCGCCAAGGTCAAGGCGCTCGACCATGACGGCGAGTTCTTCAAGGTGAAGGGGCCGCTGAACATCTCGCGGGCGCCGCAGGGGCACCCCATCATCTCCCAGGCCGGCGGCTCCGAGCCCGGCCAGCAGCTCGCCGCGCGCACGGCGGACATCGTGTTCGCCGTGGTGCAGGACATGGCGGAGGCGCAGGCCGGCTACAAATCGCTGAAAGACCGCCTCCCCGCTCTCGGCCGCAAGCCGGAGGATGTGACCGTGCTGCCCGGCGTGATGCCGGTGGTGGGCCGCACCGCGCAGGAGGCGCGCGAGAAGCTCGCCGAGCTGATGCGCTTCGTGGACGCGAAGAACGCGCTGGGCATGCTCTCCGAGCGCTTCGGGACGGACATGAGCGCCTACGACCTCGACGGCCCCATCCCGGACCTGCCCGAGGCGGACACCTACAAGTCGTTCACTGGCGTCATGCTGGCCAAGGCGAAGCGCGAGGGCGGGACGCTTCGCGACGTCTACAACATGGTCGCCGCCGCACGCGGGCACTGGGTGCTGGTGGGCTCGGCGGAAGAAGTCGCCGACACGCTCCAGCTCTGGTTCGAGAGCGGCGCGGCGGACGGCTTCAACGTGATGCCCCCCTATTTCCCCGGCGCGTTCGACGATTTCGTCGATCTGGTCATCCCCATCCTCCAGCAGCGCGGCCTGTTCCGCACCGAATACGAGGGGCCGACGCTGCGGCACCTTCTGGGGCTGGAGCGGCCGGCCAACCCGAACTTCTGACGCGGCCGGGCGCGGGCCTTTCCTTCCGGCGGACGATGGGCGAAACAGGAGACGGGCCGAGCGCATTTATCGCGCGCCCGTCGCCGCCCTGAAAGGTTGTCATGCCCCCCGAAAGATGGTTCCCGAGCGTGCTGCGGCCGGGCGGCGCCGGGCCGAAGGTCCTCGCCATCGTGTTCTGCCTCGTCATCACGGTGCTGTCGCTGCTGCCGGGCCAGGAGCGGCCGCACACGGGGTTCTCCGGCAATATCGAGCATGTCGTGGCCTATGCGGGCACGGTGGGCGTCACCGCATACGCCTTCCTGTCGCCGGGCATCGCGGCGCTGACGCTCGGCTTTTCCGCCGCGTCGGCGGTGTTCGAGATCTGCCAGCTGTTCATCCCGGGCCGCTCGTCCGGCGTCGACAACTGGCTCGCGAGCACGCTGGGCGCGCTGGTGGGCGCCTATGCGGCGCGCCACCTCCTGCGCCCGCTGATCGAGCGGTGGATCCGCCGCGCGTGAGGCCGGCCGTCACTGCCCGAACGGGTGGTGCAGCTTGTCGAGCGCCGTCGCGCCGATGGCCTCGATCTGGAACTGGACCGGGACCTTGCCCGCCTTCTCGAAGGTGAGGGTCGCGTCCAGCATCGTCCCTTCCTTCAGCGGCTCCTTCAGATCGAAGAAGACGAGGCGGCTGGCGCTCGGCTCCAGAAGCAGCGTGGCTCCGGGGGCGATTTCCAGCCCCTCGCGCACCGGGACGAGGCGCATGAGCCCGTCCTTCATGCCCATCTGCTGAACCTCCACGCGCTTGGCGAAGCTCGCCGTCGCGGAGAGGAGGCGGTCGGGCGTCGTCCCGCCATTGTGGATGGCCATGAAGCCGGCGCCGCGATCCGCGCCATGGGGCGTAGCCCGCGCCCACGGATGGTCGATGAGCAGGTCTCCAACCTTGTACTCGTGCGCGAGAAGATGCTGGGCGGAAAGCGCAAGCAGGCAAAAGGCGAACAGCGTCGCCGCGAGGATCTCCTCGCCATGGAGGCGGGCGAACGGGCGATGGCCTGGCGCGCTGCGCCGGAAGAGACGATGGATCATGGGGGCTCCCTGTCATGCGGTCGGCTCGCGCGGGCCGTGCGTCTGGATTTCGGCCGAAGCCGCGGACGCCTCAGGCCGGGGGAGCCCGGGCCGGCGGAGGGGAGCGCTCCGCGGGTCGGCGGATGGTGGCCACGCCGCCCATCCACAGGGCCGTTAACGCGTGGCGCTCCGGCCACCGAGCTGCCGGCGCGGGACGGCCGGCTTCCCAGGGGAGGAGATCGCCGTCTTCGTCCGTCGGCATCCCGAGGACGGCCACTGCGTCGGCTGAAGGCGGCGGCGCGCCTGTGACCACGGGGCCGCCAAAGCCATCCGCCATAAGGCTCCCGGCCATGGCACTGCCGGACATCCCGGCGAGCAGCACTTGCAGCGCCAGGATGCAGGTAATCAGGAAGGTCATCGTCGCGCGGGCGGCGGGACGCGGGGCGGCCATGACGGATGCCTCATGCGCGGGATTCGCGTCCCGACCCTGCCACCGGGGCGCGCCGACGCAAAGCGGCAAATGCAGCGGCACTGCGAAGCATCGCGGGAAGCGCCCGCTGCGCCTTGACGGGGACGTCAAGGGCTCTAAAAGATATATTATATCATTTAGACACGATGCATGCCGCACCCGCCAATCCGGAGTCTGCCGATGACAGCCGCCAACCCCGCCGCCCGCCCCGATCCGCGCCTGCCCGCCACCGTGCTTTCCGGCTTCCTCGGGGCGGGCAAGACGACGCTCCTCAACCACATCCTCGCCAACCGCGACGGGCTGCGCGTGGCGGTCATCGTCAACGACATGAGCGAGGTGAACATCGACGCCGAGCTGGTGCGCTCCGGCGGCGCCAATCTCTCCCACACGGAGGAGAAGCTGGTGGAGATGACCAACGGCTGCATCTGCTGCACGCTGCGCGACGATCTGCTCACCGAGGTGCGCCGCCTCGCGCAGGACGGGCGGTTCGACTATCTCCTCATCGAATCCACCGGCATCGCCGAGCCCTTGCCGGTGGCCGCCACCTTCGACTTCCGCGACGAGGACGGCCAGTCGCTCTCCGACGTGGCGCGGCTCGACACCATGGTGACGGTGGTGGACGCGGCCAACCTGCTGAAGGATTTCGGCTCCCGCGACTTCCTGCGCGACCGGGGCGAGGTGGCCGGCGAGGAGGACCAGCGCACGCTGGTGGATCTTCTCACCGACCAGATCGAGTTCGCCGATGTCATCATCCTCAACAAGGTGTCGAGCGTGGATGAGGAGCGGCTGAAGATCGTGCGCGGGGTGGTCAAATCGCTCAATCCCGATGCGCGGCTGATCGAGACCGACCAATCCCGCGTACCGCTCGCCGAGGTGCTGGGCACCGGGCGTTTCGACTTCGAGAAGGCGAGCACCCATCCCGTCTGGTTCAAGGAGCTGAACGGCTTCAAGGACCATGTGCCGGAGACGCAGGAATACGGCGTGTCGAGCTTCGTCTATCGCGCCCGCCGCCCGTTCCATCCCGAACGCTTCCAGGCCTTCCTGGCGCAGACCTGGCCGGGGCTGGTGCGGGCCAAGGGGCTGTTCTGGCTGGCGACGCGGCCGAAGCGCGTGGGCGAGATGAGCCTTGCCGGCTCGATCTGCCAGACCGGCACCGCCGGGCGCTGGTGGGCGAGCGTGCCGAAGGAGCACTGGCCGACCCAGCCGGACTGGCGCTCCTGGCTGCGTTCCCACTGGGTGCCGGGCTATGGCGACCGGCGGCAGGAGCTGGTGTTCATCGGCATGGGGCTGGACGAAGGCGCCATGCGCGCGGCCCTCGACGCCTGCCTCGTCGGCCCGGCCGACCCCAAGCGGTTCGACGCCAGCGCCTTCAATAACCTGCCGGACCCCTTCCCCAACTGGGAAGCGGCGCCGGCCTGAACGCAAAAGGGAGGGGCCTGAGACCCCTCCCTTCGGCTCACGTCATGACGGGAGGGGCACAGGGCCCCTCCCTTTGGCCTCACTTCATGGTGGGCATCACGAACTCGGCGCCGGCGCGGATGCCGGTGGGCCAGCGGGTGGTGATGGTCTTGAGGCGCGTGTAGAAGCGCACGCCCTCCGGCCCGTGCATGTGGTGGTCACCGAACAGCGAAGCCTTCCAGCCGCCGAAGGAGTGGAACGCCATGGGCACCGGGATCGGCACGTTGATGCCCACCATGCCCACCTTGATGCGGTGCGCGAACTCGCGGGCGGCATCGCCGTCGCGGGTGAAGATGGCGGTGCCGTTGCCGAACTCGTGGGTATTGATGAGATCGGCGGCGGTGTCGTAGCTGTCGGCGCGCACCACGGAAAGGACGGGTCCGAAGATCTCCTCCTTGTAGATGCGCATGTCCGGCGTCACGTGGTCGAACAGGGTGCCGCCGATGTAATAGCCGTCCTCATAGCCCTGGAGCTTGAGGCCACGACCGTCCACCACCAGCTTGGCGCCTTCCGCGACGCCCTGGTCCACATAGCCGGACACCTTGTCGAGGTGCTGCTTGGTGACCAGCGGACCCATCTCGGACTCAGGATCCGTGCCCGGGCCGACCTTGAGCGCGCGCACGCGCGGCTCCAGCTTCGCCATCAGCGCCTCGGCGGTTTCCTCGCCCACCGGCACGGCCACCGAGATGGCCATGCAGCGCTCGCCGGCCGAGCCGTAGGCGGCGCCCATCAGGGCGTCCACGGCCTGGTCCATGTCCGCGTCGGGCATGACGATCATGTGGTTCTTGGCGCCGCCGAGGGCCTGGCAGCGCTTTCCGGTGCGCGCGGCGGTCTCGTAGATGTAGCGGGCGATGGGGGTGGAGCCGACGAAGCTCACCGCCTGGATGTCCGGATCGTCGAGCAGCGCGTCAACGGCGGTCTTGTCGCCGTGGATGACGGTGAACACGCCATCCGGCAGACCGGCTTCCTTCAACCACTGCGCGAGCAGCAGCGAGGCGGAGGGATCGCGCTCGGACGGCTTCAGGACGAAGCAGTTGCCGCAGGCCAGCGCCACCGGGAACATCCACATGGGCACCATGGCCGGGAAGTTGAACGGCGTGATGCCGGCGACGACGCCGAGGGGCTGGCGCACCGCGTGGCTGTCGATGCGGGTGCCCACGTCTTCGGTGATCTCCCCCTTCAGCAGCTGCGGGGCGGCGGTGGCGAATTCCACCACCTCCATGCCGCGCTGCACTTCGCCCTTAGCGTCGGAGAACACCTTGCCGTGCTCGGCGCTCACCACCTCGGCGATCTGGTCCACCCGCTCTTCCAGGATGCGCAGGAAGGCGTTGAGGATGCGCGCGCGGCGCAGCGGCGTGGTGGCGGCCCAGCCGGGCGCGGCCTTGTTGGCGATCTCCACCGCCGCGCGCACTTCGGCGGCGGAGGCGAGCGGAACCTCGCCGGTCTGCGCGCCGGTGGCGGGATTGTAGACCGGGGCCGTGCGGCCGCTGGTGCCGGCGACGAGCTTGCCGCCGATGAAATGGGAAATCTGCGTGGGCATGATGCGCCTCCGGGCTGGTGTCGCCCTGTAGTGGCGCTTCAAATGACGCGCAGCAATGCCATTGTCCGAGCACCTGTTGTGCGAATAGTGTAGCCCATGGACCTCACCCTCGACTGGGATCACCTCCGCGTCTTCCTCGCCGTCGCCCGGCGCGGGCAATTGCTCGCCGCGGCCAAACAGCTCGCGCTGAACCATGCCACCATCGCCCGCCGGCTCGATGCGCTGGAGGCGGCGCTGGGCAGCCCGCTGTTCGACCGCCGCCCCACCGGCTGCGTCCTCACCCAGGCGGGCGAGCGGCTGCTGCCGGCGGCCGAGCGGGTGGAGGCGGAGATGCTGGGCATCGCCGAGCGCTTCCGCAAGGAAGAGGCCGAGGTCTCCGGCACCGTCCGCATCGGCGCGCCGGACGGGCTGGGCAATTATTTCCTCGCGGCGGAGCTGGGGCGGCTCGCGCTGGTCCACCCCCATCTGGTGGTGGAACTTGTGCCGCTGCCGCGCACCTTCTCGCTCTCCCGGCGCGAGGCGGACCTCGCCATCGTGCTCGACCGGCCCACCGAGGGCCGCCTCACGGTCTCGCGCCTCACCGACTACACGCTCGGCGCCTATGCCGCGACGAGCTACATCGCCGCTTTTGGCGCACCGGAGAGCGAGGCGGACCTTGCCGGCCGGCGGGTGGTGACGGGGGTGGAAGACCTCGCCTATGCCTCGGCGCTGGATTATTCCGGCGTGCTGGAAAAGCACGGCGGCCAACCCTTCCGCTGCGCCAGCGTCACCGGCCAGATGGAGGCGGTGCGCGCCGGCGCCGGCATCGGCGTGCTGCACGATTTCGCCGCCGCGTATTATGGCGACGCGCTGGTGCGCATCCTGCCGCGCATCGCCTTCCGCCGGAGCTATTTCCTGCTCGCCCATCCCGACACGGTGGAAGTGCGCCGCATCGCCACCGTGCGCGCCTTCCTCGCACGTCGCTTCCGCGAGGAGCGCGCCCGCTTCATCTGCGAATGAACGCCGCCCGGTCCGCCCGCACCACCGCCGTGATGGTGTCCAGCACCGCCCGCACGCGGGCAAGATGGCTGAGATCGTCGTGCACGGAGAGCCAGTAACTGCGGGTGAGGCGCACCTCGTCCTCCAGCAGCGGCACGAGTGCCGAATGGGGCGCGGCGAGAAAGGCGGGCAGCACGCCGATGGCCGCGCCGGAGAGCACCGCATTCACCTGCGCGATGACGCTGGTGGAGCGGATGACCGGCTTCAGCTCCACCCCCGGACCGAGCTGCGAGAAGTCGAGGGCGCGGGTGAAGAGGAGTTCCGGGATGTAGCCGGCGAGCACATGGTCCTTGAGATCATCCGGCGTCTCCGGCCGCCCGCGCCGGGCGAGATAGGTCTCGGTGCCATAGAGTTGCAGCGTGTAGTCGGTGAGCTTGCGCACCCTGACCTGCCCGGCGATGGGCCGGTCCAAAGTGATGGCGATATCCACCTCCCTGCTCGCGAGCGAATAGGAGCGCGGCAGGGCCACAAGCTCCGTCTCCAGCTTCGGATTGTCGGCGGAGAGCGCGGCCAGCCGCGCCGCCAGATAGCCCACCCCCAGCCCCTCCGGCGCGCCCACCCGC